>NZ_JAPDCM010000004.1:0-397147 GCF_027706125.1 Aeromonas sp. Y318-1
TGGGGCATGCAGTCGTGGCAAGCCCTCCGATGCCATATCGGCTCTTGAAGCTGGCTGAGGGTCATGGGTAATCAGGTATCCGTATCGAAACTCTTTACTAATTCGGTAAAGAAGGTGGGTGGCGCGTCAGGATCCAAATACCCATCGGAACTGGAACCATCGACCTTTTTAAAACCAATCTTCAACCAATCATGCTGGCTCAAAAGCTCCACTTGCTCTTTCTTGACATATTTTCCTGACGATACGCTGAGCCACTCCTGCTTGGCAGTGTCTTTTTCAAGCTTGGGTGATTCAACCAGTTCTTCTTGGCTTTTGTCAGCAGTCGCTACCCAGAGATCTTTACCATCCTGCTTTTTCTTTTCGTATAAGACGAGTTCCGCCGGGACCTTGGCATAGGTAGCACCGCCTTTTGTTCCCGCCTTGTTGGCCAGCACATCGTCAAGACGAGGATCCTGGGTGAAGACTTCAAGATGGACTTGATGCTTGCTCTTTTTGCCTCCAATCAGAGAGCCTGGCGTTTCCACCAGGCAGAGATAGCCTATGGTCTCACCTGCGGCAATGGCCACGGGAGATGGCAACACATATAACTCACCGAGATGGGAAGGTGTACGCACATTTACCTTGATAAATTCATCTTCGACGCACACCCAGGCCATGCCGCAACTACCCGCAGCACCATCTGCATTCGGTGTCACATATTCGCATCTGGCCATCTTGCGCGCCTTGTCACCCACCCAATGGAATTCGAGTCGGTGGGCATCATACTTCAACTTGGTACCGGCAGGCAGAGAAACACTTTTCTTTCCCACCACCGGACGACCTGTAGGCCCATCAACTCCAGGATCCGCACGGCCAACCATATTAGTCAGCAGTTCCGCCTCTATCTGATCGAATAGCCAGGTAGGCAGGTTGGGTTTAATCACCTCAACAGCGGCCGGACTATTGGCGATCCAGACCGAACTCCCTTGACTGACCACAACACCGGCCTTCTCGGCCTCTTTCATCTGGGTATTGGACAGCTGGCTCTTGATCGTCACCTTGATGAAATCATACTCCTTGTCCCCAACGCTCCCCTTTTGAGGAGGCGTGTTACTGTCCATTTCCAGTTCGGTATCTTTAGGTAGCGTGAAGCGCGGCAAGGCGGCATCAACACGCTGCTGCTCGGCATCAGGATTGGCATGGGGAACGGAATTGCGCGCATTCCATCCCTTCTTCAGTACCAGCTTATCGGTACTTTGGTACTGATCCCAAGGCAGCAGATGCATATAGAGCGAGTAGAAAGTGAACTCGTTTTTCGCCTTGGTCTCTGCATTGATTTCACAATATTCGTGCTGTACCAGGCAGAAGCAGTTGGAATAACGCAAGGACTCCCCCTGAAATTCAGAGGTCAGGTAATCCTTCATCATCCGGAAGGCCACCACCTTGCCATCGGCCATGGCTCTGACAGGATACTTATCCTTGCACCAAGGGGCACTCTTGTCGCTGATATGAATGCCACCATGCCATTTGTTGTGATTGCCAAGAAGATAGTGGCCCGATTGCTCGCCATTGATCAGCGCCGTCAATGCCTTGGCATCTTTGAACTCTTCCCCTTTGGCAGTGAGGATGGGAAATGCAAACTTCATGCTGTTTCCTTATTCAGAAAAGAGGTAGAACGCACCGGGCTTCTCTTCTTTCAAGAGCGCCTCCATCGCCTTCTCGGTGGGGATGGCCTTGACCAGTTCAGCCAAGTCAGGGGCTTTCACCACTTCCACGCCTTTGGGAGTAACGGGAGGCTGACCTGCCCAGCCAGAGCCTGACCCTGCGCTGCCGCCGGCGTTGAGCTTGATGGCGGGGCCCACCAGCTTGACGCCGCTCGGGTCAACTTTCACAAAGCTGCCGCCGCCCTTGAGGGTGATCTCGGAACCAGCCTCCAGCACCAGCTTGTCGCCCACCTTGATATGCACTTCCTGCCCGGCTTCCACCAGCAGCGACTGCCCCAGCTTCTGATGCAGGCTGGCATCCACCGTCAGCGAGTAGTCGGCTTTTATCTGGTCGCGCTTCTCACCCTCCACTGTCAGGTGGTCATTGGCCTTGATGCGGGTCACCCGCTCGTTGTCGATATCCCGATGTTCGTCGTGCTTGATGTGCCACGCCGCATCGTTCTCGATAAGCACGTTCAGGTCTTTCTGACCGTGGATGTAAATCTCTTCCTTGCCCGCCTGGTCTTCAAAGCGCAGCTCGTTGAAACCCTCACCCTGATGGGTTTCGGTGCGCAGCACGGTGCGGGTCTTGTTGGCCGGCAACTCGTACGGCGGCCGGTTGGTGGCGTGGTAGGTGCGACCGGTGACTATGGGCTGGTCCGGGTCCCCCTCCAGGAACGAGACAATGACCTCGTGGCCGATACGCGGGATGGCCATCATGCCGTACTGACCGCCGGCCCAACCCTGGGAGACCCGCACCCAGCAGGAGCTCTGGTCGTTGGCGCTGCCGTAGCGGTCCCACGGGAACTGCAGCTTCACCCGGCCGTGTTCGTCACAGTAAATCTCCTCCCCTTCGGGGCCCACCACCATGGCGATTTGCGGGCCATCCTCCATCGGCTTGTGAGGGGCCTCCGGGCTGCCGATGCGTGCCCGCCAGGTGGTGCTCGCTTTCACCACCCCGAATTCGTTGTGGTAGACGGTCGGGCCGCTGCCGCCTTCTTCTTCCAGCGCCTGCGGCTGCAAGCCGGTGTGCTGGATGCGCACGATTTGCCAGTCGGTGTTGAGGCTGCCGTTGGGGTGTTCGGTCAGCGAGAAGCTCTGCCCTGGCAGCAAGGCGGCGCTGTTGGACTTGCCACTGCCCGCCACCGCATCGTTGCGCAGCGCATCCAGCCGATGTTGGGCAAACGCCTTGCCGCTGCCATCCTGCTTGTAGCGGCCCGGGAAATCGAAGTGCTGGTAGGTATCCCGTTGATGCGCAAGCTCCGCCCCCACTTTCTTGTGGGAGAGGCCGTAAGCCGGCGTCTTGAAGCTGTAGTCTTTGAGCTCCACATCCGACGGGCGCACCGCCTCCCGGTAGTGGAACTGGCGCACATAGGGGCCTTGCTCGAGGGAACGGTTGCCGAGGTTGAAGAAGAGCTCGGGGCCTTGGGTCAATGCCGCCGCATCGTCGGCAAACACGATGCGGTGCTTGCCCGCTTCAAACTCGTGGAAGTAGAACATCCCCTCTTCGGCGGCGAGGCGGTTGACGAAATCGAGGTCAGTTTCCCGGTACTGAACACAGTATTCCCGCTTGGCATGCTCGTTCTTGAGGGCAAAGGCATAATCGGTGATGCCGTGCTCTTGCAACAGGATGGAGAGGATTTCATCGGGCTTTTGCGCCTGGAAGATGCGGGAGTTCTGGCGCAAAGAGAGCCGCCACAGCGCCGGCTGCACCAGCAGCTGATAGCGGGTCCTGCGAAAACCGCTGTCACCCTGCGCGAAGTCACTGACCACCCCGCAGACCCGGCGCTGCAGCTCGCCGTTGTACCACACCAGCAGCTCGCACGGCTGGTCCAGCACGGCGCCAAAGTCGATGTCGGGTTGGCTGCTTGCCAGCTCAAGGCGCAAGTTGAATGACCGGTTGAGCCCTTCATCCAGCGCAAACTCGGCCACCACGAAGGTACTCTCGGGCAGGGCCCCCACCTTGACGGTAAATTGTAATCCTGTGCTGTCTGCCATGAAGCGCTCCTTAACCTGCCTGTCCGCTGCCTGAACCAATCACCACGCCGCCACAGCCAACGGCAGTGCCGGTCACGGCGATGGGTTTGCCGTTGACCAGCACAGAGCCGACGCCGCCCGAGATGCTGCGCGGATGGGGTGGATTGTTGGGTTTGTCGTGGGGGGCCAGCGGATCACCCTGGCGGGCCACCGGCTTGCCATCGAGGAACACATCCGGGCTGGCAGCAATCACGGGGGATGGGTGGAAACCATCGTGGTCGGTGCCGATGTCACCGAGCAATGCAATAGAAGGGCACATCTGGATTCTCCGTGGGGCAACCATGGTGCAAGCGCAGTCTGGTGCAGAGACAGTTGGAACGGCGACCCAGCAGCCTCCATGCCATGGCCAAGTCGTCCACAATCACATTAAAAATCAGTCAATTACGATTCAAGCTCGCGGCATCTGACCAATCTGCTGCAATCCATTGCGCAAGACAGGGCAAGTTTCCCGGCAAACCTTGCCTTGCCAGTCAAACTCACCACAGCTTGCGCAATTTTTTGCTCAAGGCAGCATTTTCAGCTACCAGAAGCGCCCTGCTGCAGCTGATAGAGGCGGATATTGAGCGCTTTCAGATCATTTTCCAGACTCTTCAGCTCGGCAGCCGTGATGGGCTCCTGGGAGGCTTTTCTCGCCTCCAGTTCACCGAGGCGCAGACTGAACGGAATGTTCTGCATCAGGTTCTTCTGCACTTCGTAGAGCTGGGATTTGAGGTAGGAGATGGTCACCGTCTTGCGCTGGCGCTCCAGCTCCAGCAGCTGATCGAGCAGGGCATCCACCCCGGCGCGGGCATCCAAGTAGGTGGGCACGCTGATGACATCCCCCTGCTGGCCGCCAAGCTGTGCCTGCCACTGCTTGTCCAGCGCCTTGACCGCCAGCGAGTCGGGATAGAGCATCAAGAGCGAGTTGCGCAGCCCCTCGCCGTAGCGATACCAGTAGAGCGGCGACGTCTGCTCGAGCCGGGTCAACTGATTCTGGTAGCGGGCCACCAGATCGCTCTCCATGTTCTGCAGGGTCTGCTCCCCCAGCACGATGCGAGCCTGACGAATGTCGTCATAGTTGAGGGCTCGGGGCAGCTCGGCGGCCGGTTGCACCAGACGCTGGGCCGCCACGGTTTTCTCCTGCTGATGTTGCTGCCAGCCGAGCCAGCCCATCACCGGCAGGGCGCAGCTGAGCAGGCCGCAGCCAAACCAGAACCAGGCGGGGCGCTGCCGGCGGTGCTGCTCAATCTTCAGCACGGTGGGCTTGACCTGCCCCTTCTCGCGCCCCACCAGAATGCTGCCCTGGGGCAGGTGCGGAGCAGATGCCGAAACCGTGCTGCCGTGATCACTCTCCATGTCTGACTTGAAGAACACCATGGGCGGGATCTGCAGATCCTCCTTGAGGCCCGGCTCGTCAGAGACGATGACGATCTCGGTCTCATCGAACAGGTGGGTATACCCCTCGATGAAGTGCACCAGATTCTCGACCCGGGGAATGCGGCTGAGACCCGCATTGTGCAGCTTCTCGCTGATGAGCTGCAGCGCCCGCTCGCAGCGATAGATCAGCCGCTTGTCCTCGTGGCTGATCTGGTACTGGCGAATGACGTCGCTGATGCGGGCGATGAACCAGTCGAGCATCTCGATGCGGGCCCGCTCCTGATGAACCGGTGGCCAGAAGCTCTCCCACTGGGTGACGATGAGGTTGGCGAGAAACTCGCACCCTTCGGTAAAACCGCTCAGCCCCTGCAGGCGCGAGCGCGCCAGGGTGAAGTAGATGGCGGTCTGCAGATCCACCCCGTGTTTTTCGAAGATAAGGCTGGCGAGCTGATGGATCCGCTGCCAGTCCACCTCGGGGCGCGAAGCGTGGCTGAGCTTGTTGATCTCGGCCCGCAGCGCCTCGTACTCCGGCAACATCCTGGGGTCGCGCCCCACTTTCAGGGCCTGCTGACCTTGTTGATTCTGTGACATATGAACTTCCAACGCAGGAAGGGGGCACAACGTGCCCCCGACGCGATCAATAGAGGGATTCGGGCAGTCTGAACTGGCTGAACAGGCCGCCGGTGAAGGGGTTTTGCGCGCTGTCGGTGTAGACGCGATAGGTCATGGCCCCCTGATCCACCGGGAAGCGCACATCGAAGGTGGCGTCATTGACCTGGGTCAGCTCCCCCTTGTCCATCAGGCGGAACATGGCCCAGGGGCCGACGAAGCCTTCGCTGCGCGGTGAGCGCTCGCGGGCGGCCGGCACCAGGGTGATCTTGCTCTCGGCCCCGTCGCGCATGGTGTTGGGCCACACCAGCGGGATCTTGGTACGGCGGCCATGGGCGTATTCCAGCAGCTGGCCATCCAGGTTCAGCACGCTGCGCCGCTTGTTGGCAGTGAGCTCGATGGGCTCGAGGGCGAACTGCACCTCCAGGTTGCCCTGCTGACTGAAGAAGATCTGACGGATGCGAGCCGCACGGTCCAGCTGTTTGACCAGCTCGGCCTGGATGGGCGAGCTGAACTCCCCTTCCATCAGGCCGCTCTCCACCATAGGCTTGAGGTTGACCTGATAGAAGCTGTCCAGCGTCCCGTTAGGTGCGAAGAAGCGCTCCATCTCCGAGAGGGGCACATCCTTGTTCGAGCTCGGATCAAACGGATAACGACCGGCCAGCTGGCTGTTGAAGGGGGCCAGCACCTTGTCCTGCCACTCCTGATTGAGGGAGGACATGGCCAGGTCGATCACCAGTCGCGAGCTCTGCTCGGAGAGCTGACCCACCCAGCGATCGAGCGGGGCCGGCAGACTGCGGGCATATTGCTGCAGGGCGAACACCGGATCGGCGTACTTGTTGGTCATGCGCAGCTGCACCGCTTTCAAGGCGGACTGGCCCGGCTCGGTGGCGTTGACGATGAGCTCCAGGTAGTGCTGCAATTCCACCAGCTTCTGGTTGACCTCGGAGATGAGCGGCCCCTGCTCGCCGCGGCCGCTGAGCGCCGCATTGGTGGCCATGAAGGGACGACCGATGCGGGCGCTGATGGCCTGGGCCGGGTCCCCTTCCACATCGGAGATCTTGCGAATGCGGGTGTTGTCATCCAGCGAGGCCAGTACCCGCTGGAACGGCTGATCGTTGCCAGTGATCGCGGCGAGTACGTCCAGCGCCTGCTCCGGGCTCTCCAGGGTCTGCACGTCCAGATTGGTCAGCAGTTTTTGCCACTGGTTGACGTAATCGGTGACGTAACGGTCGTTGACCTGACGGGTGATCTCCTTGCGATCCGCCTCGCTCAACTGACTCAGCTTGCGCTGGCCCAGCACCCAGGCATCCATCGCGGTGAGATCGATGAGCGCCTTGTCCTGCTTGAGGAAGAAGTCGTTGAAACCGGGCCAGGTCAGCAGCCGCGGCACCTGGCCGGCGTTGTCGCTGCGCAGGGCAAACACGGTGTCGAAGGTGGGGCCTACCTCGTCGCGCACGTTGAGATCCGGCGGCAATACATCACCGGCCTTCACCACCAGATTCTGATAGACCCGCTGATACATGGGCAGCTTGCCGAGCTCGCGCTGGGCACCGTAGACCGGCTCCTTGAACGGCACGAAGGCGGTGATGGCGGCCTGATCCCGCTCGGCCCTGGCGCCATACCAGTTGGTGTGATCGAGGGCATAGTCCAGGTGCCCCATCAGCTGCTCCTGCACCGCGCCCTGCCCCGGGAAGGCCTTCTGCCAGCGGCTTGCCATGTACTGCGCCACCAGCTCCTTGTTGCGACCGGAGGCGTCATCCAGCATCCGCATCACCCGCAGGATGGCGAGCTTCTCCTCGCTGCCGGCAGGCGCCTGGTTGAGATCCTCAAGCAATCCCTGCATCTGGGCCGGCAGGAAGCGCAGGCTCAACAGTTGTAGGTAGGAGCCCTCCACATAAGGACCAATCTCGTCCCCCTGGTAGAGGCCAAGATCCGCCACCAGCGGCATCCGCTCGCGGTAGTTGCCAAAGGAGAGGGTCGCCTCGCGAATAAGGTTGAGGCGCGGCAGCTGGCTCACCCCGAAGGCGTGGGCGTCGGCCACCTCGTTGGTCTCCATGAAAGCCTGGGCCTTGGTCAATACGTTGCGACCCGCCTCCTCGTTGACCCGGTAGAAGTAGTGCCAGCCACCGATGAGGGCGGCCGAGAAGAGCGACAGACAGCTGAGGCCGATGGCCATGCGGCGCCGGCGATAGAGGGTATGCAGTCGGTTCTCGCCGGCCAGATGGGCCTCCGGGAAAATGATGGAGGAGAACAGCTGGCGCACGAAATAGGTGTTGGACTCCCCGCGCAGGGCCGAGTGGATGGGCTCTGGCAGGTTGTAGCGGCGGGAGGCCGCCTGGGCAAACGCATCGAACGGCACCCCTTGCTGATAGACGGAGCTGACATAGACCCCGCGCACCAGCAGTGGCTTGCTCTCCTCAATGGCCAGGGTCTCGGCCAGCAGGCTGGTCACGTAATCCTTGAGGCCCGCCAGCTGGCGCACGAACGAGAACAGCGCGTTGCGCTGGGCGGCATCGAGCCGGCTCAGCATCAGTTCGGGCAGATTCTGGTTGAGGTTGTCCACCCACTGATCCCAGAACTGGGCCAGATCCTGTTGCCAGTCGGCACCCGGCTTGAAGGTCACCCCCAACACGGCCTCGCGGGCCTCCTTGTCGAGCTGCTGGTAGATCACCTCAAAGCCGCGCAGCAGATCGAGCTTGGTGAAGGTGACATAGAGCGGCAACCGGGTATTCATGGTGGCCGACACCTCCTGCAGGCGCGAGCGCATCAGCTGGGCATAAGCCTTGCGTTCGGCCACGCTGGCGTGGGAGAGCCAGGCCAGATCCACGGTCAGCACCAGGCCGTTGAGGGGCTGGCGACGGCGGTGTTCATTGAGCCAGCCAAGCAGGTGCAGCCAGAGCCGCTCATGCTTGCGCGCCTGCGGATCCAGTTCGGCTTCGCTCTGGGAGAGCAGCACACCGGCGGGATCCAGCATCACTGCCTGTTCCCCCAGCCAGCAATCCACCAGCTGATCCTGCGCCACGTCGCGCAGTTCGGTGTCGAGTCTCGGGTTGAGCTTGTTGGCCGGGTTGGCGCGGTGAATGAGGCTGCTCTTGCCGCTGCCGGGCAGGCCCAGCACCAGATACCAAGGCATGGCGTAGAGCGCCCCCTTGCCCAGATGGGTATTCAACGCCTGCAGCCAGCGATCGAGGAACAGCGTCTGCCTGTCGATGAGCCCCTTGACCGGGTCCTGCTCCAGCACCACCTCGTGCTGACGCTCGGCCTTGAGCTGCTGCATCTTGCGCCACACCCGCCAGGAGACCACTCCCAGCAACAACCAGAGCCAGAGCAGGGTGAACACCACCCGCCCCCACAGCGGCTCGAACGGCTTGGCGCCGCGCACCTCGAGACGAGGGCCCAGCCACCACACCAGAATGAGAGCCAGCACCCAGAGCACAGCACCGAGCAGGGGCCAGGAGGGTTTCAATTTCGGCAGCTGTTGCCGCAGAAAAGTAAAAATGGTTTTGAACATAAAATGTGATCCAACTCCGACTCAATGACTCATTTCGGCATTCATTTCGACAACGGCGCCGCCAGGCTCTCCAGGCGATTGACCAGCCCGGGCTCCCAGTGCGACAACCCGAGGCGACTGGCCTCTTGCCACAAGTGTTGATAGTGCTGGCGCGCAAGCGCCTCCATGCCCTCCTGCGCCAACAGCTCCGCCTGCACCAGCAAGGCGTGGAAGCGATCTCTTGGCTCTTTCAACTGCGCCATCCGCTCATCGAGCAGGGCGAGCGCCGCCGCGACCCCCTGCTCGCCGTGGCGCTGGGCGACCTCCTCGGCCAGCCCCGCCTCGCCACTGCCCGCACTGCCGCCCTTGGCCGGTTGCAGCCAGCGGCTGCACTCGGGGGAGAGAAACGGCGAGCCATCGCTGAAGGCGAGCTCCCGCAGGGCCGGCAGGCGCTGCAGAAAAGTCCCGAGCTCCTCGGCGATCGCCTGGGCCACCGCCCCAAAGCCGAGCTTCTGGGCCACCTCGGCCGAGAGCCTGTGTCCCTCGAACCAGTAAGGCGCCAGGGTCAGGCTCTGCTCGATGCGCTGCCAGAGCCCCTGATCAGGGGCGTTCATGGCGGCGCGGTACTCGTCCACCATGTCCGCCGACATGGGCGCCAGCGGGGTTTTATTGCCCACCCCGCTCATGGGGACCGCCGTGATCCCGGCCCAGACGGCGTGACGGCGCAGCCGATAGCCCACTGCCGCCTCCGGCTGGCGCTCGATCAGGAGCTCAGCCACCTTGAGCTGGGTCTGACGCCAGGCACGATCGTTGGAACTGTCGACGTCGACGCCAGCACTGCCGCCACCGCCGCTGAGTACCATGGCGCCGGCACCGCTGGCGGTCGACGCCACCGAGGCCGGGGAGCCCGCAGCCGCCGCGCCGCTGCTCTGGGGCTGCCCTGCCGCATTGGCCTCGGCCTGTGCCACCTGCTGGCGCTGGGCCCGCTTCAGCCCCATCACCAGCGGGTCAAGCAGCTCCCCCTTGTCGGGACACTGCGCCAGCCAGACCCGCTCCAGCTGCTCGGCCTGGGCCAGCAACTGGGCCAGCTCGGCTGCCGAGGCGCTCTCGCAAATGCGCGGCAGGGCCCCTTCGAAGCGCTTGACGATCTGCACCATCAGCCGCTGCTTCTGGCTGGCATTGCCGGGCCAGGCCAGCAGCCAGTAAGCCTGGATCCAGGCCTCCAGCAGGCTGATCGCCGCCCCCAGCGGGGTCGCCTTGGCCGGGTGCTGCAGACAGCGCAGCAGCTGGGCCAGCACCCGCATGTCCTTGGTGCGGCTCTCCAGCAAGCCGAGGCAGGCCTCGGCCACCGCATTGAGATCCACCTGGCTGTGAGCGAGGGATCCCAGCTTGACCAGCTCGGTCTCCACGTAGTCCCAGCGCGGCTCGTCGGCCAGCACGGCGCCTCTTATCTGTTCATCCGGCAGGCTGGTGAGCAGGCGTGCACACCAGGGGTGTTGATAGCTCATCGCCCCTCCTACCAGCGGCACTGCTGACGCAGCGGTGCCAGCGCCTCTTTCAGGCCGCTCAGGTCAACCCGCAAGAGGGCACCGTTGTCGGCCCGCACCTGCAGCTCGCGATGGCCCTGCCAACGCTTGAGCTCCTCGATGGCGGGCAGGCCACGGCCATATTCCAGCAACAGACCCTGATCCCGGATAAACCAGCTCTGGGAGCCGGCACTCGGCTGACCATCCAGCTCGACCTGCACTTTCTCGCCGCTCCAGGGGCTGTCCAGCCGCAGCCGGATATGGGTGATGCTGTCGACGCAGCCGATGGCCAGGGTCGCCCCGCGCAGTGCCGGGCGGGTGAGGGTTTCACTGCCACTGCCGGCGTCACTTTGCAGCAGAAAGGGCGCACTCGCTGGCGTGCGGGCCTGCTCCTGGGCCCAGATGGCCTGCCAGGCCGCCGACTTGGGGGCTGTCCCTTCGGCTACAATGACCGCGCCATTGCCGATGGCGTCGTAGCAGGCGAGCCGTACCAGCGGCGAGGGTTCCTGCCGGCAGGCCTGCCAGCGCGTCATGTCCAGCGGAACCTCAGCCGCACTGGTGGCCAACAGCAGCGGTAACAAGCCGAGGATGCTCATCAGTTCACCTCCAGTTTCTGGCACTTGTGATCCAGGGTGCGCTTGGGAATGTTGAGGCTCTCGGCCACCAGCATCCGATTGCCCTGGAAGTGGCGCAGCCGCGCCTCGATGACGGAAGCCTCATACTGCTGCATGGCCCGGCGCAGATCGCGGATGTGGTTGTAGTCGTCCATGGTGCCGGGCAGCTCGACGCAGACCCGCTCGCGCAGCTCCGGCGGCAGCGCCTCCAGCCCCACCTCCTCCCCGGAGCGGGTATGGGCACAGGCCACCTCCAGCAGGTTGCGCAGCTCACGCACGTTGCCGGGGAAGTCATAGGTCTGCAGCTGTTTCAAGAACTTGCGCTGCAAGCCGGCGAGTGTCTTGCCATCCTGGGCGGCAAACTGGACCATGAAGTGCTGGCACAGCAGCGGCACGTCGTCCATGTGTTCGCGCAGGGGGGCGATCAGCAGCAGGCACTGACAGAGGCGGTGATAGAGGTCGGCCCGAAACTGTCCCTCCTCCACATGGCGGGTCAGCGGCTGATGGGTGGCGGCGATGAGGCGAAAATCGGAGTGATACTCCTGCTCGGCCCCGAGCGGCCGGTAACTGCGGGTTTCCAGCACCCGCAGCAGCTTGGCCTGCATGGCAGCCGGCATGTCCCCCACCTCGTCCAGAAACAAGGTGCCGCCGTTGGCCTGGGCCACCAGCCCGGTCTTGTTGGCAAGGGCGCCGGAGAAGGCCCCCTTCTGGTAACCAAACAGCTCGCTCTCGATGAGGTTCTCCGGAATGGCGGCGCAGTTGATGGCCACAAAGGGCTTGTTGGCGCGATCGGAGCACTGGTGCACCAGCCTTGCCACCACCTCCTTGCCGCTGCCGGTCTCCCCCTGAATGAGCACGGTCAGCTTGTGCTGGCCGGCCTGATTGATCTGCTCGCGCAGCCCGCGGATCACCGCCGACTGGCCGACCAGCTGGTCGCCGAGCAGCTTCTCGTGCTGACGCAGCCGCTCCCCCTCCCCCTTCATCTGACGCAGGGAGTCACGCAGTACCCCCTGATCCCGCCGGCTGCGACCGAGATCGCGAATGAGGGTGAGCTGGTTGCAAAAGACCTGGGAGAGCTGGGCCAGCTCGGGGCCATCGGCCCAGGCCCGCAGCACCTCCCCTTCATCCATCAGGGCCAGCACGGCAAACGGCTTGCCGTTGCCATCCAGCAGCGGATACGCATGCAGCCCGCACTGCTGGCCAAGGTTGGCCAGCAGTGCGCGAAAACCGGCGTGCTCGATGCGGGCACCGCCGTAGAGGGAGTCCCAGGTACGGGACTGGGCCTTGTGCAGCACATAGGCAAGCGGGTGGGAAAAATCGTCCACCGCCAGCCCCAGCGCCACTTCCTTCCCCCTGACCCAGCCTTGGCACTCCAGCTGGCGGCCGCTCACATCCAGCATGCCGAGCAGCAGCCCCCTGGGCTGGAAGCTGGCATGGACGGTCGAGCTCCACCAGTGGCACAGGTGCGGCTCATCGCGCTGGGCGGTGAGGGCCAGGGCAAATGCGAGGGCTTGCTCCATACTCAAGCCCCCACCTCGGCCACAAACTGGTGATCGGCCACGGAAAAGTGGACGCGCTTGATGGGTTCACCGGCCGAGAGGCGCTGCAGCAGTTGCAGGGAAACAGGCGGCAGCAGGGCACCGTCGATGACGGATTCGAGCATGCGGGCACCGTTCTCGCTGCGATTGGCCCGCAGCAGGATCTCCTCGGCCACCTCGTCGTCCAGCACCACCTCGGCGCCAAAGCGCTCCTTGAGCAGCTTGACCAGCCGGTTGAGCTTGCCGCCCACGATCTGTACTAGCGTGTCGTGACCCAGCGGCAGATAGGGGATCACCTCCATGCGCGCCAGCAGCGCCGGCTTGAAGAAGGCGGCGAGCTCCGGATAGAGGGCGTCCAGCAGCACGTCGGGCTGCTCGGCATGATCGACGATGGTCTGGAACCCGAGGTTGGAGGTGAGGAAGAAGACCACGTTCTTGCAGTCGATGATGCGCCCTTCCCCGTCTGCCAACTCGCCCTTGTCGAACGCCTGATAGAAGAGGTTGAGCACGTCCGGGTGGGCCTTCTCCACCTCGTCCAGCAGCACCACGGAGTAAGGCTTCTGCCGGATGGCCTCGGTCAACACGCCCCCCTCACCGAAGCCGACGTAGCCGGGCGGCGAGCCGATCAGGCGCGAGACGGTGTGCTTCTCCTGATACTCGGACATGTTGATGGTGGTCAGATACTGGCGACCACCGAACATCAGCTCGGCAATCTGCAGCACGGTTTCGGTCTTGCCGACCCCGCTCGGCCCCACCAGCAGGAAGGCGCCGAGCGGACGGCCGGGCCGACGCAGGTCGGCGCGGGCGGTGAGCAGGTGCTTGTGCAGGTGGGCCACTGCCACATCCTGCCCCTTGATGAGCTCGCCGAGGTACTCCGGCAGGCGGGTCACCACATCCAGCTCCCCCTGGGAGATGCGATTGAGGGGCACCCCGGTCCACTCGGCGATGACGGCGGCAATCTGGGTCTTGTCGACATGGGCGGAGACCAACACTTCCCCTTGCTGCAGCTCGACCAGCTCGCGCTCAAGGCTGGCCAGCTGCTCGGCAGCGGCCTGCGGATCGAGCGGCGCATCGGCGAGATCCAGCGCCTCTCTGGCCAGCATCTCATCCTGCTGATCGGCCAGCAGCGCCGCGCGCAGCTCGACAATCTGGTGCACCAACCCCTGCTGCTGCTGCCAGCGGGCCTCCTGCTCGGCCAGCTCTTCGCGGCAAGCCTGCTGGGCCGCCTGCAACTCGGCCAGGCGCTCTGCGTTGTCACCGAGACCTATCAGGCTCTGGCGCTCCAGCTGGCGGATCTCCAGCTCGCGCTGGCGCAGCGCATTTTGCAGGTGGCTGACCGCGCGCGGCGGCGTGGTGAGGTTGATGGCCACCCGGGCACAGGCGGTATCGAGCACGTCAATCGCCTTGTCCGGCAGCTGACGGCCGGAGATGTAACGGGCGGAGAGCTGGGCGGCAGCCTGCAGCGCCTCCTCGTCGATCAGCACCCCGTGGGCCTTCTCGTAGATGCTGCGCAGGCCGCGCAGGATCACGGTGGCCTCGTCGGCATCGGGCTCACCCACTTTCACCAGCTGGAAGCGACGCGACAGTGCCGCGTCTTTTTCCACGTATTTCTTGTACTCACCCCAGGTGGTGGCGGCGATGGTGCGCAGCTCGCCCCGTGCCAGCGCCGGCTTGATCAGGTTGGAAACATCCAGCCCGCCGGCCTGGTTGCCGGCCCCGATCAGGGTGTGCGCCTCATCGATGAACAGGATGACAGGTTGCACGGCGTCCTTGACCTCCTGCATCACCCCCTTGAAGCGCTTCTCGAACTCCCCCTTGACCGAGGCGCCGGCCTGCATGGCACCGAGATCCAGGGTCATCAGCTCGACCCCGCGCAGCTTCTCGGGCACCTGGCCCGCCACCATGCGCAGGGCCAGCCCCTCAATGAGGGCGCTCTTGCCGACACCGGCCTCCCCCACCACGATGGGGTTGTTCTTGCGACGACGGGAGAGGATGTCGATCATCAGGTCGATTTCGTGATCCCGGCAGAGCACGGGATCCAGGCTGCCCTGGCGGGCCTGTTCGGTCACGTTGACGGTAAAGCGGGCCAGCAGGCTGGCATCGGCCGGCAGGGCTGCCTGTGCCGTCTTGCCGCTGGGGGCGGTGGCAACTTGCGTCTCGGCGGACTCCTTGACCCACTCGTCGAACTGCTGGCGCAGCAGCTCGCGATTGACCTTGGCAAGCAAACGAGTCACCGAACCCGGCAGGTAACGCTGGGGGGTCATCAGCAGCACCAGCAGCATGACGCCGCTGCGCAGCTGGGCATGTTGCAGCTCGGCGGAGGCGAGCAGCCAGCTGTCTTGCAGCCACTCCACCAGCATGGGCGAGAAGGAGGGGTAACCCTGGCCATAGCTGCCGTCGGCAGCGGACGGTTGCAGCAGGGTCTTGAGCTCTTCCACCTCCACCTCGGCCACCTTCAGGATCTGGCGCACGTCGCTCAGCGGGGTCTCCAGCATCTTGAGCAGCAAATGCTCGATGCGGATCTCGGCTCCCTGGTGGTTGACGCAGAGGGCCGCGGCCTCCTCCAGCATGTGACGGCAGATGGGGTTGAGTCTTTCCACCAGTACCGGTAGCTCTATACGAATCAAGGCGTGCTCTCCTTAGGTATTTATTTTAATAATTCGCCCAGTTGACGCAGTACGTCCTGGGTCTGGTTATTGAGTTGGTGGTGATAGAGGCCAAAGATCAGCGCCAGGATCAGCGCGCCGCCCATGAACAGGCTGCGCAGGGATACCTGCTTGCGCAGCTGATAGCGGGAGGCCTGCTGACCCAGATCGAGGTGAAACACGCTGGGCGCCTCGCCGCCGGCCTCGGGGGCCAACTGCTTGTGCAGCTGGCGGACGATACGCTCGAACTCGCCTTGTCCCTTGCTCATCACCTTGTAACGCCCCTCGAAACCGAGGCACAGACAGAGGTAGATGAACTCCAGAATGTCGCGATAACGCACCGGGTCTTCCTGCAGGCGGGCCAGCAGCACGAACACCTTCTCGCCGCCCCAGGTCTCGTTGTGAAATCGGGTCAGCAGGGAGTGCTCGGACCATTCGCTTTGACTGCCCCAGTCGCGGCCCATCACGGCCTCGTCGATGAAGGTGCAGAGGATGTAGCGAAACGACAGCACCACCCCGTTCTCGTAGCCCTGGGCCATCAGCTCCTGTTCGATGGCCTGGATCTCGGTCACCACCCGCTGGTAGAGCTCGGGCACCCGGTCGTAGCGCGACAGCAGGCGCACCCGCTGCACCAGCCCCAGCAAGGGGGTCACCGCATCGATCATCGGGTTGATGCTCTGGCCGCGCAGGCGGAACCAGTAATCCGAATCCATGTCCAGCTGCTCGGCATGATCGAACAGCAGATCGCTGAGTTGCTCGTTCTTGATAATGTCCGTGGTCATCTCTGCTTATTCCTTGGTGCGATCACTGGCTGCGAATGGCCCAGAGCTGCATGTCGAGCTCGGGGAAGTCGCCGGCGATGTGGAAGGCAAGGGTGTTGCCCACCGCCAGCATCTGCCAGGCCGGGCTCTGCCGGTCGAGCTGGAAGTAGCTGTAACCGGCGTGATAGGGCAGCTGGCGCGGCGCCACCGGCAGCGGCAGCAGCGGAATGCCGGGCAGCTGCAGGCTGATGAGCTCGCGGATCTTGTCGCTGGAGGCCACCTTGGTCTGCTGCAGCAACTGCTTGCGCAGCTGCTCCTGCGGCATGCGGGCACGCACCGCCAATACGAAGTCGGCGCTCTGCATCAGCTCGCTCTCGTTGACCATGGCCACCATAATGCCGTACTGGTGCTTGCGCAGCTGGATGGAGACGGCGCGCGGCGACAGCACGGTGCTGAGCGCCTGGCGCAGGGCCAGCATCACCGGCTCGAAGCTCACCTGCTGATCGTCGTGACGGTAAGCAGAGAACTCGGGCGGCAGGCGGGACTCGTCGGTAAAGGTCATCAGCTCGCCACACAGCTGCACCAGCGCCTCATGCAACCGCTCGGGGTGCAGGGTGCCAAGGCGCGCCAGATGGGAGAGCTGGGGCTGTGCCCGGTTGAGCAGCTGCAGCATCATGAACTCGGCCACGTCGGCCACCCCCTGCTGACCCGGCGCGGCAATGCGCTGAGAGAGGCTGCGAGCCCGTTCGGCCACGAGGCCGGCCGACTCGCCGAGGAAGCGCTTGAGGGTCGGGATGGCGGAGACGCTGATGCTGCAGGGCATGAAGTTGGGATCCAGCACCAGGCCGCCGTCCGGGCGCTTGTCCAGAATGCGGGCGATGGCGAGCGACGCATAGGCGCTGCGATCTTC
Source organism: Aeromonas sp. Y318-1 (assembly GCF_027706125.1). Taxonomy (NCBI): domain Bacteria; kingdom Pseudomonadati; phylum Pseudomonadota; class Gammaproteobacteria; order Aeromonadales; family Aeromonadaceae; genus Aeromonas; species Aeromonas sp. Y318-1. The sequence goes on from NZ_JAPDCM010000004.1 coordinate 17,172, forward strand.
CCGCTCCAGCATCAGCCGCAGACTGACCCGCCCCACTTCAAGGGAGACCACGTCCCCCCCTTCGCTGTGCAGATCGCGCACGTCGTGGCGATGGGCCTGCAACCGGGTGGCCACCTGGCCGCCCTGATTGACCTCGTTGACGCCGCTCACCGAGAGCGGCAGCGCCAGATAGACCTTCTGGTTCGCCACCGAGGCGTCGGTGACCTCCAGCGGGGTCGGCAGCACGTCGTCATTGGGGATGTTGAACACGGTCCCGTCCGGCAGAATACCGGTGGCCCCCACCAGGGCGATGCGGCCAAAGCCCAGGTAATCCTCGTTGATGGCGAGCGACTGCAAGCCATAGAAATAGTCTGACAGCGCGCTCAGGCGAGCGTGCAGCGCGTAATCCGAATGTCTTTGTTGTTGCTGGAAGTGCTGGGGCTTGATGAACAGCCCCTCACGCCAGATAACCCGATTTCGACTCGACATGGTTATTCTTCTTCTTTTTGCAGTTCCACTTCATCCAGGCGCAGGTGCACCAGGATTTGATAAGCCGCTCCCTTGCTCTTGATCTTGATGACCTTGCGCCACTCGGCGCTGTCGGGGTCGGCATAGCGTGCGATCACCCCGATGTAGCGGGTCTTCTCGTCGAGCTTGATGGGGGGCAGGTATTTGAACTGGCCCGGCAGCAGGGTGTAGTCCTGATGGTCCAGATAGTTCTTGCCAAGGGCCTTCTCCACGTCCGCAGTCACCTGGTCGTAGTCGGTGGCGAGCAGTTTGGAATCCTCCGCCAGCAGCACCACCTGAAACTCGATGGGCGCCGCCTCCCCGCTCTCGTTGGGGTTGACGTCAGGCTCCGCCAGCAGGCTCAACCCCAGGGTTGTCGGTTGACTGTCATTGCTGCCCACCTGGATATCCGGGTTCATGGCCACGTCGGCCATCTTGCCCATGGTGGTACAACCTGCCAGGGCCAGCAGCGCGGCGCCCAGCATCAGCGCACGTATCATCAAATCAGTCCCTGTTGCTGACGCACGGCCTGGTCATAGGCCTGGGCATACACCTGGTGAAACAGCTTGTCGAACCCCTGTTGGCGGGCGGAGGTGAGCTCGCGGTAGTAGTGCTGGTACATGTCCCAGGCCCAGCCTTCGTCGGCCGTGCCCGGTGCACCGCTGCGGCGGTATTGCTCGAAGCGCCCCAGCAGCGCCTGCGGCGAAAACGCCTGCAGGATGCTGTCCAGCGCCGCGCCGATGGCCTGCTGGTTCGCCACGTGGTGGATGCGCACGTTGTGCAGGCTCTCGGCCACCGCCGCCGGTGCACTCAGGTGGACCGGGCTCTTCTGCTCGGCAAACAGCACCGCCAGGGTCTCGTCATAGTCGAGGCCCAGACGCAGCGGGTTGTCCTCGATGGGGCGCAGATGCTTGTCCGCCAGCGCGGCCTGTTCGTTTTGCAGTTGCAGCAGCCCCTCCACCATGGCCCGCACCGTCTTGCCCATCTCTTCGAGCATGTCGTGGGCCTGCTGGGTGTCCTGCAGTTGCAAGGGTTGACCCAGACCGCGCATCAGCGGGGTCAGGGCCACGTGGTCGACGCCGTCCAGCGACAGCTGATAATCGGGATGGTTCTCGATGGCGGGCATATCCAGAAATTCTTGGTTCATGGTGTTCTCGACAGCAGAAAAAGGGGCAAGAGGGGGGACGTCCACATCCGGTTGTGAACGCAGTGAAGCCTGCAGGCGAGCGTCCGCCAGCGGGCCATCCATCAACGGATTGGGCGCCCTGCGCTCCTGCTGCAATGCCAGCAAGGGATCGGCCGCCAGGGTACGCGGATCGTCAGCCGGCACGACCGGCTCATCGCTGGTCAGCCACTCGTCGAGCTGCTCGGTGGGGCGGTTGCCCAGCACCTGTTGCAGGCTCTGCTCGGGGGTGATGGCCCCCAGATAGGCGCGCAGCCGGAACGGGCCGACCACGAGCTCGTCCCCCTGCTCCAGATGCACCTTGCGGGCCCGACCGATGGGCGAGGTGGCACCGTTGATATAGGTCTGGCCGCTCAGATCGCACAGGCAGAAGCGACCGTCGTTGAGCTCGATGCGGGCGTGGGCGGGCATGACGGCCCCCAGCCTGTCGCGCAGTTGCCAGTCATCCTGTTCGGAGGCCCCCAGGGTCCCCCCCATCTCGTCGAAGCGGTACTGCACCTGCTGGCTGCCGTCGAGCTGTTCGCTGTTGAGCACCACCAGGGAAAGTTGCTGGTTAAAATCGTCCACAGTTACTCCTGCACTGATTCCTGTAGTTAAATTTTCTGCGCTGCTGATGTCTGCACTTATTCCTGCACGCAGATGGTCACGAACGGATCACTCGGCGGCTGGCCGAGAAAGGTACTCCACCCCAGGCGGGCACTCTGCTCTTCCCCCAGCCTCAACCCCCTCGCCTGCTCCTGACCAAACCCCAGGCGCAGATCCCAGGCCAGCTGATCACGCAGGATGAAGGAGACAAAGGTCACCAGGGCGTGAAAGTGCTCCCCGTTCGGCAGAAAGCCGAGAAACTGGCCAAAGCTCAGGTTGTTGATCTTCAACAAGAACTTGCCGGCACAGTCATTCACCTTGTCACCGATGACAAAATCGCTCCCCAAGGTGGCGCAGGCGCCGCCGAGGCGATTTTGCTGATCCTCATGAATAGGCACCTTGCGCCACTGCCAGGCACTCACCTGCACGTCGGCCAGATCGAAGCAGTGGGCCACCAGACCGGCCACCACCTCGGGGGAGCGGCTGGGGCTGGCCAGCATGCCCGCGTAGGAGAGCATCTTGGCCCGGTTGACCGGCAGGCTCTGGCAGACCGCCTCATTGCCAAGCCCCACCAGGGCGAACATCAGGCGGGAGAAACCATCCTCGCCGTTGTCCTGAAACCGCACGTGGTAGCGATACTTGCGCCAGATCCGGTGCAGCAGGGTCAGCAGACGGTGGTGGAAGAAGTCCAGAAACAGGCCGAGCTTCTGCTCCCCCTGGGCGTACTCCCACGCCAGCGAATCGAGGTAATAGCCGGGCATCGGCGACTGGCTGCCGTGCAGGCCGAGGAAGGCCACCTCCAGCTCGTGGCGGCCCTGCCCGTCCCGGCCAATCTGCAGCACGTCGCTGGTGGGAAATCCCAGAGAGGCGGTCGCCTTGAAGCGGATGTTCTCGTCACCCGGCAGGTAGTCGAGCCCTCGCTCCTGATCGGCGCCATCGAGCCGGTTGAGCAGCTCAACCAGCTGGAAGAAGTTGAAGCGGGGCGCCTCCCGGGTGGCGTTCACATCAGGGAGTGCTGACCGATCTGGACTGGCCATTGGTAGCGCTCCTTGTTGTCGAGATTGACCACCTCAAGCAGGTGGAAGGCGTTGACGCTGGCATAGAGCGAGAAGAAGTGGGCCAGCACGGTACTGAACAGATAGAGCTCCCCTTCGCTGCCGAAGGCGGACTGGCGGATGGAGAGCACCGACTTGAGCCCCCGCACCGGCATGCCGCGCACCAGCCGGTCCACCGGCTTGGTCTCTATCTCCTCGATCCCCGCCAGCCGCTTGCGCGAGGCCTGCTCGGCCTGCTTGTCGTGCAGCGCCGGAAAATCGTAGGTGCGCAGCACCTGTACCAGGGCATCGCGGCGCAGCAGGGAGACATAGTTGAGCGACAGGTTGGATATCAGCGTCCAGTGCAGACTGCCGTCCAGCGCCGGGCGCAGCGGCCGGGTCGGCCGGATCAGGTTGCGGAAGGTGGCAAACGAGGGCGAGCTGCCGGTCGGCACGCAGACGCTGCCCACCTTGAGACGGGCGGCGCGGGAGCGGTTGGTGCAGGTGAGTGTCACCGAGATGGATTCATCCAGTTCGACCGTGGTGGTTTCATCCCCACGCACGAACGAGAGGCTGTGTTCGAAACCATCCCCGCTCACCGCCTCCTTGACCCGCACCCGGTAGTAGAGCGCCAGCCGCTGCTTGGCCCGCTCGATCTGGTGCTGAAAGCTCTCGAATGGCTGATAGATGCGCGGCGTACCGCGGGAGCGGCCGAGGTTCCCCTCGACCCAGCCCTCCACCTGATCCACCGAGAAGATCTCGAAGCTGTCGGCGTGGCGATAACTTGCCTTGAGGGGATACTCCGCCTGACGGCCATTGAGGTTGACCGGCTCGCTGTCGTGCTGGAACAGGTTGATGGCCGGCACGCAGTTGAGCATGAAAGAGTCGGGACGGATCTTGAGCTCCGCCGGCAGTGGCCGATCGAAGCAGAAGTGCACCTTGAATTCGCTCACCGGCAACGGCTGTTTGGGCCACTCGCCACCGGAGAGTTCGAAGAAGAGGAAGCTTTCCGGGAAGCAGAAGTACTCCTGCAGGATCCGGTAGCCGGAATAGACGTTGTTCGGATAGGGCAAGAGTGCGTCATCCCGCTCGAAGCCAACCGATTTGAGGGCCTTGGCCTCCTGGCGAAAGCGCTTGCCGTCGATCTCCAGCTCGATATGGGAGAGCTGGTTGGAGAGCCAGAAGTAGAGCTCATAGGCGGTGTAGCTGTCGCCACCAAGGAAAAAGCGCAGCTTGTCCAGCTGCAACTCGCTGAGCGGCAAGGGGGCATGCAGGGCGATGTCCAGCGAGATGGTGGAGAGATCGTTGCCGCTCTGGGCCGCGATATGGCGGATATCGGCCGGATAGACCCAGGTATCGTGACAGGTCTGGAAATGACAGGTCACCTCGTCCAGGGGCAGACTGTCAAGCTGGCAGCCTTGCCTGACCAGCGCCGGCTGGGCGATGGCCCCCGGAATGACCGAAAACTGCATGATGGTCATGCTGGGCACGGGACGCAGGTAGTTGGGCCAGAGCATGTTGAGCAGACCGTGGGTCAGCTCGGGAAACTCATCCTCAATCTTGGCGCGCAGGTTGCCCGTGAGGAAGGCGAATCCCTCCAACAGGCGCTCCACGTCCGGATCGGTATTCTGCTCCGACAGAAAGCGGGTGAGCTCGGGATAGGCGTCGGCAAATTCGCGCCCTTGCAGGCGCAAAAATGCCAGTTCATCCCTGAAGTAATGTTCCAGCGACATTGATCAGACCATGCGGTAGTGACGGTGACTGTCCATATGGACGTTGAACGAGGTAACTTGCTCGATATGCTCCAGCCGCACGTGGGCCGTCACCTGAAACGACATCTCAAGCGGACTCGCCTGATAGTCGGGTGAACGTACATCCACGTGCACGATCCGCGGCTCATAGCGGCGGATGCATTGCCGGATCGCCTCCCGGATCCGCCCCTTGATGTCAGCACTGCCCTGGGTGGCGTCATTGAGATCGATGACGCCAAGCTCGGGGGCACTGCGACAGTTGCCGGGACGGGTGTTGAGAACCTGCTCGAGCTGTCGTTTGACAGATGCGATCAGTTCCTCAGACTCCGAGCGGGGAGAGGAGCCAAGCCCCTCCCCCCGGATACGATCAAACAGGCTGGCCGCATTTCCTCTATCCCAGGAAGAGAGATGCGGCATCGGGCCTTATTCCTTGTCCAGACGACCTACCAGAGAGAGCTCGAAGCTCGCCCCCATGTACTTGAAGTGTGGACGCACTGCCATGGCGACCTGATACCAGCCCGGCTCCCCCTCCACATCCAGCACCTTGATCTGGGCGGCACGTAGCGGACGGCGGCTGCGGACCTCTGCCGGCGGGTTTTCCTGGTCTGCGACAAACTGCCGGATCCAGCTGTTCAGCTCACGCTCCAGATCCTGACGTTCCTTCCAGGAACCGATCTGCTCGCGCTGCAGCACTTTGATGTAGTGCGCCAGGCGATTGATGATGAACATGTAGGGCAGCTGGGTACCCAGCTTGTAGTTGGTCTCAGCCTCCCGCCCTTCCTTGGTGTTCGGGAACACCTTGGGTTTTTGTACCGAGTTGGCGGAGAAGAAGGCGGCGTTGTCGCTGTCCTTGCGCATGGTCAGGGTGATGAAACCCTCTTCCGACAGCTCGTACTCGCGACGGTCGGTGATCAGCACCTCGGTCGGGATCTTCGCCTGCAGCTGACCCATGGCCTCATAGACGTGCACCGGCAGGTCGTGGATGGCGCCACCGCTCTGCGGGCCTATGATGTTCGGGCACCAGCGATACTTGGCGAAGCTGTCGGTCAGGGAAGTGCCCATCAGGTAGGCGGTGTTGCCCCACAGGTAGTGATCGTGGTCCGAGCTGATGTCTTCCTGATAGTTGAAGCCCTTGATGGGGTTTTCGGTCGGGTCGTAGGGCAGACGCGCCAGGAAGCGCGGTGCGGTCAGTCCCAGATAACGGGCATCTTCCGACTCACGCAAGGCGCGCCACTTGGTGTAGGCCGGCCCTTCGAATACCGATTTCAGATCCTTGATGGAGGACAGGTCGGTAAAGCTGTCGACGCCGAAGAAGGATGGCGCCACAGAGGAGATGAACGGCGCATGGGCCATGGCCCCCACCGCACTGACGTATTGCATCAACTTGATGTCGGGTGCGCTGTGGGTGAAGGCGTAATCACCGATCACGGCCCCCACCGGCTGGCCACCAAACTGACCATAACCGCTGGAATAGACATGCTTGTAGAGGCCGGACTGGGTGATTTCGGGTGAGAACTCGAAATCTTCCAGCAACTCTTCCTTGGTGGCATGCAGCACCTGGATCTTGATGTTCTCGCGAAAATCGGTGCGATCCACCAAGAGCTTCAGGGAGCGCCAGGAGGACTCCATCTCCTGCAGCTCCTTGGCGTGCAGGATGACGTCCATCTGCTTGCTGAGCTTCTTGTCGAGCTCGACAATCATGCTGTCCACCAGCGCCTTGTTGACCGGATCGCTGGTGGTGCCGCTGTCCAGAATGTTGGCGATCAGGGCTGCAACGCCCTGCTTGGCGACGCTGTAGCCCTCATCCACCGGGGTAATGCGGGCCTGCGCCATGATTTCGTCCAGCAAGGACGAGGAGGCAGCACTCGCCCCCGCTTGAACCTGTTCTTCGACCAAAGACATGTTTGTTCCCTTCTCGTTCAGTCAATCCAACCCGGCGATCACTCGGCAGGCTTAATCAAATCCAACTCCTTGAGCAGCTGCTCACGAGCTTCATCACTGGACAGCAGATCCTGCAAACGATTGCGGAAAGCAGGAATATTCCCCAGCGGCCCCTTCAGGGCAACCAGCGCTTCGCGCAGCTCCAGCAGCTTGCGCAGCTCAGGTATTTGCTGGGCCACGCGGTCAGGGGTGAAGTCTTCCAGAGACTGGATATTGATCGAAACCGGCAACGCATCCTGGCTGTTCTCTTCCAGACGATTAGGAACGGAAAACTTCAGTTCCAGTGCGGATTCTTTCATGACGGACGAAAAATTATTCTTGTCGATGGAGACGGTCTGACGCTCCTCGATCGGGGTGTCTTCGGTACGGCCCTTCATATTGCCGACTACCATCATGGTCAACGGAAGTTCAACTTCTCCCTGCTGCCCACCGGTCGCCGGTACATATTTGATATTGATACGTTCTTTGGGCGCAACGGTAGCGCCATCGATATTTTTTCCCATGCTCTAAATACCAAGTTATGGATCTACAGAGACCCAAAAGCTTATAGCCGATGGATTAACCAACAACTGTCAAAAATGACAGTTGACGATATGGGTGGATATCGCAAGGAAAGTCCACAGGCCAACAGATATGCTTTTGATATGAATAGAGCAAAGCTCTAATAATCAAAAACATAATATTCACGTTTGTATTTATACAACCCGATGTGCCTCTACTCTTTGTTAGAGGTCATATTTGCTTAAGGCGCCATTTGCGGCAGATGGTATATTCACAGGCAATAACCCGTCAATAAGACATTAATAAAACAAGCAAAACAAAAATAAAAAGCACAACAAAAACAGAAGGTTACCTAAACCCACAAATCTAAACAAACATTTGTGGCATATTACCCACATCAAATATCAGAAAATAATTTCACTTTTCAACAATTAAAAATGTTATTTTTCATCATTAACGACTCAATACGTCACTTACTGTCGAAAATATAATGCCATCCATGCGTCAAACTGTGCCGCGACAGCACACAATAGGATTCCATTACATGAAAGGACATGATAAGCAGCTTTCATCAGCTAGCCAGAACTCATTGAAAAACCAAGAAAACAATGCATTGCCATCGTAATGAGATCATTGAAAAGATGAGTTCCTAGATTGAAAGGTAATTCCTCTACTTAACCAGGAAACAATTCCAGCTGATTTTTATGTTGTAAAAACCAATGCTGCGCCAACTTTTGTCCAACACTTTTTTCTTTTTCCGTCATGCCTTTTTCCAGTTCATCACGGGCGTTGACAGACGCTTGATTACCATCTGTGGCCGCCAACAAATACCATGCATAAGCATGCACTCTATTGCGTGGTGCTCCCAGCCCCTGTTCACGCATGATCCCCATGCGATATTGGGCGATTCTGTGCTGGGCATTGGCAGCCAATCGATACTGTTTGAGCGCCTGCACATAATCTTCCTTGCCGCCCAATCCCAACCGCAGCATCTCGCCATAGGCATAACGGGCATCGACGTCACCCTGTGCTGCAGCCAGTGCAAAATTCTGACGAGCGGTCACAAGGTCCCCCCGTTCTTGCTGCCATTGCGCCAATGCCAGCTGAGCCTGGCTCAATCCCCCTTCTGCGGCACGCGTCAACCAATGCTCTCGCGCCGCAGCATCGCTCTGTTGCAGGCTCAACTGATATTCGGCTTCATGAGAACCATTGCCAGCAGCCAGCTCCAGCCAATAACGACCCAAGGCAAGATCCTGAACGACCTTTTCTCCTGCCAGATAAGCCTGCCCCAGCCACAGTTGAGCTGGCGCAGACCCTGCATTGGCAGCCCGCTGATAGAAACTGAACGCCTCCTCAGGTGCAGCTTTGCGTGCCAGGATCAGCAAGGCATCCGGTTGCTGCTGGGCAGCAGCCTTCTCAAACCAGCGCTGCGCCACATCGCTGCGTTTGCTTACCCCCTGCCCCTGCTCGTAGCGCAATCCCAACTGATATTGCGCGTCGCGATTGCCTTGCTCAGCGGCTTTCTCCAACCATTTGACAGCATCCACATCGGCTCCAGGCTGCTTGGCATACCATTGCCCCAGGATCAGTTGCGCTTCGGCATGATCCCGTTTGGCTGCCTGCTCGAACCAGTCGAGGCACTCGCTTACCAGCTTGCCTTTGTGCTGCTGACAATTCCTCCCCAGCTGATAACTGGCTTCACGGTTGCCCAGCTTGGCCGAGCGCTGCCACCAGTTCTCGGCTAATTGAGGATTCTTCGGCTCACCCAGACCCACCCGATACCAGCTTCCTACCTGCAGAGCCGCTTTTCCTCGAATGTCGGCATCCGCTGCCAAAGGCCCTGCTTGATCCGCGGCCTGCTTCATCCAGTGCATCGCCTCGGGATAATCCGGCTTGGCCGCCAAACGATTGGCCAGCTCATATTGCGCCTTGCCTTGGCCCTGCTGAGCGGCTTGAATGAGATCGGATTCAGTCTGTGGTTTCGTAGTGGAACAAGCGGCGAGCCAATGGCTCGCCAGTACCAAACATAATGTGCGGTATGTCATCGTTTGTATCTGCAAATAATGAAGATGGAAGGGTGGCTGTGTACATAATGCTTGCTTACAACCAGATAGACTTTCTATTGCTTACCAAATTTTAAACAGACCTTGTTCTGGACATGCCCATGACGCCCAATAATCTTATTGTTCGTTTACATGATCCAGCTTGACCAGAGCTAAACCCAGCTTGCGCCCCTCGTTTAACAGTTTATCGAGAACATCCGTTCGACAAATAAACCCTGTATATTGATCTGCATCTATATCCCAAAGCACGACTTCATATCCTCGCGCTTGCAGCCATAAGTCATAAAGCACCAACATGTGCCAAACCGATGTATCCTCACCCGGTTCGGAGCAAATAAAATGTTCCTTGATACCGTGAATATCCGCCAATGCGTTACCCTGCAACTCAACTTCCTCGACGTCTCGCCAGTCAATATTAAGACACACCCAATGTTCATCAGAGTTGAATTCAACAAGTGTTGACACAATGCCGCCCTGTAGCTCATCGGTATGGGTATTCATCAGCGCGTTCAATCTGCCGGCTCTGATCTCTTCAGGCAGAGGGGATAGTAAAATTGATAGAAGCCATTTCTTTCTTCGTCTTTCGACATAGACCATGGGGATCAACAGGGGTGACAAGATAATGACAGAGAGGAGCAGAAATAGTTTTTTTATCGCCTTCACCTTTCTTTCTCGATTTTTTCATACAGAGCCAAAGGGGCCAAGCAATACCACGGCAGCACCAAAACGATGCTCGGTTCGCGATGTATCGATCACGCAGGCAATGCATGATCGATACACTGCGGACTACTCCTGTACCCAGAACAACATGTCGTCCTTGTTGACATGGGTTTGGGAAGGTAAGCGCTGCCCTTTGCGAAGCTGCCACTGCTCATCGGTCAGGTTGCAGCGCCAGTTGCCATCCTGCTCCACCACGGAACCCGGCATGGCAATAGGATGTTGGGCTACTCGCAATGCCTGCCATTTCTCTGCAATACCATTGGCTCTGGCATAATCGACCAGATCCTTGGGGTAATAGCGCATGTCTCGATAGCTGCTGTCATCCAGCTCATAAAGCAGGGTGACCAGCGCCGCTTCAAAAGCCCAATAGCCAAAGTAGATGGCATGCTTTGCCTTGTGCCTGTCGTGCCAATAGCACTCTTTACACCCCTTGTACCATCCTTTGAGATATTGCTTGATGCTCGCCTGACGCTCAACCTTGGTGGGATTCACACCATCTCCCTTGATGGCATCAAATAGCGGGCGGTACACCTCTGGAATATAGGATTCTGGACCTCGAGGGAAGCCAGGATAACCCAGGCGGGCCAACAGTACGCTCCACAGCGGGTCGTCGTCCCCTTCCGGATTCTTACTGATATAACGCACCAACTCGGGCAATATCTCATCCTGGCCATAGAGGATGCTTAATGAGAACATCCAGAGCAGATATTGATAAGCATCTTGCTCCCAGTAATAAAACAGTTCATCTGGAAACTCTTTTTTATGGCGTAAAAACTCTTTAGTGACGACGCCTAGCTGAGCAATAACCTCTTCATGAGAGACTCCGCCAGAATAAAGCAAGATCAGATGTTCAAGATTATCCATAAACATGCCCGCACTGGCACCAGAGCGAGTAGGCAATCCTGCTGGGTCACTCCAGCGTTCATGGTGAGGATCATTTATCCAGCTCCACCACTCCTGGTCAAAATAGAGCGATTCTTTGTAGTCTTCTAGCTGAACCAAGAAGAAATCCTCAGATAATAGTGGATCTCGACGCTGCTCAATAAACGAACTCATTCTCTACTCCTACTTGACCGGGATAGTACCGATAGCATCGGCATTCTTATTCAACTTGGTGATCTGAATCACCTCACCAGACTCATCGACGATCATCAACCAAGATTCATATTTTTGTTTTCTGATATCCGCCAATAGCTTTTTATCTGCTATTTCATCCGGTAATCGCCTTTCTATCCACAAATTGCTCATCTGCTTGCCCGACCCCTTGGTCATCGACAACAGCTTGGTGCTCTTGGTGCCATCCTCGTCAATATACTCCCCCCCTGCCGTCCGAAACTTGGTCTCGGTCACCACGTAGGGAGGAGGAGGATTGGTATTCTTGTAGATACCATCGATGCCCCGCCCTCTGGGCTTGTCATTCAGGCTACGTACCCGGCGATGTTCTGGCAACAGGTTCTCGAACTTGTGGTTTGCCATCCAGTTGTCGCTGATGATCTCACCATAAATCCCTTTCTTCGAGCGGCTCAGGATCTTGAGGTTCACTTTGACCACATCGTCCGGCAGCGGGTGGATAACGGTACCACCGGGCACGGCCTTGTAACCAGGGGCATGCTTGACCGCCTCTTTCTCCAATCCCGCGGCTATCTCATCGAGGGATTTGAGCACGGGCCCCATGGCGACAGGCAGCATCTGACCCGCCTGTGACTGCATCTGCAACACCAGACGCTGGGATTGCTCAAGCCAGATCCTGACTGAAGCAGGAGCCAATCCCTTGATCTTGCCGATCAAACTGGTCAGTGACTTGACTGCATCATTCAGATAACCCAGCAGCACGCTGACGGCAATCTGTCCTCTCAGCCCACGGATCTGGCCGGCAAATCCTTTCAGCACCTTGTCGAGGCGCGAGATACCCAGCACTTTCTTGACCTTGGGATCACTGAGAAACGTCAGCACGGGCGCCATTGCGGGTCTGATCGCCTTGGTGGCATCCCCACCCGCCTTGCGGACAAACAGGAAGATGATCTTCAACACCCCCTTGAGGGCTGAGCCCAGCGACGGGATCAGGCCAATCAGGGTAAAGCTCAGAAAAACCCATTTATCCGGCTGCTTGGGATCACGGGAAATATCCCGGGCATTGGCAATCAGATCGCGACAATCCAGCACCTGATCGACGACCGGAATGAGGCCCAGCACCGCATTGGCGGCGATTTGTCCTGCACTTTGATTGGGGTTGAAATCCCCCTGCAGGGCCTCCCAAATCCACTGCAGGCTGGAAGCAACCCCCTTTTTTACCGCCTCTGCACTTTGTTTGACATAGGCCGCGCCACCAGACACCGCCTTATCCAGGTGGTCATAGAGCTGCTCAAACAGATCGTTACCGAACATATCAGCCCTCGTCGCTCAGACTGTCGAGATGGCCGGTGAGGGCCGAGATGGATTCACGGGGCAGATCGACAAAATTGTCCTGCAGGTCATAGGTCACTGAAGCGGTGCCAGCAGGTACATCCTCGAGTAGCGCCATGCCCTCACCATCCAGCGTGCCTTCCCGCACCGAACCATCGCTCAATACGGCCTTGTAGGGGGTGCCCGCCAGCGGCATCAGCTCGGAGTCGAGGTGATAAAACTTCATCCAGCGTGTGTGAGGGCTGTCCAGCATACCCTCCATGCTCTTGGGTACCTTGCCAGCCCAACCGGATCCAGAGCCTGCATTACCACCCGAGTTCATCTTGATGGTGGGGCCGACCAGGGTGACACCGCCGCCATCGACCTTGATAAAGCAGCCACCGACCTTGACGGTAATTTCAGAACCCGCTTCCAGCACCACCTTGGCACCGGCTTTTACGTGCACTTCCTGTCCCGCCTGGGTGAGCCAGCTCTGACCGAGTTTTTGATGCATGGAGGTATCGACAGTCAGCGAGTAGTCGGCTTTTATCTGGTCGCGCTTCTCACCCTCTACCGTCAGGTGGTCGTTGGCTTTGACACGGGTCACCCGCTCATTGTCGATATCCCGATGCTCGTCATGCTTGATATGCCACGCCGCATCGTTCTCGATAAGCACGTTCAGGTCTTTCTGACCGTGGATGTAAATCTCTTCCTGCCCAGCCTGGTCTTCAAAGCGCAGCTCGTTGAAGCCCTCGCCCTGGTGGGTTTCGGTGCGCAGCACGGTGCGGGTCTTGTTGGCCGGCAGCTCGTAGGGCGGCCGGTTGGTGGCATGATAGGTGCGGCCGGTGACGATGGGCTGGTCCGGATCACCTTCCAGAAAGCTCACGATGACCTCGTGGCCTATGCGCGGGATGGCCATCATGCCGTACTGACCGCCGGCCCAGCCCTGGGATACTCGCACCCAACAAGAGCTCTGGTCGTTGCTCGAGCCGTAGCGGTCCCACGGGAACTGCAGCTTCACCCGGCCGTGCTCGTCGCAGTAAATCTCCTCCCCTTCGGGACCCACCACCATGGCGATTTGCGGGCCATCCACCATCGGCTTGTGAGGGGCTTCCGGGCTGCCGATGCGCGCCCGCCAGGTGGTGCTCGCTTTTACCACCCCGAATTCGTTGTGGTAGACAGTGGGGCCGCTGCCCCCCTCCTCTTCCAGTGCCTGCGGCTGCAAGCCGGTGTGCTGGATGCGCACGATTTGCCAGTCGGTGTTGAGGCTGCCGTTGGGATGTTCAGTGAGTGAAAAGTGCTGACCCGGCAGCAAAGCCGCGCAGTTGGACTTAGCCTGGCCCGCCACCGCGTCATTGCGCAGCGCATCCAGCCGGTGCTGGGCAAAGGCCTTGCCGCTGCCATCCTGCTTGTAGCGGCCCGGGAAATCGAAGTGCTGGTAGGTATCCCGTTGATGCGCAAGCTCCGCCCCCACTTTCTTGTGGGAGAGGCCGTAAGCCGGCGTCTTGAAGCTGTAGTCTTTGAGCTCCACATCCGACGGGCGCACCGCCTCCCGGTAGTGGAACTGGCGCACATAGGGGCCTTGCTCGAGGGAACGGTTGCCGAGGTTGAAGAAGAGCTCGGGGCCTTGGGTCAATGCCGCCGCATCGTCGGCAAACACGATGCGGTGCTTGCCCGCTTCAAACTCGTGGAAGTAGAACATCCCCTCTTCGGCGGCGAGCCGGTTCACGAGGTCGAGGTCGGTTTCCCGGTACTGGACGCAGTACTCCCGCTTGGCGTGCTCGTTCTTGAGCGCAAAGGCATAGTCGGTGATGCCGTGCTCTTGCAACAGGATGGAGAGGATTTCATCGGGCTTCTGCGCCTGGAAGATGCGAGAGTTCTGGCGAAGTGACAGCCGCCACAGCGCCGGCTGCACCAGCAGCTGATAGCGGGTGCGGCGAAAGCCGCTGTCCCCCTGCGCGAAGTCACTGACCACCCCGCACACCCGGCGCTGCAGCTCGCCGTTGTACCACACCAGCAGCTCGCAGGGCTGGTCCAGCACGGCGCCAAAGTCGATGTCTGGCTGGGCACTTGCCAGCTCCAGGCGCAGGTTGAACGGCCGGTTCAACGCCTCATCCAGCGCAAACTCGGCCACCACGAAGGTGCTCTCGGGCAGGGCCCCCACCTTGACGGTAAATTGTAATCCTGTGCTGTCTGCCATCGCTGAGCGCCTCTGAGATGTCGTGTAGCCCCATCAGGCGGGGCACTGCAAGCCGGGTGAGAGATCCGCCATCGCCCCGGTTTTTCTGACACCATGGCTACCGCACGCCCTTGACGGCGTGCGGCAAGACGTAAACCCAGATTTTTTCTTGTACCCGCTCACACCAGGCAAACGGACATAAGAAAAATGAGGGGGAAACTAGCTGACTCGGTTGAAAGCAACGGGCTATGGGTGAGGAAAACAAGGGGCACCGCAAGCAGTGCCCCTGATGGGCAAGTTACGCCTCGATCGGCGCACGCCAGTCATCTGCACCGGAAGTACCGGCAACGGTGTGCTCCCAGTCAATCTTGCGGTAGGCCATGGAGACCTGGATCAGCTGGGTGAAGTCAGACTTCGCCGGATCCTGGCAGTGCGGCATCTGGCAGTCGATGTCGACGATGGTGGCATCGGTCAGCACGGTAGAGAAGAAGTGCTCCTGCTTGCCCTCGACGGAGGTGCGGTACCACTTCAGGGTCACTTTCGGCAGCATTTCGCCGGAGGCCAGGGAGTTGTACATCAGCGGCACGGCTTTGTTCAGCGCAACAGTGAACTTGAACGGCTTGTGGACACGCTGACCAGCAGGCTGACCAGATTGCGGGTCAGTCGGTACGGTCACGACGTGCTGGAACTCTTGTACAAGCATCTCGTCTTCGTGGCCCTGCACGAAGATGTTGCCGACGGAATCGGAAGTGAAGGCACCGGCGGTGATGTTGCCCTGGGTTTTACCTTCGATGCTGATATAACATGGAGTTGGCATGGGTATGCTCCTGATTGGTTGAACGGTAATGACACTCGACCGAATCCGTTAGCAGTGACCATGCCAAACAGTTTTTTCTTTAAAAAACAAATAAGTAAAATATATCCTCACTTGCACAGCCGCCATGCGGCGCAACAAGTTGCGCGGTTGGCACATAAAACTACCCGTCATTGCACAACCAGCACCAATCACTGAATAAATGGCAATACATTGCGCAGAGCAGAGCTTATCTCTACCTATCACCTATTACCCAGCGATCACTTACTGAAGAGAGGTACTTGGCCAATCAAAGCGTGGGCCACCAAAGACTCTCCCCTTTGGTTCAGATAAACAGAAAGAAGCGCGCCAATATGTCTTCGAAAAACAGACCTCTTGGCGCCAGCGTAATAAGGAAGAAGGGAGGCAACGTGGTGAGCGCGCTGCTCAATGAGATGGACAGCTTGGCAAGCTTCCTTGCATAACGCCCAAGCGGGCTACCCTGCCCGCAGGTCGAGCCTGGGTCAGAACCCGGCCGCCGTCAGCGGATAAAGTAAAAGGGCCTATCTTGCGATAGGCCCTTTTACTTTGTTTGGCGATGAGGAAAGGATCATTCGCCACTGCGTGGCTCACCCCTTCGGGGCGGCCTGCGATCCTTCATCGCAGCAAGCTGCTCTGCTCGAACCCGGTGAGGGTTCTCACCCTCTCTCTTCGACATGAACGGATAATTCTTCCCCAAAGCAAAAAACCGACCATCAGGTCGGTTTTTCAATCTGCACGCTGGGTCGGGATTGACTCGCGCCATCCATGGCGCTCGCCCTGCGGGCGGCCTCTGGCCGTCCAGGCGGACTATCCTGCCCGCCTGTCGAACCAGGGCCCGAACCGCGCCGCCCGTCACCGGATAAAGTAAAAGGGCCTGTCTTGCGACAGGCCCTTTTACTTTATTTGGCGGTGAGGGAGGGATTCGAACCCTCGATACGTTGCCGTATACACACTTTCCAGGCGTGCTCCTTCAGCCACTCGGACACCTCACCAAATTTTGGTCTGTTGTTTAACGTGCTCAGCCAGCACTGTGTTCTCTGCGCCGTTGCGCTGGAACGGGGCGTAATTTAGGGGAAAGCCCCGCCTGCGTCAACGGCTTTTTGCATCAGGCGAACCGTTCGCACATTTAACGCACAAATCAGTGCACTGACTCCGGTGCAACCTGGATTTCCGGCAGATTCAAGAAGCCCAACCGCTCGCATTCGGAGACCACTTCATGAGTGGTGGCGATGGTGCTTTCAACGAACAACAGGAACTGCTCGACCGAAAGACCGGCCTTGGTGAAGACGGTGTGGCCCACCACCAGACGCGGCAGGTTGTCATCGATGATGTCGAGGAACACCTTGAGCGACGGGTACTGCATGTTGAGACGACCCAGTTCGGCCACCAGCGGCAGCAAGGCGGAGGGACGCACCTCCAGCTCCGATGAAAACAGCAGCCCTTCCTCTTCGACGAAGATCCGGCTCTCCTGAATGCCTTCGACAGACTGCAGAGAGACAATGTGGATACCGTGGCACTGATCACAGACATAGTGCTCGATACGAGCCTGCTGCAACCAACGCATTATCATTTCGGAGCTGGGGATATTCATCATTTCCACGACACAATTGGGATCAAGGGGCGCAGTCTAAACCAATTTTCCGGCAACCAAAAGCGCACTGGCCGGATAAGCACACGCCTCGCTTCTTTTTGGCAAGCCGCCTGCATATACTCAGCCCATTCCAGCGCCACACTCGCCCCACAGGGGGCTAAATGACCATCCAAGAAAAGTACCGCCTGCATCTGAAATCCCTCTCGGATGAACTCTTGATCCTGCAAAAGCCCATCCGCATTCTGGATGCCATCAAGTGGCCCCGTCACCTGCAGGCCGACTTTCTGGCCAGTGGAGGACGCACGCTGCCGGCCGTCGACAAAGCCTTCTATGATGGCCTCCCCCTCGGCTTCGATCCTCGCAACAAGTATCTGGAGCTCAAGGAGCTGCGGGACCGGATCCGCCGCCGGCTCGGCCCTCAGGACGAGCTTGGCCGCATCCTGCAGGAGACGGTGGATCAATACATGGTGGTCATCGAAATGCTGCGCCAGCGCGGCCAACCGGATTTTCTGCGCTACAGCCAGCTGCTGTACGGCTCGGCCGGCGATCACCTGCGCGGCGATCGCAAGACCCTCAAGGAGCTGGGGGCGAGGCTGTGCGATATCTTCTCCCTGCCCGGCGCCCGCCACCTGGTCCGCCCCTACCCCAAAGAGTTCGAAGGTGAAGCCGCGGTGGCCAAATTGCAGGGCAAGCTGTCGAGCTATTTCAGTGACGGCACCGTGCAAGTCAAGCTGAGCGATGGCATCGTCTCGGACGCGGCGGCCGGCGGCGATTACATCAAGCTCAACTCCCACGCCCGCTTCTCCGAGCTGGATCTGCAGGTGCTGGAGGTCCACGAGGGCTGGGTGCACGTGGGCACAACCCTCAACGGACGCCAGCAACCCTATGCCACCTGGCTCAGTGCCGGCTCGCCGCGCATCACGGCCTGTCAGGAGGGGTTGGCGGTGCTGATAGAGACCCTCACCTTCAGCTCGTTCCCGGACCGGGCCAAGCGCATCTCGGATCGGGTGATGGCCATCGACATGGCGGAGCGTGGCGCCGACTTTATCGAGGTGTTCCAGCACTTCGTCGACCAAGGCACCAGCGAACACGACGCCTACAAGATCACCCAGCGGGTGTTTCGCGGCGGCATGGTCGAGGGGGGCGCCTGCTTCACCAAGGATCTCTCCTATGTGAAGGGCTATGTGGAGACGGTCAACTTCATCCGCAGCGCCGTGCTGGAGGGGGTACCCGAGATCCTGCCCATGCTGTTTGTCGGCAAGGTGACCCTGGACGACATCCCGGTGCTCTATCAGCACTATCTGGAGGGGCTGATCAGTGCGCCCCGTTATCTGCCCCCCATGTTTCGCGATCTCACCGGCCTCTACGTCTGGTTCGGCTTCGCCTCCGGCATGTCGCTGGTGGATATCGGCCGGGTGCAGCAGCACTTTCGCCAGCTGTTCCACCGCCTGCCGGTGGCCGATCCCATCATAGCCCCCGTCGACATCGAGATTGACTGAACCGCCAGCAACAAAAAAGGCGCCAGATTGGCGCCTTTTTCTATCCACTCATCGCGATGAAGAGGAGGTTATTTGAATGCTCGCCCTTCCAGATAGTGTTTGCGGCACAGGGAGACATAACGATCATTGCCGCCGATCTCCACCTGCTCGCCATCGCGCATCACCTGGCCGGCTTCATTGACCCGGGAGTTCATGTGCGCCTTGTTGCCGCACCAGCAGATGCTTTTCAGCTCCTCGAACTTGTCGGCCAGGCAAAGCAGGTGGTAGGAGCCGGGAAACAGCTCGCCGCGAAAATCGGTCTTGAGGCCGTAGGCGATCACCGGAATGTCCTGCTCGTCGACGATGCGGGCCAGCTGATAGACCTGCTCCTTGGTCAGGAACTGGGCTTCATCGACGATGAACACGTCGATGTGCCGCTCGGCATGGCGGGCTTTTACCATCTCGAACAGATCGCAGCTATCGCTGAACACCTCGACTCTCAGCTCCAACCCCACCCGGGCACTGATCACCCCGACCCCGAAACGGTCGTCGATGGCGGGTGTCATGGCCAAGGGATGCATGCCCCGCTCCAGATAATTGAAGTGCGCCTGAATGAGCTGGGTCGATTTGCCTGAATTCATGGTGGCAAACTTGTAGTGCAGTGAAGCCATGGTACTGTTCCGAAACTGAATTTATGGGGCGCATGCTAACCAAAGCCCCCAACAAAACCAAGGGGCCTGGCGGCCCCTTGTTCTTTTTATGCGATAGCCAGGTCCGCTTGGGACCTTGCCTTGCGCAAATGGTAGCTGGAGAAGATGACGAACCAGAGCGCACTGACGCTGAAGCCTGCCAGCACCGAATGCATCAACCCCATCACCAGATAACCGAGGGCGGCGCCGAAGGCGATGGCCAAGGCGTAGGGCAGCTGGGTCATCACGTGGTCGATGTGGTGGCAGCCAGCACCGGTGGCCGACAGGATACTGGTGCTGGAGATGGGCGAGCTGTGATCGCCGAACACGGAACCGGCCAGAACGGCGGCCAGCATCGGCAGCATCAACGTGATGTCACTGGCCGCCGCCATGTCGCCGGCCAGCGGCAGCATGATGCCGAAGGTGCCCCAGCTGGTGCCGGTGGCAAACGCCATGGCGCAGGAGAGGATAAAGACCACGGCAGGCAATACTTCAATGGGCAGGTTGCCGTTGGCAAGCGATGCCAGGTACTTGCCGGTCTCGACGTCACGCACCACGGCGCCGATGGTCCAGGCAAACAGCAGGATGTTGATGGCCGGCAACATGGCCATGACCCCTTGCGGCGCAGCCTTGATCCAGTTCTTGGCGCCGAGCTTGAGACGCATGGCCAGACCGATGGAGACCACCAGGCTGCACAGGGCGCCATACACCAGGGACGAGCCGACGTTGGTATTCTCGAACGAGCCGAGCACGCTGAACGGCTCGCCATTGGCAGCCAGCACGGCGGCACCGGAGTCAATCATGAAATAGACGGTGGCCGCGGTCAGGGTCAAGATCGGCAATACCATGTCGATCATGCCGCCGTTGCTCTCCTCCGGGCTCTCCATGTCCAGGCCGATGGGGCGGCCCTTGGACTCATCCCACAGCTTGCCTTCCAGCGCCCACTGCTCGTGCTGGCGCATCGGGCCTATGTCGAGCTGGAACGCGATCACTACCAGCACCATGATCAGGGTGAACACCGCATAGAGGTTCATCGGGATCATCTCGACGAAGGCGGAGATGGGGCTCTGCCCGGTGATGCCGTGAGCCGCCATGATGCCGCCGACCAGGGCGATGATATAAGCCCCCCAGGAGGAGATGGGCATCAGCACGCAGACCGGGGCGGCGGTGGAGTCCAGCAAGTAGGCCAGCTTGGCGCGGGAGATCTGGAAGCGGTCGGTCACCGGACGGCAGATGGCCCCCACCGACAGGCTGTGGAAGAAGTCATCGATGAAGAAGGCAAAGACCATCATGCCGGTCAGCGTCTTGGCCCCTTTGCGGGTCTTGGCGCGCTTGGCGGCCCACTCGGCGAAGGCCCGGGTCGCACCGGACACGCTCATCAGGCTGATGAGACCGCCCAGCAGCAGCATGAACAGCAACATGTTGATGTTGTCACGGTTGAGAGCCCCGTCGACCCAGAAGATCTTGAGCACGGTGTTCAACATGTAATGCAGGGAATCGAGGGGAGAAAACTGGTTCAGCAGCAGGCTGCCAGTGACTATGCCCACCCCCAGCGACAGCAGGACGCGGCGGGTCAGGATCGCCAGGGCGACGGCCAGCAGGGGTGGAATGATTGACCAACCGGAGTCGGCGTAGTGAATGATGTCCATGATCTCTTTGCACCTAAAGACAGCAGGTGGAGATCTACCGAGAGGATAAAGAAACAAAACCCATGGGGAGGTAATACTCCTCAGCCCCTTCAGGTAGCGCTCCATAGTGGATGACTATGGCAGTCCTGCACCTATTAGATGCAGAACCAGCAGCCCGGTATGATGGCCTGGCCACTTCGGCGCTGACTCCTTTCCTCGTGCATCACAGGCATCACCCTCCGCACAAGTAGTCATAGGCAGCGCGCCTCTACTTAAAGGTATTCGAGGCACATTTTATCGTGCCGGCACGTTATAGCAAGTTTTTTGATTAAATCACCAAATGGCGTGGCTTAAAATGGCATGGTGGTAGTCAAATGGTGCAAACATTATGATTTTGTCGCTATTTTCATCTATCAAGAACTCAGTCGAGTATGTACATTGCCAATATTGCTGAATCGGGCCTGAATCCAAAATAGATCTCTTAATTTCCACTATGAATTTATTAATTCAGCTGACTTGACTTGATCATAAATGGCCGTATAAATTAGCCAAAATTACTATATCTATTTAATTCACTCTTTTGCTCGCGTGGTGAACACTATGAACGAATTTTTGAAAGTCCTGCTGAATGTCCGTAGCCTGCGTGCCACTTGCCGTGAGCTGACACTGGAACAATTGGAAGAAGGTCTGGAAAAGCTCTCCGCTATTGTCAGCGAGCGCCAGCAGGATGAAGCCGCCGAGCGTCAGGCTCGCGAAGAACATCTGCGCAAAATTAACGAATATGCCGAAATGCTGAAAGCCGCCGGCATCGATCCGGCCGAATTGGTTGGTACCGTGGCCGTTGAACCCGCCAAAGCCAGCAAGGGCAAACGTGCTCCCCGCCCGGCCAAATACCGTTATATGGACAACGGCGTGGAAAAAACCTGGACCGGCCAGGGCCGCATGCCTTCCGTGATTGCCAAGGCCGTTGCCGAAGGTAAATCCGTCGAAGAATTTGCCATCTGATAAAGCCGTATCGGCGCAATAAAAAACCTCGCATCGCGAGGTTTTTTATTGCCTGTAGCCTGGCTATCAGCCCCGCTCTGCCGCCTTGACCCAGAGCACTTCTGGGGTCGCCGTACAGGTCAGCAGGTAGCGGGCAATGGTGAAAAACCAGTCACTCAGCCGGTTCATGTAGGGCAAAATGGCCGGATTGAGCTGCTCGCTGCGGCTCAGGGTCAGCAGCAGACGCTCGCAGCGCCGGGTCAGGGTTCGCACCACATGGGCTTGCGCCGCCGCACGGGAACCGCTGGGCAAAATAAAATTGCGCAGCACAGGTAAATTGGCGCTGTAGGCATCAATTTGTTGCTCCAGCCGCAAGGTCCACTCGTTATTCACCTGCCAGATGGCCGCTTCCTGAGCGGCGCTGGAAAATGCCAGCTCCCCGCCCAGATCGAACAATTCCTGTTGCAATAATAACAAGTCAGCCAATAATCCGGTTTCGGCCGCAGGCACCTCGGCAATAAGAAGACCTATATGAGAATTTAATTCATCAATATAACCATAGGTTTCTACCCGCATATCGTCTTTGGCCAGTTGCAGCCCATCGGCCAGGCGAGTCATACCCTTGTCGCCCTGCCTCGTATATATCCTCATACCGACATCCTGTTAATAATGGGAACAATCATGGATTCCAGCCCGTTGAGCTTGATTTCATAGGCCAGCGCCAGCGTTTGACCCAGTGAACCGGCGGGAAAACCGGTGCGGGCCAGCCACACCAGATAAGGCTCTGGAATATCGATGATGCGACGTCCCCGATATTTGCCGTAAGGCATCTTGTTGGTCAGGGACAACAATACCCGCTCGTCGGACAACCACTCCATCTCAATCGATATCCAGATATTTATGGGTCTGGATGGAGAGCCGCCAATTGCGGGCAATGCAGGTTGCCATCGCCAATTGAGTGGCCCTGGGTTTCTGGCTGATGGGTTGCAGCGCGATCACCACGTTTTCACGCAAGCGGGCGGTGGCCAGCAGCGCATCGAGCTCCTCCACATGGCGCTCGGTGGCCACCGGATGCTTGATCTCGTTGGCCCGCTCGAGAGCAGAGACCAGCACCGGCAACCCTCCCTTCATATTGATCTTGGGAGATACGGTGACCCAGGTCTGCTCATGGGTCTGGATCTCGCTGGTACCGCTGGTTTCGATCTGCACCTGATAACCCGCCTCAATCAGGGCGGCAGAGAGATCCTGCAGATCATAGAGGCAGGGTTCCCCACCCGTGATCACCACATGGCGCGCCTGATAACCGAGCTGCTGAAAGCTGGCTAGGATCTGCTCCGTGCTCATCTTGCTCCAGCCATCAGATTCGTTGGAGCAGTCGAGCACCGCCTGTACCCCCACTTCACGAGCAGGATCGACCACCCAGGTATGACGGGTATCGCACCAGGGGCACCCCACCGGGCAGCCCTGCAGGCGAACGAAGATGGCGGGCAGGCCGGTGAAGACCCCCTCCCCCTGGATGGTCTGGAATATCTCGTTGATTGGGTAGTGCATCTTGGTCACGGCTGGTTGCAAAAGTCGCGGATTATACCCCAAGCATGGCCGAGACGCAGGTTCAGCATCCGCTTTTCTCGCCCAGCCCGGTTTTTTGGTGCAAGCGTGCCGCCACGCCCGCCTTGTCGGCAAGGTACTGCTGCAAGCCACGGCTGCGCAAATCACAAGCGGGACAGGCACCACAACCGTCGCCGGCAATGCCGTTGTAGCAGGTGAGCGTCTGCTGGCGCACGGTGTCGAGGTGGCCGTAGTGATCCGCCAGTGCCCAGGTCTCGGCCTTGTCGAGCCACATCAGCGGGGTCTCGAAGCGAATGGCGCGATCCAGCCCCAGCGAGACGGCCTGATTGAGCGCCTTGACGAACTCGTCACGGCAATCGGGGTAACCGGAGAAATCGGTCTCGCACACCCCGGTGATCACCGCCTCGGCGCCCACTTGGTAGGCGTAGATGGCGGCCAGGGTGAGGAACAGGATGTTGCGGCCCGGTACGAAGGTATTGGGCAGGCCGTTGTCCTGCAGCTCGAAGCTCACCGGGATCTCATCCCGGGTCAGGGCCGAGATGGCCAGCTCGCCCAGCATGGTCACGTCCATCACCTTGTGAGCGGCGATGCCGAGCCCACTGGCCAGACGGCGCGCCGTCTCGATCTCTTCCCGATGGCGCTGACCATAATCGAAGGTGATGGCGTGCACTTCGTCATAACGGGACAAGGCCTGAACCAGGCAGGTGGTGCTGTCTTGGCCACCACTGAATACCACGACGGCTTTTTTCACGAATAACTCTCCTCTGGGCAGTTCAACTGCGCCGGCCCTGGGCAAAATCATGCCACTGCCGGTTCAAATGGGTAAAAAGGGTCATCAGCGGGGCGAAGCGATCGGGCGCCCTCTCCCACTGCGACAACAGATGGTAGCCCGCTTCCAGGGTCGACAGCGCCTCTGGAAACGGCTTCTTGCGAATGGAATATTGCCCCGCGACGGCATCCAGCTTTATCCGCGGCAGCTGCTGCAACTCAGGGTTGCTGTGCAGCATCCGGTAGGCCTTGCGCCAGGTGCCATCAAGCAGCAAAAAACAGACCCGACGAGCCGGCTCGGCCGCCTCCCTCTCCCGCACCCTGGCAAGCGAGATGGCCTCCTCATCCGGCCACAGCAGATAACACTGCTGCGCGGGATCGGCCAGCAAGGCCGCCAGCTCGGGGACGTCGGCCACCTGTTCGCCCACATGCAGGCGGGCCTGCGCCAGCGAGGCGGCCAGCAGGATGGCGGTTCCCTTGGGATGCCCGACTTCACTTGGATGCTGCAAAATATGGAGAGGGGCGAGATGCGGCACCTGCTGAATATAATCACACAGACAGGCTTTGAGGGCTCTGGTGCAACGTGTACAGTAGCGGCTCTTGTTGTCGTCGGACTGTTTCATGTTGTCAGAAAAATCAGGATTGCTCTGGGTCATCACGCTTTCACTCGCCAGTTTGCTGCTCTTTTTCATCGTGCCGAATCACCAGCTCTCCTTCGATCGCACCCTGATAGCCCAGGGTGAAGGGTGGCGCATCATAACAGGCAATGTGGCCCACACCAATCTGTGGCACCTGCTGCTCAATCTGAGCGGATTGTGGGTACTTTACAGCCTGTTTCGCGAATACCTGACCGGTGGTCGGCTGCCGCTGCTGCTGTTGCTGCTCGGCGCCGCCGTCGGGCTAGGTATCTGGTGGTGGTGTCCGCAGACCCAGTGGTACATGGGATTGTCGGGCGCGCTGCACGGCCTGTTCGTCTGGGGGGCGCTGCAGGATATCCGCTATCGCCGCTACTCCGGCTGGTTGATGCTGGCAGGGGTGGCGATCAAGCTCGGGGTGGACTTCTACAGTGCGGGGGAAAGCCCGGTGTCCGCCCTCATCGGCGCCAGGGTACACATTGAATCACATTTGATTGGCTCGGGCGCCGGCCTGTTGCTCGGCCTGCTCCCGATCACCCTGCGCGAGCCCACTCCCAAGGAGTGAGCCGCCCCTGATGCAATGCCGGCCTCATCGGACCGGCATTCTATTCGTTATCGATTTGCCAGCTCTGCGTTGATGCCTGCCAGCATGGCGGCAGGATCGGCCGCCTGGGTGATGGGGCGGCCAATTACCAGATAGTCGGCCCCCGCCTCCACCGCCGCCAGCGGTGTCATGACCCGGCGTTGATCCCCGGCTGCCGAGCCAGCGGGACGGATCCCCGGCGTCACCAGCTTGAAGTCGGCACCGAGCAGCGCCTTCAATTCACGCGCCTCTTCGGCGGAACAGACCACCCCATCGAGCCCCGCCTCCTTGGTCAATTTGGCCAGCCGGATCACCTGCTCGGCCGGGCCGACAGTGAGCCCCAGCGGCGCCATGTCGGCCTGCTCCATGCTGGTCAGCACGGTCACCCCAATCAGCAACGGCGCCTTGTCGCCATAAGGCAGCAGCGCCTCCTTGGCGGCCCGCATCATCCGCACGCCACCGCTGGCGTGCACGTTCACCATCCAGACGCCGAGCTCGGCACTGGCGGCTACCGCCTTGGCGACGGTGTTGGGAATGTCGTGAAACTTCAGATCCAGAAAGACATCAAATCCCTTGGCAACCAGCTGACGCACGAACTGGGGGCCAAACAGGGTAAACATCTCCTTGCCTACCTTGAGACGGCACTGGGCCGGGGAGATACGTTCAATGAAGGCGAAGGCATCGGCCTCGTGCTGATAATCCAGCGCAACCAGTACTTTGGGATCTAGCATCTCACTTCCTATCGATGGTTATTCGCCGCCCGGAGCTTGGCCCCGGCTCGACCTTAAAACACCAGGCCGCAGCGGCCTGGCTCATGATCTTGTGGTGGCTCTTACTCCCCGTCCAGGCCGCGGATCGGCTTGATGGATCCCCACTGACGGCAGGAGGGACACTGCCAGAACAGGGAGTGGGTGGCAAAACCGCACTGCCGGCACTTGTGGGTGGATTTGATCTTGATCTGCTCGCCAACCAGCTGCTGCAAGAGCTCAAGGCTCTCCTTGGCAGGGCCCTCCTCTGCGCTCGCCAGCTGGAAACCCACCAGCTGATAGAAGCCCTTCATGGAGGGATGACGGCGCAATTGACGCAGCACCAGCGCACGGGCCTGACTCAGGCCATCGCGCTCTTCGACCAGCTTGGCCAGTGCCAGGGTCACACTGACGCCGGCATGATCCTCCACCGCCTGCTCCAGCAGGGGAATGAGATCGTGGGCACGACCCAGCCGCTGATAGCACTCGTTGAGGGAGGGAATGGCTTCGGAGGCAAAGTCGATATCCTGCTCGAACACCCGCAAGAGATCCTTGCTGGCCTGCTCGTATTCCCCTGCTGCCATGGCCAGTTCCGCCAGACGCAGGCTGGCACGGGCACAGGCGGGGTTGACGCTAAGCGCCCGCTTGAGCTTGGCAAGCCCGGCGGGTTTGTCCCCTTCACGCAAGGCGCTCTCTGCCTGCTCGCAGTAAAAATGGGAAATGGGCTCGGCCAGCTTCTTGCCCTGAAACTTCTGCAGCCGTACCGCCACGTCGATGGCCTTGTCCCAATCCCGCAGTTGCTGATGAATGATCAACAGCTGGGCCAGCGCCGTCTCTTCATAGTCGCTGTCATCGCACAGCTCGTTCCAGAGCGCCTCGGCCCTGTCCAGCAGACCGGCCGCAAGAAAGTCGCGCGCCAGCTCCTGCAACGCCAGCTGGCGCTGTTCCCGGGTCAGCTGGCGGGTCACCAGGTTCTGGTGGATCTTGATGGCTCTGTCCACCTCTCCACGCTGGCGAAACAGGTTGCCGAGGGAGAGGTGGGTTTCGATGGTTTCGCTGTCCACTTCCAGCAGCTGGATAAAGAGATCCACCGCCTTGTCTGATTCATCGGACAACAAATAATTGAGGCCCGCCACGTACTGGCGGGAAAACTGGTTACTCTGTTTCTGGGTGTCCTGGCGAACACTCCTGCGCCCCATGTACCAGCCGTAACCGGCAGCAATGGGCAACAGCAGGAAAAGCAGTTCAAGCATCGAGGGACATTATTCCTTGGCAGCCGACCGAGCCAGCTCCAACTCGCGGGATTGACGGCGCATGGTGCGATTGAGAGTGCGATTCTGCATCTTCAGACGCAGGAACAAGAGACCGAATACCAGCCAGCCCAGCAGGAAGCCACCACCAAAAAAGAATCCCAGCAACATGGAGAGTGAAAACTCGCCCTGGGCAATCAGATAGTTGAACTGCACCAGCTGGCCATTTTGCGAACCGACGGCCAGGGTCAGAATAAACACCAGCACCAGTGGAATGAGGGCCAAGATACGCTTCATAGGAGCTCCCTGTCAGTATCTAATGAAAGGCTGATTATCCTTAAAATCACCGGCAGACTCTAGAGCGAATGGGAAAAGACTTGGAGAAACCGGACAATTGCCACAAGGCAAACCATAAAAACAAAAAAGGCATACCCAAGTATGCCATTTTCTGCATTATTCAGCGATGTTCACTCGCTCGCGTAACTCTTTGCCAGGTTTGAAATGGGGAACATATTTCCCGGTCAATTCAACCTTGTCCCCGGTTTTGGGGTTGCGGCCCACGCGGGGGGCACGATAGTGCAGTGAAAAACTTCCAAATCCGCGGATTTCAATCCGGTCGCCGTTTTGCAAAGTCGATGCCATCTGCTCAAGGATCTCCTTGATGGCAGCTTCGACATCCTTGGCCGGCATATGCATGCGGCTGGCAGCCAATTGTTCGATGAGATCTGATTTGGTCATAACGTTAAATCTCCTTCCCCGATCACATGCAATATTCATTACGCCAATGATAAAAAAGGGCGGCGTGACACGCCGCCCTTTTCTTGCATCAAGGATTATTCACCCTTGGCGGCTTTGAACGCTTCAGCCATGGCATTGCTGAACACAACTTCTTCTTGTTGGTTCAGGCTGTCGATAGCAACACGCTCATCAGCCTCGTCCTTAGCGCGGACAGACAGGCTTACAGTGCGGTTCTTGCGATCAACGCCCATGAACTTGGCTTCAACTTCGTCACCAACAGACAGCACCAGAGTGGCGTCTTCTACGCGGTCACGAGCAGCATCGGAGGCACGCAGGTAGCCTTCTACGCCGTCAGCCAGTTCGATCACGGCACCCTTGGCATCAACCTCGGTAACCTTACCCTTCACAATAGCACCTTTCTTGTTGTCAGACAGGTACTTATTGAACGGGTCTTCTTCGATCTGCTTGACGCCCAGGGAGATGCGCTCGCGCTCCGGGTCCACTTGCAGAACAACGGCTTCGATCTCGTCGCCCTTCTTGAATTCACGCACGGCTTCTTCGCCCTGGTTGTTCCAGGAGATGTCAGACAGGTGAACCAGGCCGTCGATGCCGCCATCCAGACCGATGAAGATACCGAAGTCAGTGATGGACTTGATCTTGCCGGAAACACGGTCGCCCTTGGCGTGAGTTTCGGCAAACAGCTGCCACGGGTTGGATTTGCACTGCTTCAGACCCAGGGAGATACGACGACGCTCTTCGTCGATGTCCAGAACCATCACGTCAACCACGTCGCCAACGTTAACAACCTTGGACGGGTGGATGTTCTTGTTGGTCCAATCCATCTCGGATACGTGTACCAGGCCTTCCACGCCTTCTTCGATTTCAACGAAGCAGCCGTAGTCGGTCAGGTTGGTCACGCGGCCAGACAGACGGGTGGTCTCCGGGTAACGCTTGGCGATAGCAACCCAGGGATCTTCGCCCAGCTGCTTCAGACCCAGGGATACACGGGTACGCTCGCGGTCGAACTTCAGAACCTTGACTGCGATCTCGTCGCCAACGTTGACGATTTCGGAAGGATGCTTAACGCGCTTCCACGCCATGTCGGTGATGTGCAGCAGGCCGTCAACACCGCCCAGATCTACGAATGCACCGTAGTCGGTCAGGTTCTTGACGATACCCTTAACTTCTTGACCTTCTTGCAGGTTAGCCAGCAGGCTTTCGCGCTCGGAGGTGTTCTCGGTCTCGATCACGGCACGACGGGAAACAACAACGTTGTTGCGCTTCTGGTCCAGCTTGATGACTTTGAACTCGAGTTCTTTGTTTTCCAGGTGAGCGGTGTCACGGATCGGACGCACGTCAACCAGAGAACCCGGCAGGAAGGCACGGATGCCGTTCAGTTCAACGGTGAAACCACCCTTGACCTTGCCGTTGATGATACCGATAACGGTAGCTTGCTCTTCGTAAGCTTTTTCAAGCTGCAGCCAGGCTTCGTGGCGCTTGGCTTTTTCGCGGGACAGCTTGGTTTCGCCGAAACCATCTTCGATAGAGTCCAGAGCCACGTCAACGGAGTCGCCTACGTTGATTTCCAGCTCGCCCATGGCGTTCTTGAATTCTTCAGCCGGGATAGCGGACTCGGATTTCAGACCGGCGTCAACCAGTACGAAACCATTTTCGATAGCAACGACAGTGCCCTTGACGATGGAACCTTGACGGGTTTCAACGGCGTTCAGGGACTCTTCAAAGAGTTGAGCAAAAGATTCGATCATTGTTTATGTCACAAATGAAACATCCACTTGCAATCCGGCACAAGCGGGGTTGTTTTAAATTATCTGCGCCATCCATGGTGCAGACGACTGACATCAGTTTGTACTGACATCACCAAGTTGTTGCTCTGCATAGGCAAGCACCGTTACCAGCACTTCGTCTATGGACATGGCGGTTGAATCCACCACGAGAGCATCTTCTGCCGGTTTAAGGGGGGCAACGGCGCGATTTCTGTCGCGATCGTCACGTTCCCGAATCTCGGTTAAAAGACGCTCAAAGTTAACATCAAAGCCCTTATCTTGCAACTGCTTATAGCGGCGGGCAGCCCGTTCTTCGGCGCTGGCGTCGAGGAAAATCTTCACCTCGGCTTCCGGGAAAACCACGGTGCCCATGTCACGACCGTCGGCGATGAGGCCGGGGGCTTGGCGAAATGCTCGCTGACGGCGCAGCAGGGCTTCGCGCACCCGCGGGAAGGCGGCAATCTTGCTCGCGGCATTGCCCACTTCCTCGGTACGGATGGTACGGGACACATCCTCCCCTTCCAGCACGACCTTCACCTGTTCGGCATCGACCTGGAACTGCACGTCCAGATTGGCAGCCAGGGGAACCAGCGCAGCTTCGGCATCGAGCTCTACATCGTGATGCAGGGCGGCCAGGGCCAGCACCCGATAGATGGCGCCGGAATCGAGCAGGTGCCAACCCAGTTTTTCAGCCAGCAACTGACACAGGGTGCCCTTGCCTGCACCACTCGGGCCATCAATTGTCATCACGGGGGCCATCTGCGGCATAACGTCTCTCCTGCACACTTGTTGCACACATCCCGGGAGGGATGGGGTAATGGGCGCCGATTATACCCAAATGTGCCGAGCCTGGCAGTCGTCGTGGCACATATTTGCGCAAAACCAGTCGCAACCGTCCTCTTTGTGTACCGCCAGGCAAACCATTAAGTTGTGCAAGGTTTTGTTCTTATGGTTGTTCCGCACAAGGCGCGCTAAACTGGCCGCCCTTTTTTAAGCAGCTGTAGTAAGGAGCAACCTATGAGCAGCGTTACCCTCGTGGCCAAATCCAAGTTGCCGACCCCCTGGGGCACTTTCACGCTGGTAGGCTTTCAGGAAACCGGCACTGGCAAGGATCATGCCGCACTGGTGATGGGCGATATCACGGGTGATGAGCCGGTGCTGGGCCGCATTCACTCCGAATGCCTGACCGGCGATGCCCTGTTCAGTCTGCGTTGCGACTGCGGCTTCCAGCTGCAGGCTGCATTGGAAAACATCGCCAAGGCAGGCCGCGGCGTCTTGTTGTACGTGCGTCAGGAAGGACGCGGCATCGGCCTGCTCAACAAGATCCGGGCCTATCATCTGCAGGATCAAGGCGCCGACACCGTCGAGGCCAACGTGGCGCTCGGCTTTGCCGCCGACATGCGCGACTACACCATCTGCGCCGACATGCTCAAGCAGCTGGAGGTAAAATCTCTCAAGTTGATGACCAACAACCCGCGCAAGATGAAGGCGATGGAATCCTTCGGTATTCCAGTGGCAGAGCGGGTTCCCCTGCAGGAAGGGCGCAATCCCCATAACGAGTTCTACCTCTCGACCAAAGCCAGCAAGCTGGATCACATGTTCAAGAAGTGAGCTCGCCTCGCCGCTCGTCGCCATGAAAAACGCCTCCCATCGGGAGGCGTTTTTTGTTGGTCTAGATCGCCGCGGCGCTAGCGGATGGGCAGCTCGATATCGGCAAACATGGCATCCACATCGTCGCTGGAGCGCAGCGCGATGGCCCGCTCCACCACGTCCCGGGTCAGATGCGGGGCAAAACGGGTCATGAAGTCATACATGTAGGTACGCAGGAAAGAGCCCTTGCGAAAGCCGATCTTAGTGGTGCTATGGGCAAACAGGTGGCTGGCATCGAGCGCCACCAGATCGGTATCGACCTGGGGATCCAGCGCCATGGTCGCCATCACGCCGATCCCCACCCCCAGCCGGACATAGGTCTTGATCACGTCCGCATCGGTGGCGGTGAAGACGATATTGGGCTCAAAACCGGCCCGGTTGAAGGCGGTGTCGAGTTCGGATCGGCCGGTAAAACCGAACACATAGGTCACCAGCGGGAAGCGGGCGATGTCGGCGATGGAGAGCTTGCCAACCTGGGTCAGCGGGTGACCCTTGGGCACGATCACGCTGCGGTTCCAGTGGTAGCAGGGCAGCATGATGAGATCTTCATACAGGTGCAGCGCCTCGGTGGCGATAGCAAAGTCGGCCTGGCCCTTGACCACGGCTTCGCTGATCTGGGTCGGCGTGCCCTGGTGCATGTGCAGGGAGACCTTGGGAAAGCGCTTGATGAAGCCCTTGATCACATCAGGCAGCGCATAACGGGCCTGGGTGTGGGTGGTCGCAATGTGGAGCGTGCCCTGCTCGGGGTGAGTGTGCTGACTCGCCACCGACTTGATGCTCTCCACCTTGCCCAGGATCTCGTTGGCAATCTTGATCACGTCCCGGCCAGCCGGGGTGATCTGGGTCAGATGTTTGCCGCTGCGCTCGAAAATCTGGATCCCCAGCTCATCTTCCAGCATGCGCACCTGTTTGCTGATCCCTGGCTGAGAGGTGTAGAGGCTCTCTGCCGTTGCCGACACGTTCAGTCTGTGGTTGGCAACCTCAACGATATAACGCAATTGTTGGAGTTTCATGATGTTAGGCTCTAAAGGCGACTTGAACTAATACTAACAAACTTTTGCCTGATAGCCTTTCCTTCTTGGCCATTTATGGCTGTGCCTGTGCCAGCAAAAAATCCCGCAAGGCGCGGTTGGCCATGGAGAGCGGATCCCCCCGCCGCCACGCCACACAGAGATCTAGGAAGATCGGGGGGGCAAACGGGATCCCGGTCAGGGCAGGCTCTTCGTCCAGCGCCATCCGCAAGAAGGTGGTCACCGCAAAGCCCTGCTTCACCACCGCCTTGAGCAGCGGGATGAGGTTGCTCTCAAAGGCGATATCAGGCTCACAGCCCAGCCCATGGGCCAGCGCTTCCATGTGCTCGCGGTGATAGAAGCCGCGGCGAAACATCGCAAGCTCCTGGCTGAAGAACTCGCTCAGCGACACACTCCGGGCCTGGCGCAGCGGATGCTCCTCCCCCACCACCATCAACATCTCTTCACGCAGCAGCTGGGCCCCTTCCAGCGCTGGCGGCAGATCGCTGGTGATGAGGATGGCAAGATCCAGCGAGCCGTCCACCATGCGGCTCAATAGCTCGCGAGTGCCCGCCTCCTCCACCCGGATCTTGAGGCCGGGGTAGCGATGCTTGAAGGCCATCAGGATCGGCGGAAAGTAATAAGAGCCCATCATGTAGGGGATGCCGATACGCACTTCTCCGCGCTCCAGCCCCTTGAGCTCGGCCATCTCGGCTTCGGCCTGATGCATCTGGCGCAGCAGGCGCTCGGCATGGCGGCAGAGCACCTCCCCTTCCGGGGTGAGCCGCACGTTGCGATCCTGGCGGTCGAACAAGCGCAGCTCGAGCTGCTGCTCCAGCTTGGCGATGGCCATGCTGATGGCGGGCTGCGCCACATGCAACCCGTTGGCCGCCTTGGTAAAGGAGCCGGCATCCCGCACCGCCAGCAGATAGGTAAGCTGTTTCAGGTCCATATCAATTTTATTTATCAGATGGATAACTTAAATATATTATATTTATGTTCTGGCGCGCACTAACCTGCAACAAAGCTGTCAGGACAATTGCATATGATCGAAGTCGGTAGTCGTGAATGGATCCGCGCCACCCTGGCCCTCAGCCTGGGCTCCTTCCTGGTGTTTCTCAATCTCTATCAAACCCACCCGCTGCTGCCGCTGCTGGCCGAGGTGTTCTCCGTCAGCTCGCTGTCGGCCGGCTGGACCCTGGCTGGCTGCACCGCTGGGCTCGCCGCCTCGCTACTTGTCTGCGCCCGGCTGGCGGATCGCTTCGGCCGGCGCCGGATCATGCTGTGGAGTCTGGCCGGCGCCATCCTGCTCTCCCTGCTCATCAGCCTGGTCAGTCAGTTTGAACTGCTGCTGCTGCTGCGGGTCCTGCAGGGTGTTCTGCTGGCGGGGCTGCCCGCCACTGCCATCGCCTACATGGGGGAAGAGTTCAGCAAGCGAGCCCTGCTCTCTGCCGTCGGGGTCTACATTGCCGCCAACTCGCTGGGGGGTATCGCCGGCCGGGTGGTCGGCGGTCTGCTGGCAGGCTGGTTTGGCGACTGGCAGCACACCTTTCTCGGCATCGGCCTCATCAGCCTGGCGCTGCTGCCTCTCGTCATCTGGCTGCTGCCGGCCCAGACCCGTTTCGTGCCCGTCATCGCCAAGCCGGGTCAGTTTCGCCAGGCGATCGCCAGCCACCTCGGCAATCCGCTGCTGGTGGGGGCCTACCTCATCGGCGGCCTCAACTTCATGGTGTTTCTGAACCAATACAGCTACCTCACCTTCCTGCTGGCCAGCCCCCCCTTCTCCTTGCCTACCCAGTGGCTCGGCATGCTGTTTCTGACCTATTTGTCGGGGACGGTGGCCTCCTCCCTCAGCGGTCGCTGCGCCCATCGCTGGGGGGCGCAGCGCCTGCTGCTGGTCGGCATAGCCCTGATGGCGCTCGGCAGCACTCTGCTGCTGGGCGGCTCGCTCGGCGCAATCCTGTCGGGCCTGCTTATCTCGAGCTTCGGCTTTTTCCTTGCCCACGCCTGCGCCAGCGCCTGGGTCGGCCAGCACGTGGAGCACAACCGGGCGCTCGCCTCGTCGCTCTATCTGGTGGGTTACTATCTGGGAGCCAGTCTGGGCGGGCTCTATCTGCACCCTTTCTGGGAGCAAGGGGGGCTCGGGGGATTGGTGCTCGGCATCGAGCTGGTACTGGTCATCACGGCGGGGTTGAGCCTCTGGCTCGGCCACTTGAAGGGGCGCCCCGCCCGCCCCCGCATCTGCCATCCCTGATGCTATCTCGGCTATGAGACGGGGCCGGTCAAGCTACCCCGTCGCATCAAACCTGGTCGTAGTAGCCGGCAGGCACCGGCACCACGGCGCCGCTCACCAGCTCTTCCTCGATCACCTCGGCCAAGGTGCGCAGATGGAATTTGATCTGCCCCGAGGCCAGCATCACCGCCACGTCAGGATTGCGCTCATCGCGCAGGTTGCCGGTTTTGAAGGGCACCTCGGGATGGGCCGCCAGCAAGGCGTCCAGTGAAGGCACCACCAATTCGATATGTTCCAGCCCCGCCTGGTGGCTGCGACCCGGTTTGGGCGCCGCCAGCTCGATGCAGGGCACGATGCCGTGGGCGTGGGGCACCGGTTGATGCAGGCGGTAGGTGGCGATGGGCCGTCCGCCGATCATCCCCTCCACCAGCAGGTCACCTTGGCTTGCCAATTGTGCCTTCAGGGCCTGGTACTCCGGCAGGGTGGCGGCCCGGTAGCAGAGGTGGTCGACCTCGATGGCGGCGGGATGGATGGCGAGGGCATCCAGCTCGGTCAACAGCTGGCAAACAAATGGGGCCATCGGCCCCAGTGTGGTATCGAGTGAGTGCGACATAATCACCATTTCTTCTTGGGTTGGAACAGGACGTCCAGCTCGTCTGCCTCTTTGTCCTTGATACTTTGCAGCTCTTTCTCGCTGTGCTCCTGCAGGTGGGCATCGAGTCCGGCCAAGCCCTGCCGCATGTCCTCTTCACGAGCCATCAGGTAGGGGTCCTTGTCGGTGACGCTGGCCAGGGCCGAGAGCCCCTTGGTGTAGAGCTGCCGGCAGGTGCCGAACTGCCCCTGGATCTGGGCATCCATGGCCCGTTTCACCAGGTTGGCGATGTTGACCTTGAGCTGCATCAGCTCGAGGCGGCGATCCTCTTGGGCAAAGCCTTGCGGATCTATCTTGCCTTTGTTGTGTTCAACCCGCAGCACAGCCCGCATCTTCTTGACCAGCTGCAACATCTGAATAGCCTGACGATCCGACTCCGGGGTCTTGAAGTGCCCTTCATCCTGGCTGTTGTAGTTCTCCTGCACGTTCTTGATCTGGGTCTGCACGTCGGCAATGCGCTGCTTGAGCTGGCCGCTTGGCATCACCAGGGCGATTGCACGATAGGCATCGAGGATCCGGTGCTGCAGCAGCAACACTATGTTCTTGGAGAAGGGCACCAGGTTGACGTTGAGCAGCATCTCTTCGGTTTCATCCACCACCGACTTGTGGCGGGCGATGGCGTGACGCTTGTCTGCCTCTGCCTTCTGTTTATATTGCTGCACCACGTTATAGGCGATGACCAGAAACAGGAGTGCGCCAATAGACAGCAATACCAAGGTTAAAATCATAGGAAGTCCAAACTCCTGTCCCAATCCAATTGCGTGATCCTACAACAGCTTACCTAGTTAAGGTAGTCCGCAGCGCAGGGCTTGCCCCTGATTTGTTGTGCCCAGACGGGCAGGAGCATCAGGGAAAGCCAGGATCACGCGGCGCTGGCGACACCGCCATTACCCCTTAGTATCGCCCATCGGGCCCATTACTTGAGGTTGAACCCCCTGGATCGCAGGAAATCCTGCATGAAGGGGCGCGCCTCCTTGCCCAGGATGCCCCGGATCTGGCCGCTCCAGCTCTGCTGCTTGTTGTTGCTGCTGCGGGATTGGTAGTAAGCCTCGATCTGCTGGTCGTAGCCGGCAAGCAGATCCCGATCCAGTTCGGTCTGATAGCGGTTTTCATGCACAACCAAAGCCCGAGGCAGGCGGGGTTTCTGCTCGGGTGCCTGGGCGGGGTGGCCGAGACAGAGGCCGAACAGCGGGATCACCTGATGTGGCAGCCCCACCGCCTCGCTCACGGCGGCCGGATTGTTGCGGATCCCGCCGATATAGACGCCGCCAAGTCCCATGGATTGGGCTGCCAACAGGGCATTCTGGGCCATCAGGGCGCCGTCGATGGCGCCGATCAGCAGTTGCTCCACAAAGCCGGTCTGGGCATCCGGCACCACTTCGCAGTGGCGATGGTAGTCGGCGCAAAAGAGCAGGAACTCGGCGGCCTGGGCCACGTAGGCCTGGTGCCCCGCTAGCTCAGCCAGACGGCTGCGAAGTGCCTTGTCAGTCACCCGAATGATGCTGTTGGCCTGCAGGAAGCTGGAGCTGGAAGCGGCCTGGGCCGCGCTCAGGATCTGGTCGAGTTGAATGTCGGTGATGGGCTCGGCGGTGAATTGACGAATGGAGCGATGGGCGAGAATAAGGTCGAGAGTCGGGTTCATGTTGCCTCCAGAGACGAAGCCCACACTCTACCCAAAAACAGCGAGGGGCCCAAGGCCCCTCGCATTAGCACAGCCACAGAGTCATCCGCTAGCCTGCCAGCGGATAGCGGCCGGCCTTGCAGCTGACCATGAAACGGCTCTCTTCCACCTGCGCCACCGTCATCGGCTTACTGAACAGGAACCCCTGAAACACGTGGCAGCCCTGGGTGCGCAGGGCGGCAAGCTCGTGCTCATCCTCCACTCCTTCGGCCATGATGCCAAGGCCCAGGCTGGTGGCCATGGCGACAGTGGCGCGGATCACCGGCAGGTTGAGCCCCACTACGAAGGAGCGATCCAGCTTGATGGTGTCGATGGGCAGCCGGTTGAGATAGGCCAGTGACGAGTAGCCGGTACCGAAATCGTCGATGGCAATCTTGATCCCCTGCGCGCTCAGGGCGTCGAGGATCTCGATACACCCCTTCATGTCCAGCATCAACACCGTCTCTGTCAGCTCCAGCGTCAGCAGGCTGGCCGCCACCCCGAACTCCTTGAGCTGCTGGGCCACCAGTTCAGGCAGAGCGGAAGAGAGCTGGAAGCCGGAGAGATTGACCGACACCGGCACGTTCACCCGCCACTCCCGTTGCCAGTGGGCCATCTGGGCCAGCGCCGTCGACAACACCCAGCTTCCTATCTCACGGATCAGCCCCATCTCTTCCGCCAGCGGGATGAACTCCACCGGTGAAACGTGGCCCAGCACGGGATTGTGCCAGCGCAGCAACGCCTCGTAGCCGAGCAGCTTGCCCTGTGCCACATCCACCTGAGGCTGGTAGCAGAGGCTCAGCTCCCCCCGCCCGATGGCCTTGGCCAGAAACTGCTTCAGGGTCAGCTTGCGATGCAGAGTCTGCTGCATGCTGGGGGTGAAGCGCTGCCAGCGCAGCCGGCCCATCTGCTTGGCCTGGTACATGGCCATGTCGGCGCGGGTGATGAGGTTGTCACCGTCGTCCGCATCGTCCGGATAGATGGCGATGCCGATGCTGCCGCCGATGGTCACCTCGGGCACGCCGCTCAGCTGCAGCGGCTTGGTCATCTGGGAGAGCATGAGGTCGGCCACCTCCTGCGCCCGATCGCTCGAGTGGCTGAGCGGCACCAAGGCAGTGAATTCGTCGCCACCGAGCCGCGCCAGCTCCACATCGCGCGGACAGATCTGCTTGAGCCGGCCGGCAACCCGCTCCAGCAGCCGATCACCGGCCTTGTGGCCGTAGTTGTCGTTGACCAGCTTGAAGTTGTCCAAGTCCATGAACACCAGCGCAAAACGCCCACCCAGCCCGCAATAGGCCTCCAGCGATTTCATCAAGCCATAGCGGTTGAGCAGGCCGGTCAGCGAGTCGTGCCACGCCAGGTGGCGGTGTTCGAGCTCTTCCAGTTTGCGGTCGGTGATGTCGCGCATGGTGAGCAGGATCTGCGCCCCCTGCTGAATGTGGCGAAACTGGTACTGAAACCAGCGCATCCCCTTGAGGGTACGGCACTCCCCCTCGGCCACCACCTCATCGAGGCGGGAGAGCTTCTGGTAGAACGCCTCGTCATTGCCGGAGAAGAGTTGGGAGAGGTAGCGGATCTGGTTGCCGAAACACATGTCGAAATGGTGGTTGCCGCTCTCCAGCTGGCCCTGATTGTCAAACAGACAGGCCAGGGTATCTCCGGTAGCGAGCGAAGACTCCTGATAGAGGGTATCGGCGTCGATCACCGCCTCGGTCATCATCATCAGCCGACCCGCCAGCTGGATGCCGGAGAGACGCAGGTAGATCTGCTTTTTCACGCCCTTGGGGGAAAGCGTCCACCACTCGCTGTAGCTGCGCCCCTGCTGGAAATCCCCGAGGTAGCGCTGCAGCAACAGATCGATGGCCTGTGCCATGTCGGCCGAGAAGTCGCGCGATTGCAGCTCGCCTAGCGAGCTCGCTTCCCACACGCTCAAGGCGGCGCGATTGGCCCAGTAGATGTGGTGATGCCGGATGTCATAAACCCAGATTGGGGTATGCAACACATCCATCCCGTTCAATAACCGTTCGTCTAGCGTATTCATCTAATATGGTGATTCATGATGTGTGATCACAGGGAAACCCAGCGACGGAGGGCCCTCCCGGGCACCCGGTGCTGGTACAAAATCGGATCCAGCCCATAATGTGAAACAAGCATGCGCAAAGGGCTGACTTCATATGAAAACGCTACATGTGAAACCCATGGTCAGAAAAAACGGACTCACGTTGGTATTGTTGGGCATCATAGTAACCATTGCTATGATTTTTATACTTTTTTTATTCGGTGAACAACCACTAATCCCCCTCGTCTCCGGCCTGCTGGCCGGTCTGATGATGATATTTATCGGCTCATTGAAGTTGATTGAGCCTCACTTCAGTCTCTCGCTCTGTCACGATTGTCTGCAATATCACCATAAATACGGTGGTTGGATCCTGAAATGGAGAAATATTCAGCGAATAGACCAGCCGCGCATTCATCTGGGCTGGGATCTGGTCCCCCTGCCCTATATCGGTTTGAAAATAAAAGATTACGACGATTTTTTGACATTGATCACACCCAGATTGGCAGTACGCCTGCTGACCGAGCAACGCAGCGTCTTGCTGCAGGCACTGCGTAGCGAACAGCCGGCCTGCAGCGGCGGTGGGGGTTCCTGTGCCTTTCAGGGCGAGGGGTTGCTGGAGGAGAGCCATTTTCGCTCTCCCTCCGGCCAGCGCTATGAGGGGGTGATCGCCATGTTGGCCAACCGCATGACCCGGCTGCGCGAGCTGCTCGGCTATGATCTGCTGGTGCCGGACAACAGCCTTGACCGGGATCCGGTCGAATTTGTCCGGCTGTTGCACCAGTACCAGCGGGAGTCGAATCTAATCCAGATCAATTAAACGCCGGATTGAGCTTGCCAAGGCGGGCGCCTCTTCTTAAGGTCACTGGCTTGTTACACCCAGAACACCGCTTATGAAGTACATCGAAGAGTTCTATCTGTTCGTCAAGGTGGTGCAAGAGGGAGGCTTCTCCCATGCGGCTGCCGCACTGGGCATGCCAACCGGCACCATCAGTCGACGTATTTCTCAGCTGGAAGAGCAGCTCGGCTGCTCCTTGCTACACAGATCCACCCGCAAACTCCGCCTCACCGACGAAGGGCTGCGCTACTACGAGCGCCTGTGCACCCCGTTGGCCGCAATCGAGCAGGCCACCGGCGAGATCCAGGGCAAAGAGGCCGACATCAACGGGGTGATCCGTCTGGCTGCCCCCATCGCCCTCTCC
Source organism: Aeromonas sp. Y318-1 (assembly GCF_027706125.1). NCBI lineage: Bacteria > Pseudomonadati > Pseudomonadota > Gammaproteobacteria > Aeromonadales > Aeromonadaceae > Aeromonas > Aeromonas sp. Y318-1. The sequence continues at coordinate 57,738 of NZ_JAPDCM010000004.1, forward strand.
AACACCATCCTGGTCGACATGCTGGCGGACTTTGGCCTGCACTACCCCGAAGTGCAGTTCGACATTACCCAGACCAACGACCACCAGCATCTATTCGACAACGACCGGGATCTGGTGTTCTTCAACGGCGAGCTGCCGCAATCCTTGCCCAACGCACTCTGCCTTGGCCACATCGAATACGGCCTGTTTGCCTCCCCGCTCTATCTGGAGAAGATGGGCACACCGGCGCATCCCGCCCAGCTGGAAGAGCACGCGCTGATCTACTGCTGGCCACACCAGCACTGGCAGTTGACCGATCGGGACGAGCAGACGGTGCAGATCAAGCGCACCGCCAAACTGACCGTCAACCAGACCCAGGCTGCCGTCCGGGCGGCCAGGCGCCACCTGGGGATCGTCAATGCCCCGCTCCACTACGTGCATCCCTTCCTGCAGGATGAGCAGCTGGTCCCGGTACTGCCCGACTGGAAAACCGGCAACCGGCCCTTCTATATGTTGCGCTGCCAGCCTCAGTTTGCCCCGCTGCGTGTTAAGATGTTCGCTGAATTTGTTGAAAAATATTCAGCGCGCTACCGGAATCGCCAATGGGACAATCAATTTTCACCGGCGACCAGCCTGTCCCATTGCATCTGACCGTTGGCGGGCCACACTTATAGCAATCCTCGTTGACCAGGCCAGCCTAACACTATGAATGTATTGATATGTGATGACTCAGGATTCGCCCGTAAACAGCTGGCCCGCGCCCTTCCCGCCGACTGGGACGTGACGCTGCATTACGCCGCCAACGGGCTGGAAGGGATAGAGCAGGTGCTGATGGGTCATGGGGATCTGATCTTTCTCGACCTGACCATGCCGGAAATGGATGGCTACGGCGTGCTGGAGACCCTCCAGCGGGAGGGGCTGCGCAACAAGGTCTTCGTTGTCTCCGGCGATATCCAGCCAGAAGCCTATCAGCGAGTGATGGGGCTGGGAGCGCTGGATTTCATCAAGAAACCCGCCGCACCGGAGACCCTCAGCGCCCTGCTGAAACAGCACGATCTGTGGCAGGCCAAAGGTGCCGCCACTGCACATGACATCCGGCCCGCTGGCCAGAGTGTCAGTGATGTCGGCAGTCTGGATACCGGCATCAAGATAAGTCCCGAGGTACGTGACGTCTATCAGGAACTCGCCAACGTCTCCATGGGCCAGGCTGCCGACCTGCTGGCCCGCCTGCTCAACGCCTTCGTGGTGCTGCCCATTCCCAACGTCAACGTGCTGGAAGTGTCCGAGCTACACATGGCCCTCTCGGCCGCTGCCGACTCGGATACTCTCTCCGCTGTCTGTCAGGGCTTCATCGGGGCCGGTATCGCCGGCGAGGCGCTGATCCTGTTTCACGACTCCAGCTTCAAGGATCTGGCCCGGCTGATGAACCATCAGGGCGTGCTCGATCGCAACGCCGAGCTAGAGCTCTTGATGGATACCGCCAACGTGCTGATCGGCGCCTTTTTGCGCGGCTACGCCAGCCAACTCGACACCCCCTTCAGTCAGGGCCATCCTGTGGTACTCGGCCAGCACAGACCCATCAACGAGCTCATCAACACCAACAAGAGCCGCTGGCGCCGCACCCTTGCCATCGAGATCAACTACCGGGTCCAGGATTACGCGGTGCAGTGCGATCTGCTGCTGCTGTTTACCGAAGATTCCATCGCCACCATGAACAACAAAATCATGCACATGCTCTAGGAGTGACCATGGAAATCCGTGAATTTCATTGGCTGATGAACATAGTCCAGAACCTGGACGTGGGGCTGGTGGTGCTCGACAAGGAGTACAAGGTGCAGGTGTGGAACGGCTTCATGGAGAGCCACAGCGGCCGGTTGGCCGGCGAGGTGCGCGATGGCGTGCTGTTCGAGCTCTTCCCCGATGTGGATCGGGCCTGGTTCGAGCGCAAGGCCAACATGGTGTTCAAGCTCAACAACCGCGCCTTCAGCACCTGGGAGCAGAAACCCTATCTGCTGCGTTTTTCCAACTACCGCCCGATCACCGGCTCAGCCCCCCACATGTTCCAGAACCTGACGCTGGTGCCGCTGGCCGATTTTGGCGGTCAGGTGACTCACATCGCGGTAATGATCTACGACGCCACCGACGAGGCCATGCTGATGAGCGGCCAGCGCCAGGCGTGACCCGCTTTCTTCTCAAAGCATAAAACAGGGCGCCTTGGCGCCCTGTTTTATTGAGTGAACCTTAACGTGCGGAAAGGTACTCGGTGAAGGCATCGATCACCTCGTCGATGTCGTCATCGGTGATCTGCAGGTGGGTTACCAGCCGCATCTCGCCGTAACCGGAGAAGAGGATCCCCCGCTCCTTCATGAACGCGAGCAGCGCCTCGGCCTCCCCTTTCACCAGCCGCAGAAATACCATGTTGGTCTGCACCAGCGCGAGATCCAGCTCAATGCCGGGCAACGCGGCCAACCCTTCGGCCAGCCGTCTGGCACGGCGGTGATCGTCCGCCAATCGGGCCACATGCTGATCGAGGGCAAACAGACCGGCCTGAGCCAGGATCCCCGCTTGGCGCATGCCGCCACCAAGCATCTTGCGCAGCCGTCTGGCGCGGGCGATGAAGACGCGGGAGCCCACCAGCAGCGATCCTACCGGTGCACCTAACCCTTTGGAGAGGCAGATGGAGATGCTGTCAAAGGGGGCAGCAAGCTCGGCTACCCCATGACCGCTCGCCACCGCGGCGTTGAACAGGCGCGCCCCGTCCAGATGCAACTGCAGCCCGCGCTCGTCGACGAACTTGCGCATCGCATGCAGGTAATGAAGGGGAAGCACCTTGCCGTTATGGGTGTTTTCAAGGCAGACCAGACGGGTCTGCACAAAATGGGCATCATCAGGGGCGATCGCCGCGGCGACATCGGCCACTGCCAGCGAACCGTCGGCCTGCATGGGCACCGCCTGCAGCGCAACCGAACCCAGCACGGCGCTCCCCTGTGCCTCATAGCGATAGATGTGGGCCGCTTGGCCGACGATGGCCCCCTCCCCCCGCTGACAGTGGCTCATCACCGCCAGCAGGTTGGACATGGTGCCCGAGGGGACAAACAGCGCGGCCTCCTTGCCAAGCAGCTCGGCCCCGCGGGCCTCCAGTGCGTTGACGCCGGGATCTTCCCCGTAGACATCATCCCCCACCTCGGCATGCAGCATGCTCTGGCGCATGGCATCCGTGGGCTGGGTGACCGTATCACTTCGTAAATCGATATAGCGCATGACATCCCTCCTGAAGCAGGAGGATGACGTTAGCCAGCAGGAGCTGGCTTGGCAAGCGGGCCGTTTCCGGAATGTGAAGCCGGTGACGGGTTACCAGGGCAGCGGCTGGCCCTGCAGGTCGAGGAAACTGCCGGACTGGGCCGGCGACAATTGGTTGATGAGATCAAGCAGACGCGGCGCCACCAGCGCCGGATCCTGCAAGGTCTCGGCCGCCAGCTCGTCGAGGAAGGGTTGATTCATGGGGGTGGCCATCAGCCCCGGATGCACGGTGACAACCCCGGCGGCGGGGAAGCGCTCCCCCCATTCGTGGGCCAGCGTTCTTGCCCCCATGTTGAGGGCCGCCTTGCTCATCCGGTAGCTGTAACGGCTGCCCGTCTCGTTGGCGCCAAGACTGCCGGCCAGATCGGAGAGAGAGCAAAGCCAGAGGCGGGTATCCGGCATCATTCGGCGGCTCAGGCAGGCTGCCAAAGCCAGCTGCGGCCAGGCGTTGGCCAGCAGGCTGTCGCACAACCACCTAGGGTTGACCTCCTCCACCCGCCGCTCCGGCATGAAATTGATGTCGTGCAGCAGGCCGATGGTGTTGATCACCACGCTCGGCAACGGCGTCGTGTCATAGAGGGTGAACAGGGCATCGAAGGAGAGCACATCCACCTCCTGCAACGGGAAATAGCAGACGGGATCCACACCCTTGGGCAGCTGCCTGCCGGCCAGCACCAGCTCCTCGCCACGGGCGGATAGCTCATGTGCCAGCGCCGTGCCCAATCCGCCGCTGCCCAAGATCAGATAGCCCATCTCCCTCTCCCCGCTGTCCTCATCTGCTTTAGAGGGTATCAGAATAATCCCCGGTCGTTGCCCAGCCATCCCCATCCAGGCTCACGCCTCATGCAGGTGTTTGCCAAATTCGCGCGCCCGCGCCAGATCCAGAAATCCGTCAGCCTGCTTGTGACTGCGCAAGAACTGGTAGTAGGCGAGCAGGGTAACCAGCTCATCTTCTGCGGGCAGGCGCTGCTGCGGCAACTGTTCCTGCAACAGGGTGCCGGCGGCGCTCAGCGCTTCTCTGTCCACTACTTCCGCCTGCCGATAAAGGTAGCCGCAGCCGGTGGCGAGCCACTCCAGCGAGCAGTTGGCAGCCATAGCAATCTGGTTGGCCTTGCCAAGGCCGGGTTCGGTCCCTTTCAGATATTTACGGATCAGGGCTTCACTCAGCCCCACCTTGCGGGCAAAGGCACTGATGCTGCCCGTCCCGATCAGGCTGTGCAAGCGCTCGGCAAAACCGTCCATTTCCTTCCCCTTCAGAACCAAAGTTCGAATTAACAAAAGCCGCATTATTGCCTTGCCAGCCAGAAGAGACCAAGATGCTGGCAGCTTTTTTCCCTTATCCGCCAAGGAGCCACCATGTCCGTATCCCACCTCCCCCTGCATCCACAGGGTCCGACCTTCTCTCGCCTCATCATGGGTTACTGGCGTCTGATGGAGTGGCAACTCTCCCCGAGCGCCCTGCTGGATCTGATGAAGTACCACCTGGATCTGGGGGTCACCACCATCGATCACGCCGACATCTATGGTGGCTACCAGTGCGAAGAGGCATTCGGCAACGCCCTGCGCCTTGACCCCTCTCTGCGCAGCCGGATGGAGATCGTCAGCAAGTGCGGCATCGCCCTCACCGCCAAGCCGGAACACGCGCTGAATCACTACCACACCGGCAAGGCGCACATCATCGCCAGTGCCGAGGCCTCCTTGCAAAAGCTGGCCACCGACCATCTGGATCTGCTGCTGATCCACCGCCCGGATCCCCTGATGGATGCCGACGAGGTGGCCGATGCCTTCATTACCCTCAAGCAGGCGGGCAAGATCAAGCATGCCGGGGTCTCCAACTTCACCCCTCGCCAGTTCGAGCTGCTGCAGTCGCGCCTGCCCTTCCCGCTGGTGACCAACCAGCTGGAGATCTCGCCGCTCAACCAGAGCACCACCCTGGACGGTACCCTGGACCAATGCCAGCAACTGCGCATCAAGCCGATGGCCTGGTCCTGCCTCGGTGGCGGGCGCCTGTTCCAGGCCCCCGAATATGCCCCGCTGCGCGCCGAGCTCGAACAGATCCGCCAGGAAGTGGGCGCCGAGCAGATCGAACAAGTGGTCTACGCCTGGGTCATGATGCTGCCAAGCCAGCCGCTGCCGCTGATAGGCTCCGGCAAACGGGAGCGCATCGCCGCCGCCGTGGCCGCTGAATCCATCGTCCTCAACCGTCAGCAGTGGTTCCGCATCCGCAAGGCGGCGCTCGGCTACGACGTGCCCTGATTCATCCGGCAAACGCCAGAAACAAAAACGGCATGGGGGAAACCCATGCCGTTTTGCGTTATCGAGGCAGCTCAGCGATGACGCTGGGGGCGACCACGTGGTGCGTCTGTCTTCGGCTTGGCCTGGTTGACTGTGATGGTACGGCCACCGATTTCGGTGCCATGCAAACCGGCGATGGCCTTTTCAGCCTCGCCATTCACTGGCATTTCAATGAAGCCAAACCCCTTGGACTGACCGGTATCGCGATCGATGATGATATCGACCTTGTCTACCTGCCCAAATTGGCTGAACACGGTTGTCAGTTCGTCGGCCGTCATCCGGTACGACAGATTACCTACGTAAATCTTCATGCCATCCACTCTCGATTCAAGGTGCCTTCTCTATCCAATCACCAACACAAAGGTAAGGGCACAACCCCCATGCCGGACCTGCCAGGGCATCATGCCTGGGCACTCCCCCGTACGGTTCACTCAAGTCATTGATCTCTTGGGTGAACAGAACGAGCAAGATCAATTCGAGTCACTGGCAGTATCTGAGCTTTGGGGAAGATTGTCGAGAAAATAGTCAGCTCATATGGGGAGCAGGGCATCCAACAGCACCTGCAGCGTGCGTCGACCATGCCAGGCGCGCTTAAAGCCAAAGCGATAGATGCCGGGCGCCACGACATGGGTACCTTCCCGACTCAACCCCATCAGCGTGGTGGCGGTCGCCAGCTGCTCATCGTTCAGCGCCAGATCCAGGCTGAAGGCCAGCCACTGACCATCGTGGCCCACCTTGCGATCCCGCTCGACCCCGACCAGTACCGATCTTGGCAGGGCCTGTGCCCGATCACTGCTGCCATTGAGCAGGTAAAGGTGCGTCTCGTCCCAGGCCAGCTCCGCCAGCCGCCAGCGCTGCCAGCTGCGAGGCAGTATCATCATCAGCAGCACTATGCCGCCAAACACCAGCCCCACCCAGGGCAGCAAACCCATTTGCGGATAACCCAGACCGACGGCGGCCAGCACGGTGACCAGGCTCGCCAGCAACAGCACCACCATCACCGGATAGAAACGGCGAGCAGGGGGCATCAGCCAGACCAGTCCCTCTTTGTTCACCAGCTCACTGACCTTCATTCTCTTCTCCTCTTGCCTGTGCGTTTACACGCCCTGGATGCACCAATTTTGTCGCGCATTGTGCGCGAGCCCGACACCGGGATGCAACCGGGCTCGCTCATCGGGTGACGGTCTCACCGGACTCTTGGTATCATTCTCTTCATCTGAGCCCATTCGCATGCTTGTCGGGAGTCTCATGCTTGCCACCACCCTGCTCTTCATGGCCAGTGCCTTTCTTGCCGAACCTCATCCCCGCCAGGCTGAAGCCATTGGCGGCTACTCCGCCGGCTGCCTCAAGAACGGGGTAGCGCTGCCGCTGACCGGCCCCGGCTATCAGGTGATCCGCACCAAGCGACTGCGCTACTACGGCCACCCTGAGCTCATCGCCTACCTGACCACCCTGGCCAACCAGACCCGCATGGCCGGTATGCCGGACCTCTATATCGCCGATCTCGCCATGGCCCACGGCGGTCCCTTCACCTCCGGTCACCGCAGCCACCAGACCGGCCTCGACGCCGACATCTGGTTTCGCATGGCCAACCAGCCCATCTCAACATGGGAACAGGATGCCCCCAAGGAGTGGGCGCTGATCGATGAGCCCAGCTACCGGGTGCTGCCCGGGCGCTTCGGCCCCCAGCAGCTAAACCTGCTGCGCCTGGCAGCCAGCAAGCCCGAGGTCGCCCGCATCTTCATCAACCCGGTGATCAAGGCCGAGGTATGCAAACGGGCACCCGATGAACCCTGGGTCGCCAAATTGCGCCCCTGGGTCGGCCACTTCAGCCACTTTCATGTGCGTCTACGCTGCCCGGTCGGCAGCCCGGATTGCCAGCCTCAGGCGCCGATCCCGCCCGGCAACGGCTGCGGCGCCGAGCTGGCCTCCTGGCTCAAAGACAAGCCGCAACTGCCCAAGGTTTCGATGGCTTACCACAAACCCAAACTGCCCGCCCGTTGTGGCGGTTGACCACAAGCTGGTATGGTGAGCCGTTATCTGCAAAAAATGTCAATGGAGAACAACAAGATGGCCACTTCACTCTGGCAGAGGGCGACCCAGTCCCTGTTGGTTATGACCCTGCTGCTGGGCCTGACCGGTTGCGGCATGAACAATATTCCGACCCTGGATGAGCAGGTCAAGGCAAGCTGGGGCCAGGTCGAAAACCAGTATCAGCGCCGCGCCGATCTGGTTCCCAATCTGGTGGCCACCGTCAAGGGCTACGCCAGCCACGAGCAGGAGACCCTCAAGGCAGTGACCGATGCCAGAGCCCGGGTGGGCAGCCTGCAGCTCAGCGATCCCGCCCAGCTCAAGGAGTTTGAAGCGGCCCAGAACCAGCTCTCCGGCGCCCTCTCCCGGCTGATGGTGGTGGTCGAGCGCTACCCGGAGCTCAAAGCGGATCAGCAGTTTCTGACCCTGCAGGCCCAGCTGGAAGGCACCGAAAACCGTATCTCGGTGGCCCGGCGCGACTACATAGAAGCGGTACGCCAGTTCAATACCGAGATCCGCACCTTCCCCGGCGTCATCTGGTCCAAGCTGCTCTACTCGGATCTGGAGGCCAAACCCACGTTCAGCGCCAAACCCGGTGCCGATGAGGCGCCCAAGGTCAGCTTCCAATGAAGCGCGTGATCCATGCCCTGTTGTCCTGCCTGCTGTTGTGGACGGCGGTGGTATCCGCCGCCCCCACCTTCCCTGCCTTGAGCGGGCGAGTGGTGGACGAGGCCAACCTGATGTCCCGCAAGCAGGCCCACCAGCTCACCCAGCAGCTGGCGGCATTCGAGAAGCGCAGCGGCATCCAGCTGGTGGTGGTCTCCATCGACACGCTGGCGGGCGACACCATCGAGGAGTACGGCTATCAGCTCGGCCGTCACTGGGGGATCGGCCAGAAGGGCAAGGACAACGGGGTGCTGCTGCTGATCGCCCAGGATGAGCGCAAGGTGCGCATCGAGGTGGGTTACGGGCTGGAAGGCGCCCTGCCCGATGCCATCGCCGCCAACATCATCCAGACCCGGATCCTGCCCGCGTTCAAACGCGGCGACATGGTGGCCGGGGTGGTTGCCGGCAGCCAGGCAATCATGCAGGCGCTGGCGGGCGAGTACAAACCGGTGGACAACGCCAGCAAGGATAAGCTGGGCGGACCCTGGCTGTTCATCCTGATGGTGATAGTGATGATCGTGCTGCACAACCTGCGTGGCGGTGGTGGTGGCGGCAGGGGTGGCCGGCGCCGCGCCGCTTACCTCGCCGGTGGCTTCGGTGCCGGTCGCTCCGGTGGCGGTTTTGGTGGTGGCGGCGGCGGTTTCAGTGGAGGGGGCGGCAGTTTCGGCGGCGGCGGTGCCTCCGGTGGTTGGTAACAGGGATTAAGAGACGACACATGATTTCGAAACAGTTCTTTCACACGCTGCAGGCCAGGGTCAAGCAGGCGGAGCAGGCAACCGATGCCGAGCTGGTGACCGTTCTGGCCCCCGCCAGCGACGGCTATCGCTACATACCCACCCTGTGGGCGGCGCTGCTGGCCATGCTCACCCCGCTGCTGGTATTCGAGCTCGGTTTCTGGCTCGGCTGGTACGAGATCCTGCTGGTGCAGTGGTCGGTCTGGCTGGTGCTGAGCATCCTGTTCCACTGGACCCCCATCAAGATGTACCTGATCCCCAAACAGGTTCGCCAGCACAGGGCCGCCCTGATGGCACGCCTGCAGTTCGTTGAACAGGGGTTGCATCGTACCCAGGATCGGCTGGGGGTGCTGATCTTCGTCTCGGTGGCCGAGCACTACGTGGAGATCCTGGTGGATGACGGCATCGCCCAGCACATCGACAACGGCCAGTGGCAGGAGATCATCGATGACTTCACCCGCCGGGTGCGCAACAAGGAGGTGGAGCAGGGGTTCCTCGAGTGCATCGAGCGGACCAGCGCCATTCTGACCGACGCCTTCCCCGCCACCCGCGACCAGAACGAGCTGCCGGACAGTCTGATTATCCTCCCCAAGCCCTGAGCGGGTTTAAAAAACCGGCATTCTGTTCAAGGGATAGGCATTCGATAAAGATTATGAAAAATAAGGGGAAAAGTGGTTGACCCAGGCAGCCCTTTCCCCTAAATTACGCCCCGTTCCAGCGCAACGGCGCTGTGAGCGAAAATTTGGTGAGGTGTCCGAGTGGCTGAAGGAGCACGCCTGGAAAGTGTGTATACGGCAACGTATCGAGGGTTCGAATCCCTCCCTCACCGCCAAATTTAAAGAACCGACCTGATGGTCGGTTTTTTGCTTCTGGGAGCACAGCAAATCTGATGCCCACAGAGGGAGGGTGAGAACCCTCGCCGGGTTCGAGCAGAGCAGCTTGCTGCGATGAACGGCCGCAGGCCGCCCCGAAGGGGTGAGCCACGCAGTGGCGAATCATCCCTCCCTCACCGCCAAATTTAAAGAACCGACCTGATGGTCGGTTTTTTGCTTTTGGGGTTTTCAGAAGCGTGACTCCCGTGAGAGAAAGCAACACCCTCGTTGGGTACGAGCAACGTTGCCTGCGGTGATCAACGACTGACTGCCGCCCACAAGGAAAAACCACATGGGTAAAGCGTCCCACCCAATCTAAAAAAACCGGCCAGTGGCCGGTTTTTTGCCTTCCAACATTTGCAATCTGATCTGCCCAGGCCCTCTTCCCGTCAAAGTCCCGCGACGGCCCCTCCTCTTTTCGGTAAAACGCCCTGCATGGACCGGCTGCTTGCCAGCCGGGAAAGAAATCTGTCCATCGAGGTCAAGGCACTCACTTTATTGCTCATCGATTGGATATCATTTTGAAAAACTGATACTTAAATAGCTACACTAGCCATTATCAATATTCAGGGATGTATAAAAAATGAGCTTAATCGGCCTGGTCCTGGCATTGATCGCCATCCTGGGCGGCAACATGATCGAGGGTGGACATCCCAGCGCCCTGCTCGATCTGCCCGCCTTTCTCATCGTGATCGGAGGTACCATAGGTGCCGCCTTGACCCAGTTCCCCTTCTCCGTTGTCGGCAGCACTCTCAAGCGTTTCAAGTGGCTGCTGGCTCCCCTCAAACTCGACATGCAGCAGCAGGCCGAACTACTGGAAAACCTGGCTGGCAATGCCAGACGCAGCGGCATGCTGGCCCTCGAGGGCATGATCGACGAGATCAAGGATCCCTTCCTGCAAAAAGGGGTACAGATGATGGTCGACGGCTACGAGAAGACCAAGATCCACGAGGTGCTGGAGAACGAGATCGAGTTCGAGCAAGAAGATCTCGAGCAGACCGTCAAATTCTATGAAGCCATGGGTGGCTACTGCCCCACCATGGGGATCGTGGGGGCGGTGTTTGGCCTGATCCACGCCATGGGCCTGCTGGATGCCCCTGACAAGCTGGGGGGCGCCATCGCGGTGGCCTTTATCGCCACCATCTACGGGGTATCGGCCGCCAACCTGATCTTCCTGCCCTTCGGCAACCGCTACAAAGGGTTTGCCCATCAGATCCGCCACTACAAGGAGATGACCCTGACCGGTATCCTCTGCATCGTGGATGGCGAATCCCAGCAACGCCTGCAAGTCACCCTCGAACCCTACCTCGGAGGCCACGGTGGCAAAAAAGAAAAAGGCTGAAGCGCCGGAGAACCACGAACGCTGGCTGGTCTCCTATGCCGACTTCATGACATTGCTGTTCGCCCTGTTCGTGGTGCTCTACTCCTTTGCCATGGCCAAGCAGTCTGAAACCCGGGTGCTGATCCAGGGCTTCATCGAATCGCTGGGCAAAATTGGCCTCATCTCCCCTGCTGCGGGCTCCCCCGTGATGCAGGGCGGTACCGGCATCCTGGAACCCGAGTCCAAAACCACCCCCAGCAGCCCGAAGAAAGAGACTGTGCTGGAGAAGGATGCTCCGATGGCAGCTTCGGATCCGTTCAACGAAACCATCGGTGCCTCGGAGAAGCCGAGTGCCACCGAATCCTGGCCACACAAGACCAAAGAGCAGGAGTGGGTGCAGGTCACCAAGAAGAAGCTCGAGCAGCAGCTCAAGGCACAGATTGAATCCAAGGATCTGGAGGTAGAACAACTGGGCAGCCAGCTGGTGATCCGCATCGGCGAGAAGGCGCTGTTCCCGGCCGACTCCGCCTTCCTGCAGCCCCAGTTCATTCCGCTGGTCAACAAGATCTCCGGCATTCTGGCTGACATTCCCGGCAAGGTGGTGGTCACCGGCCACACCGACAACTCCCAGGCCCCGGTGGAGCTCTATCGCAGCAACTGGGAACTGTCGGTATTGCGCTCCGCCTCCATCGTGCACACATTGCTGACCAACCCCAAACTCGATGCCACCCGGGTCATCGCTCAGGGGGTCGCGGATGCCCAGCCACGCTATCCCAATGACACACCCGAGCATCGTCAGGCCAACCGCCGGGTCGAGATCACCCTCTCTCAGGGCAAGGCAGCCGAAGAGGCGCTACCCATCCTCAAACCCTGATCGAGCAGACCCCGCCTGGCGGGGTCTCTCATTTCACGATTAGTTTATTTTTCACACGATCCCGCCAATTCCACCACATCCTAAAAGCGATTGAAAATGATTCTCAAATAGGAACATTGACTCCGCTAGCAAAATACGATTTTCCTCCCGCTGATTAATAATTAATCCTTTGAAATGACATGTAAATCAGTACGAAAGTGGCATAATACGTAACATCCTTGTTAAGTCGCGTGATTAATTCGGTTAGGGAAAACTCCTATGTTTGCTGATATTGCTGTCCAGCATTGGGCTTTTGCTGTCTATGTAGTCGGGGCCATCTGCATCTGCCTGACCATGATCGGCCTTGCCGCCCTGCTGGGTGGTCGAGCCTATGGTCGTGCCAAGAACAAACCCTTCGAATCTGGCGTCGATTCGGTGGGCAATGCCCGTCTACGCTTCTCCGCCAAGTTCTACCTGGTTGCCATGTTCTTCGTCATCTTCGACGTCGAGGCACTCTACCTCTTCGCCTGGTCCGTCTCCGTTCGGGAAAGCGGCTGGGTCGGTTTCATCGAAGCCACCATCTTTATCTCCCTGCTGCTGGTAGGACTCGTCTACCTGTGGCGCATTGGCGCCCTCGACTGGGCACCGAAAAAGCGCGTTCTGACCGACAAGAAGCCAGACTGAATTACTGATTATCCCTTTGAGGTTGCACCATGAAGTACACCCTGACCCGGATCGACCCAGATGCGCCCGTTGAGCGCTATCCCCAGGAACAGCGCCAGACCGTCGAGGATCCCTTGGCTCAAGAGGCCTCACGCGGCATCATGATCGGGCGCCTCGAAGAGGTGCTGCAAGACACTGTCAACTGGGGCCGCAAGAACTCCCTCTGGCCTTACAACTTCGGTATCTCCTGCTGCTACGTAGAGATGTGTACCGCCTTCACCTCCCCCCATGATGTGGCCCGCTTCGGCGCCGAAGTTATTCGAGCCTCACCGCGCCAAGCCGATTTCATGGTGATCGCCGGCACCCCCTTCATCAAGATGGCCCCCGTCATCCAGCGTCTGTATGAACAGCTGCTCGAACCCAAGTGGGTCATCTCCATGGGTGCCTGCGCCAACTCCGGCGGCATGTACGACATCTACTCGGTCGTTCAGGGCGTCGACAAGTTCCTGCCGGTCGACGTCTATATTCCGGGTTGTCCGCCCCGTCCCGAGGCATTCCTGCAGGCGCTGATGCTGCTGCAGGACTCCATCGGCAAGGAGCGCCGTCCGCTCTCCTGGGTGGTTGGCGATCAGGGCATCTATCGTCCCCAAATGCCTGCCGAGAAGGACCGCAAGCGTGGCGAGCGGATCAACGTCACCAACCTGCGCACGCCGGATGAGATCTGACCATGAAACTGACTCGAGAATTCCCCAGCAACTACGCCATGGCCCAGTGGCAACCGAATGATCACAAAGACGCTCAGGTCATCGGCGAGCTGTTCGCCCATTTCGGCGCCGAACGTTTCACCATCCAGAATACCCGTACCGGCGTGCCGGTGGTCTGGCTCTCCCGCGAGCTGCTGCTGGATGTCATGGGCTTCCTGCGCAAGCTCCCCTCCCCGTTCGTGATGCTGTTCGATCTCAGCGCCACCGACGAGCGGATGCGCAGCCATCGCCATGATCTGCCCGACAGCGACTTCACCGTCTTCTATCACCTCATTTCCATCGATCGCAACGCCGACCTGATGTTGAAGGTGCCGCTCAAGGAGGGTGACCTGACGCTGCCCACCGTTAGCCGCCACTTCCCTAACGCCAACTGGTATGAACGGGAAGTGTGGGATCTGATGGGCATCAATTTCGATGGTCACCCCCATCTGACCCGCATCATGATGCCCAAGAGCTGGCAGGGTCACCCGCTGCGCAAGGATTATCCGGCGCGCGCCACCGAATTTGATCCCTTCATGCTTGATGCGGTCAAACAGGATCAGGAGCAGGACAACCTGCTGTTCAAACCGGAAGAGTGGGGTATGGCCCGTGGCAACGAGAACGAGGACTACATGTTCTTGAACCTCGGCCCCAACCACCCCTCCGCCCACGGCGCCTTCCGCCTGGTGCTGCAGCTCGATGGCGAAGAGATCCGCGACTGCGTGCCCGACATCGGTTATCACCACCGCGGTGCAGAGAAGATGGGCGAGCGCCAGTCCTGGCACAGCTACATCCCCTACACCGACCGGGTCGAGTACTTAGGGGGGGTGATGAACAACCTGCCCTACGTGCTGGCGGTCGAGAAGCTGGCGGGCATCAAGGTGCCACAGCGGGTCGACATGATCCGGGTGATGCTGGCTGAGCTGTTCCGCATCCAGAGCCACCTGCTGTTCATCGGTACCTATATTCAGGACGTGGGTGCCATGACCCCGGTCTTCTTCACCTTCACCGACCGGCAGCGGATTTACACCATCATCGAGGCCATCACCGGCGCCCGTATGCATCCGGCCTGGTTCCGCATCGGCGGCGTGGCCCATGATCTGCCCGTCGGCTGGCAGCGGCTGGTGCAAGACAACCTGCTGAGCTGGCTGCCCAAGCGGCTGATGGACTATGAGAAGGCCGCCATGCGCAACAGCATACTGCGTGGCCGCACCATCGGCGTCGCCGCCTACAACACCGAACAGGCGCTGGCCTGGGGCACCACGGGTGGCGGTCTGCGCGCCACCGGTCTCAACTTCGACGTGCGCAAATGGCGCCCCTACTCCGGCTACGATCAGTTCGAATTCGAAGTGCCGGTCGGCGCCAACGGCGATGCCTACGATCGCGCCCTGGTGCGCATCGAGGAGGTGCGCCAGAGCATGCGCATCATCGAGCAGTGCATGAAGAACATGCCGGAAGGGCCGTTCAAGGCAGATCACCCGCTCACCACGCCGCCGCCCAAAGAGCGCACCCTGCAGGACATCGAGACCCTGATCACCCACTTCCTGCAAGTGTCGTGGGGCCCGGTCATGCCGGCCGCCGAGTCCTTCCAGATGATCGAGGCGACCAAGGGGATCAACAGTTATTACCTGACCAGCGATGGCTCCACCATGAGCTACCGGACCCGGATCCGCACCCCGAGCTTTGCTCACCTGCAACAGATCCCCTCGGTGATCCGTGGCCAGATGGTGTCGGACCTCATCGTCTATCTGGGCAGTATCGATTTCGTTATGTCGGATGTGGACCGTTGAGTAACGGCTGTTACCAAGACCCGTTACACGACAAAAAGGACAAGCCACAAAAGGTTAAGCCATGAGCCAGCAATGTCAGTGCCAACACAATCAGTCCCCGCAGGGACAGAGTTCATGCCAGGGCAAGGGGAACGATTTCGTCCTGAGCCAGGCAGAACGCGATGCCATCGAGCATGAGAAACACCACTACGAAGATCCCCGTGCCGCCAGCATTGAAGCGCTCAAGATAGTGCAGCAGGCCCGCGGCTGGGTACCTGACGGTGCCATCCACGCCATCGCCGCCGAGCTCGGCATCCCCGCCAGCGACGTGGAGGGGGTTGCCACCTTCTACAGCCAGATCTTCCGCCAGCCGGTCGGTCGCCACATCATCCGCGTCTGTGACAGCATGGTGTGCTACATCAACGGCCACGAACAACTGCTGGCCGGCCTGAAAGAG
This sequence comes from Aeromonas sp. Y318-1, assembly GCF_027706125.1. Taxonomy (NCBI): domain Bacteria; kingdom Pseudomonadati; phylum Pseudomonadota; class Gammaproteobacteria; order Aeromonadales; family Aeromonadaceae; genus Aeromonas; species Aeromonas sp. Y318-1. Next base: position 73,421 of record NZ_JAPDCM010000004.1, read on the forward strand.
GTGATGGATCTGGCCCCCGGCCAGACTTCTGCCGACGGCCGCTTCACCCTGCTGCCGGTCTGCTGCCTCGGCAACTGCGACAAGGGGCCGGCGCTGATGATCGACGATGACACCTACGGTGGGCTCGACGCCGTCAGCCTGCTCAAGACCCTGGAGGCTTACCCATGAGTCTGGCATCCCTTGGTACCGCCAATCGCATCGCCCGTGCAGCCGAGACCCATCCCCTCACCTGGCGGCTGCGCGACGACGGCCAGCCGGTCTGGCTGGATGAATACCAGAGCAAGCAGGGTTACGATGCGGCCCGCAAGGCACTGGGCCAGATGAGCCCGGACGAGATCGTCGGCACCGTCAAGGATGCCGGCCTCAAGGGTCGCGGCGGCGCCGGTTTCTCCACCGGCGTGAAGTGGGGCCTGATGCCCAAAGACGAGAGCATGAACATCCGTTATCTGCTCTGCAACGCCGACGAGATGGAGCCGAACACCTACAAGGATCGGCTGTTGATGGAGCAACTGCCCCACCTGCTGATTGAAGGGATGATCATCTCGGCCAAGGCCCTCAAGGCCTACCGTGGCTACATCTTCTTGCGCGGCGAATACGTCGATGCCGCAGCCAACCTGCGTCGTGCGGTCGAAGAGGCCAAGGCTGCCGGTCTGCTCGGCAAGAACATCCTGGGCTCGGGCTTTGACTTCGAGCTGTTCGTCCACACCGGCGCGGGTCGCTACATCTGCGGCGAAGAGACGGCGCTTATCAACTCCCTGGAAGGGCGCCGCGCCAACCCGCGCGCCAAGCCCCCCTTCCCCGCCGTTTCCGGCGTCTGGGGCAAGCCCACCTGCGTCAACAACGTCGAGACCCTGTGCAACGTGCCCGCCATCATCGGCAACGGTGTGGCCTGGTATCAGGGGTTGGCGCTGCCGGGTTCGGAAGATCACGGCACCAAGCTGATGGGCTTCTCCGGCAAGGTCAACAACCCCGGCTTGTGGGAGCTGCCGTTTGGCATCACCGCCCGCGAGCTGTTCGAGCACTATGCCGGTGGCATGAAACCCGGCTATCGCCTGAAAGCCTGGCAACCGGGCGGTGCCGGTACCGGCTTCCTGCTGCCCGAGCACCTGGATGCCCAGATGTACGCCGGCGGCATCGGCAAGGTCGGCACCCGGATGGGCACGGGCCTTGCCATGGCGGTGGATGACAGCATCAACATGGTCTCCCTGCTGCGCAACATGGAAGAGTTCTTCGCCCGCGAGTCCTGCGGCTGGTGCACTCCCTGCCGCGACGGCCTGCCCTGGAGCGTCAAGCTGCTGCGCGCGCTGGAGCGGGGTGAAGGTCAGCCAGGGGATCTCGCCACCCTGGAGCAGCTGGTCAGCTTCCTCGGCCCAGGCAAGACCTTCTGCGCCCATGCCCCTGGCGCCATCGAGCCGCTGGGCAGTGCGATGAAGTATTTCCGGTCGGAATTCGAGGCCGGCGTCAAGGCGCCGCAGGATAATCGCAAGCAGCTCAAGGGTATCCAGCCCAACCTGCTGGGCGAGCGCTGGTAAGGCACGCAGGGCGCCCGCCGCGGGCCCGCTGAACCGGCGCGAGCCAAAGAATTTATCTCATTGAAGTCAGGGAAGTTGTATGGCCACCATTCATGTAGACGGTAAAGAGTACGAGGTAGACGGGGCAGATAACCTGCTGCAAGCCTGTCTGTCCCTTGGTCTGGACGTCCCCTATTTTTGCTGGCACCCGGCGCTTGGTAGCGTCGGCGCCTGCCGCCAGTGTGCGGTGAAACAGTATCAGAATGCCGACGACAAGCGCGGCCGCCTGGTCATGTCCTGCATGACCCCCTCCACCGATGGCACCTATATCTCCATCGAGGATGAAGAGGCGAAGGAGTTCCGCAAAACGGTGGTGGAGTGGCAGATGACCAACCACCCCCACGACTGCCCGGTGTGCGAAGAGGGTGGCTCCTGCCACCTGCAGGACATGACGGTGATGACCGGCCACAACAGCCGTCGCTACCGTTTCACCAAGCGCACCCACCAGAATCAGGATCTGGGCCCCTTCATCAATCACGAGATGAACCGCTGCATCGCCTGCTATCGCTGCGTCCGTTACTACAAGGACTACGCCGGTGGCGAGGATCTCGGGGTCTACGGCGCCCACGACAACGTCTACTTCGGCCGGGTCGAGGATGGCACCCTGGAGAGCGAGTTCTCCGGCAACCTGGTGGAGGTCTGCCCCACCGGCGTATTCACCGACAAGACCCACTCCGAGCGTTACAACCGCAAGTGGGACATGCAGTTCGCCCCCAGCATCTGCCAAGGGTGCTCGGTCGGCTGCAACATCAGCCCGGGTGAGCGTTACGGCGAGCTGCGCCGCATCGAGAACCGCTATCACGGCGCTCTGAACCACTACTTCCTGTGCGACCGCGGCCGCTTTGGCTACGGCCACGTCAATCTGACCGACCGCCCGCGCCAGCCCCTGCTGCAGGATGGCAGTGACAAGCTGGCCATCACGGTGGACGGCGCCCTGAACCGGGCCGCCGATGCCCTGCGCACCGCTGCCGGCGTCATCGGCATCGGCTCGCCCCGCGCGTCGCTTGAGAGCAACTTCGCTCTGCGCGAACTGGTGGGTGCCGCCAACTTCTACAGCGGCGTCGAGCAAAGCGAATGGGAATGCCTGCAGAAGATGCTGCAGATCCTGCAGCACGGCGGCGTGCGTACCCCCAGCCTGCGTGACATGGAAGAGGCCGACGCCGTGCTGGTGCTCGGCGAGGATGTCACCCAGACCGCCGCCCGCATCGCCCTGGCCCTGCGCCAGGCCGTCAAGGGCAAGGGCCGCGAAATCGCCCGCAAGCTGAAGGTGGATCTGTGGCAGGTCGCCGCAGTGCAAACCCTGGCCCAGAACGAGCGCTACCCGCTGCTGATCACCAGCCTGGACAGCACCCGACTGGACGACGTGGCGAGCGGCACCCTGCACGCCCCTCACGCGGATCAGGCGCGCCTGGGCTTCGCCATCGCCCATCTGCTCGATGGCAGCGCCCCTGCCCTGACCGATCTCGCTCCCGAGCTACAGGCCCTGGCCGCCAGCTGGGCCGCGCTGCTCGGCAACGCCAAGAAGCCGCTCATCATCGCCGGCACCGGTGCCCGCAGCCAGGCCCTGCTTGAGGCGGCCAGCAACATCGCCCGCGCCCTCAAGGGCCGTGGCCAGGCCGTGGAGCTCGCCCTGGTAGCCCAGGAGACCAACAGCCTGGGGCTGGCCATGCTGGCCGGCAATGCCGCCCCGCTGGAAGCCGCTTTTGATCGTATCGAAAGAGAAGAGAAGCTCGCGCTGGTGATGCTCGAGAACGATCTCTACCGCCGCGCACCGCGCAGCCGCGTCGATGCCGCCATCGACCGTCTGCAGCACCTGCTGGTGGTCGACCATCAGGACACCGGCACCGCCCAGAAGGCGAACCTGGTGCTGCCTGCCGCCAGCTTCGCCGAGGCCGACGGTACCCTCATCAACATGGAAGGCCGCGCCCAGCGCTTCTTCCAGGTTTATGCCCCTGCCTTCTACAACGCCGACATCCAGGTGCGCGAGAGCTGGCGCTGGCTGGCCGCCCTGCAAGGCGTGCTGGATCGCAAACCGCTGCGCTGGAACACTTTCGACGAGGTGAGTGCGGCCTGCGCCGCCAGCGCCCCGCTGCTGACCAGCATGCGCGAGGCTGCTCCCAACGCGGGTCTGCGCATCCGTGGCATGAAGCTCGCTCGCGAGCCGCACCGCTACAGTGGCCGCACCTCCATGCTGGCGGATCAGAACGTGAGCGAACCCAGAGTCGCCCAGGATCCCGACTCGCCCTTCAACTTCTCCATGGAAGGCTACGCCGGTGCCCGCCAGCCGCTGCAACAGGTGCCGTTCGCCTGGGCGCCGGGCTGGAACTCCCCGTCCGCCTGGAACAAGTTCCAGGATGAAGTGGGTGGCAACCTGCGCGCCGGGGATCCCGGTCGCCGTCTGCTGGAAGCAGGCGAGGACAGCCTCGGCTGGTTCGACACCGCCCCCGCCCCGTTCAGCTCCAAAGAGGCGCTGCAGGTGGTGAGCTATGACCAGCTGTTTGGCGGCGAAGAGCTGTCTGCCAGAAGCCCGGTCATCCAGGCCCGCATGAGCGAGCCCGTGCTGGTGCTGAACCCGGCCGACGCCAGTCGTCTCTCCCTCGGTGCCGGCAGCCAGGTCGCCTTCTCCTGGGGTGGCCACCACTGGCGGCTGACCCTGCGGCTGAGCGAGCATCTGACCGCGGGTCTGGTGGGTCTGCCGCTTGGTGTCAACGGTCTGCCGACCGCCCTGCACCAGCAATATCTCGCTAACCTACAGGAGGCCATCGCATGAGTGACTCTCTGATCGATCTGTTGCTGGAAATCGGCAAGGCATTGATCGTGCTGGTGGGGATCGTGGGGGCCGGCGCCTTCATGAGCTTCATCGAGCGCCGTCTGCTGGCGCTGTGGCAGGATCGTTACGGCCCCAACCGGGTAGGCCCCTTCGGCCTGCTGCAGCTGGCGGCCGACATGATCAAGATGTTCTTCAAAGAGGACTGGATCCCGCCGTTCGCCGATCGCCGGATCTTCGTGCTGGCCCCCATCATCGCCTTTACCGCCTTCATTCTGGCGTTTGCGGTGGTGCCCATCACCCCCACCTGGGGCGTGGCGGACCTCAACGTGGGGCTGCTCTACATCCTGGCCATCGCGGGGCTGGCGGTCTACGCCGTGCTGTTCGCTGGCTGGTCGAGCAACAACAAGTACTCATTGCTCGGCAGCCTGCGCGCCTCGGCCCAAACCCTCTCCTACGAGGTGTTTTTGGGCCTCTCCTTGATGGGTATCGTCATCCAGACCGGCAGCTTCAACCTGCGGGATATCGTGGAAGCCCAGGCAGGACTGTGGAACGTGATCCCCCAGATCCTGGGCTTCATCACCTTCCTGTTTGCTGGCGTCGCCGTCACCCACCGCCATCCGTTTGACCAGCCGGAAGCCGAGCAGGAGCTCGCCGACGGTTATCACATCGAGTATGCGGGCATGAAATGGGGTCTGTTCTTCGTGGGCGAGTACATCGGCATCGTGCTGATCTCTTCGCTCATCGTGACCCTGTTCTTCGGTGGCTGGCACGGCCCCTGGCTGCCGCCCTTCATCTGGTTTGCCCTGAAGACTGCCTGTTTCATGGTGTTCTTCATCCTGCTGCGGGCCTCCCTGCCCCGCCCGCGCTTTGACCAGGTGATGTCGTTTGGCTGGAAAGTCTGCCTGCCGCTGACCCTGCTCAACATGCTGGTCACCGGCGCCGTGGTGCTGATGAATGCGCAGTGAGGCCGCAATGGACAGAAAAAATGTGATGCCGTTTGGCTGGAACGTCTGCTTGCCCGCCACCCTGTATCCCGCTCGGGATGCAGCCGGTACGGGCTGTGGTGCTGATGAATGTGCAGTGAGGCACGACTATGAAAATTATTAACATCATCAAGGGTGTCGGCACCCAATTGCGCAGCCTGGGGATGGTGTTCTCCCACGCCTGGAGCCCCCGCGAGACCCTCAACTATCCGGAACAGGCCGTCTATGCGGCGCCCCGCTATCGCGGTCGCATCGTGCTGACTCGCGATCCGGATGGCGACGAACGCTGCGTGGCTTGCAACCTGTGTGCGGTGGCCTGCCCGGTCGGCTGCATCTCGCTGCAGAAATCCGAGCGGGAAGATGGTCGCTGGTACCCGGAGTTCTTTCGCATCAACTTCTCCCGCTGCATCTTCTGCGGCCTGTGCGAAGAGGCCTGCCCCACCACCGCCATCCAGCTGACGCCGGATTTCGAGATGGGCGAGTACCGCCGCCAGGATCTGGTGTACGAGAAGGAAGATCTGCTGATCAGCGGACCCGGCAAGTATCCGGATTACAACTTCTACCGCATGAGCGGGATGGCCATCGACGGCAAGCCGAAAGGGGATGCCGAGAACGAAGCCAAGCCCATCGATGTCAAGAGCCTGCTGCCCTGAGGAGTCAATCATGGAACTGGCATTCTATGCCGCGGCCCTGGTCGCCATTTACAGCACGCTGCGGGTGATCAGCACCAGCAATCCGATGCACGCGCTGCTCAATCTCATTATCTCCCTCATTGCCGTGGCCATGATCTTCTTCTGCCTGGGCGCCTCCTTCGCGGGCGCCCTGCAAGTGATCGTCTATGCGGGCGCCATCATGGTACTGTTCGTGTTCGTGGTGATGATGCTGAACCTGGGCTCGGCCCAGGATCAGGAAAAGAACTGGCTCACCCCCACCACCTGGGTGGGCCCCGGCCTGCTTTCGCTCATTCTGCTGGGTTTTCTGGCCTACGGCATTCTCGGGGTCACCGGCGGTGAACTCGGTCTGACCGACGTCAGTGCCAAAGCGGTCGGCATCGCCCTGTTCGGTCCTTACGTGCTGGCGGTGGAGCTTGCCTCCATCCTGCTGCTGGCGGGCCTGGTCACCGCCTATCACCTGGGCCGTGAAGACAAGAGCGGGGAAGTGCTCTCCGTGCCAAAAGCCTCGGCACATCCGTCTCAAGAAGGAGGTCAATGATGAACGGAATCCCGATGGAACACGGCCTGCTGCTGGCTGCCGTGCTGTTCTGTATCGGCCTGTGCGGCCTGCTGATACGTCGCAACTTGCTGTTTATCCTCATGAGTATCGAGATCATGATGAACGCGTCGGCACTGGCATTCGTGGTGGCTGGCAGCCGCTGGGCCCAGGCTGATGGCCAGATCATGTACATACTGGTGATTTCTCTGGCGGCAGCGGAGGCCAGTATCGGCCTCGCCCTGTTACTGCTGCTCTATCGTCGTTACCACACCCTCAACGTGGACACTGTGAGCGAGATGCGCGGATGAGCCTCCTATACCTGACTTTTCTGTTTCCGCTGCTGGGATGGCTGGTGCTGGCCTTCTCCATCGGTCGTTTCGGCGAGCGCACTGCTGCGCTCATCGGCGTCGGCAGCATAGGGCTGTCGGCCCTCACTACCCTGTGGGTCGGCATCGATTTCCTCAATACCATGCCAACGGGCGGCGTCTATACCCAGACCCTGTGGCAGTGGATCTCGGTGGGTGAATTCACCCCCACCTTCCGCCTGGCGCTGGACGGCCTGTCGCTGACCATGCTCGGCGTGGTCACCGGGGTGGGTTTCTTCATCCACCTGTTCGCCTCCTGGTACATGCGCGGGGAAGAGGGCTATTCACGCTTCTTCACCTACACCAACCTGTTCATCGCCAGCATGGTGTTTCTGGTGCTGGCCGATGACCTGCTGTTCGTCTACCTCGGCTGGGAAGGGGTGGGGCTGTGCAGCTACCTGCTGATCGGCTTCTACTACCGCAACCCGGCCAACGGCGCCGCCGCCCTCAAGGCATTCGTGGTGACCCGGGTCGGCGACGTGTTCCTCGCCATCGGTCTGTTCGTCCTCTACCGGGAGCTCGGTACCCTCAACATTCACGAGTTGCTGGTACGCGCACCGCTGATGTTTGCCGAGGGCTCCCCTGCCCTGTCGTTTGCCTGTCTGATGCTGCTTGGCGGCGCCGTCGGCAAATCGGCCCAACTGCCACTGCAAACCTGGCTGGCGGATGCGATGGCGGGCCCGACCCCGGTCTCGGCGCTGATCCACGCGGCCACCATGGTGACCGCCGGTGTCTATCTCATCGCCCGTACCCACGGCCTGTTCCTGCTGGCCCCCGAGATCCTGCATCTGGTGGCGCTGGTCGGTGCCATCACCCTGGTGCTGGCAGGCTTTGCGGCTCTGGTGCAAACCGACATCAAGCGGATCCTGGCTTACTCCACCATGAGCCAGATCGGCTACATGTTCCTGGCCCTCGGCGTTGGCGCCTGGGAAGGGGCCATCTTCCACCTGATGACCCACGCCTTCTTCAAGGCGCTGCTGTTCCTCTCCGCCGGTGCCGTGATCGTCGCGACCCACCACGAGCAGAACATCTTCAAGATGGGAGGCCTGCGCAAGAGCCTGCCGCTGGTCTATGCCTGCTTCCTGGTAGGGGGTTCGGCCCTGGCCGCGCTGCCGCTGGTGACCGCCGGTTTCTACAGTAAAGACGCCATCTTGTGGCAGGTGCAGGCCAGTGGCCAGAGCGCCCTGCTGTGGGCCGGTCTGGGTGGTGCCTTCCTCACCTCCCTCTACACCTTCCGCCTGATTTTCATCGCCTTCCACGGCAAGGAGCAGACCCAGGCTCACGCCGGTCACGGCCTGGCCCATCAGCTGCCGCTGCTGGTCCTGCTGGTGCTCTCCACCGGTATCGGCGCCCTGATCGTGCCGCCGCTGGCGGGGGTACTGCCGGCAGGTCCAGGGGATCACATCGAAGAGGGGCGCCATGGGCTGGAGATCACCTCCGCCATCATCGCCATCGCCGGGATTGCCCTGGCCGCCTTCCTGTTCCTGGGCGAGCGCCGTCTGGCCAGCAGCGTGGCCAACAGCGCACCGGGCAAGTTGCTCAGCACTCTCTGGTTCAATGCCTGGGGCTTTGACTGGCTTTACGATCAGCTGTGGGTCAAGCCGTATCTGCTGGCGACCCGGCTGCTCGGCAAGGATCCGCTGGACTGGATGATGAACCTGCCGGCCTGGCTGGCACAGAGTGGCCACCAGCTGTTGGCCTGGACCGTTTCCGGCAAGTTGCGCTGGTATGCAGCCTCCATGGGGATGGGCGCCGCCCTGATCCTGGCCCTGCTGCTGCTCGGCTGATCCCGTGATGCAGCCCCTGAACTCGCAGCAAGCCCACGGGCCTGCACAGTGACTAGAACATAGACGAGAGCTGATATCGTGACCTTACTCTGGATCTTGTTAATACCCTTCATCGGCGGTCTGCTCTGTTGGCAGACCGAGCGATTCGGCGAGTACTTCGTACGCTGGGTCGCCCTGCTGTCGATGAGCGCCTGCCTGCTGCTCTCCTGCGCCATCTGGTGGAGCGGTGACTTCACCCTGGCAGCCGAGGGCGGCGTGCCCGTCTGGGCCGCCGAACTGCAACTGCCCTGGATCCCCCGCTTCGGCATCTCATTGCACCTGGCGGTGGATGGTTTGTCGCTGTTGATGGTGATCCTCACCTGCTTCATCGGCGTGCTGGCCATCCTCTGTTCCTGGAAGGAAATCGTGCAGCGCATCGGCTTCTTCCACCTCAACCTGTTGTGGATTTTGGGTGGCGTACTCGGCGTCTTCATGGCGCTGGATCTGTTCCTGTTCTTCTTCTTCTGGGAGATGATGCTGGTACCGATGTACTTCCTGATTGCGCTGTGGGGCCACTCGGTCACCGACGGCAAATCCCGGATCAACGCCGCCACCAAGTTCTTCATCTACACCCAGGTCAGCGGCCTCATCATGCTGGTCGCCATCCTGGGCCTGGTGCTCACTCACCATGCCGCCACCGGCGTGTTCACCTTTGACTATCAGGACTTGCTGAACACCCCGATGAGCAAGGGCGTGCAGTGGCTGCTGATGCTGGGCTTCTTCATCGCCTTCGCGGTCAAGATGCCGCTGGTACCGCTGCACGGCTGGCTGCCGGATGCCCACAGCCAGGCACCGACCGCGGGTTCCGTGGACTTGGCGGGGATCCTGCTGAAAACCGCCGCCTACGGTCTGCTGCGCTTCGCCCTGCCGCTGTTCCCCGAGGCGTCCGCCGAATTTGCCCCCTACGCCATGGTGCTGGGTCTCATCGGCATCGTCTACGGCGCCATCGTGGCGTTCGCCCAGACCGACATCAAGCGACTGGTGGCCTACACCAGCATCTCCCACATGGGCTTCGTGATGATCGCCATCTACTCCGGCAGCGAGCTGGCCCTGCAAGGCGCCGTGGTGCAGATGATCGCCCACGGTCTCTCCGCCGCCGGCCTCTTCATCCTGTGCGGTCAGCTCTACGAGCGTCTGCACACCCGGGATCTGCGTCTGATGGGCGGGCTGTGGGGCCGTCTGCGCTACCTGCCCGGCGTGATGCTGTTCTTCTCGGTCGCCTCTCTGGGGATGCCGGGCACCGGCAACTTCGTCGGCGAGTTCCTGATCCTCATCGGTAGCTTCCAGGTTGCCCCCGTGCTCACCATCATCGCCACCTTCGGGCTGGTGCTGGCCTCGGTCTACTCCCTCATCATGCTGCAGCGCGCCTGCTTCGGTACCCCCAAGGACGAGAGCGTCCTCAAAGGGCTCGACAGTCGCGAGCTGGTGATGATGATGACCATCGCCGGTCTTTTGGTGTTGCTCGGTGTCTATCCCCAGCCTGTGCTCGACACCGCGGGCAACAGCCTGCTGAGCGTGCTGCACTGGTACGCCCTGCCCTTTGCAGGAGCATTGCAATGAGAGTGACCGCTGTTAAACCGCTGGCCCTGTTGCCTTCCTTGTCCATTACAGGAGCACTGCAATGACCTTCACCGCTTCGCAACTGCTGGCCCTGCTGCCCCTGTTGCTGACAACCGGGGCCATGGTGGCCCTGATGCTGGCCATCGCCTGGAAACGGTGCGATGACACCGCCTTCGTGGTCACCATCGCCGGCCTCAACCTGGCGCTTTTCTCCCTGCCCATCGTGATGGCACAGGGCGATCAGGGGGTCACCCCGCTGCTGCAGATCGATGGCTACGCCGTCTTCTACATGGGCCTGGTGCTCATCGGCGCCTTGGCGACCTGTACCTTCGGCCGCTCCTGGCTCAAGGGCTACCCGGACAACCGGGAAGAGTTCTACCTGCTGCTGCTGATCGCCACCGCTGGTGGCCTGGTGCTGGCCGGTTCACGTCACCTCGCCTCCCTGTTCATCGGGATCGAGATGCTGACCCTGCCGATGTTCGGTCTGGTGGGCTATGCCTATCGCGAGCGCCACTCGCTGGAGGCCAGCATCAAGTACATGGTGCTCTCCGCCGCCGCCACCGCCTTCCTGCTGTTCGGCATGGCGCTGCTCTATGCCCAAGCTGGCAGCCTGAGCTTCAGCGATCTGGGGCTGACCCTGGCCACCACCCCGGCTCACCACCCGCTGCTGATGGGCGGTCTGGGTCTGATGCTGGTCGGTTTTGCCTTCAAGCTCTCCCTGGCGCCGTTCCACCTCTGGACCCCGGACGTGTACGAAGGGGCGCCGGCCCCGGTGGCCACCTTCCTCGCCACCGTCAGCAAGATCGCGGTGTTCTGCGTGCTGCTGCGCTTCTACCTGGCGGTGCCCGCCGCCGCGGATCCCATGATCCACTGGCTGCTGGCCGCCATGGCGGTGGTCTCCATCGTCATCGGCAACCTGCTGGCTCTGCTGCAGACCAACATCAAGCGGATGATGGGTTACTCCTCCATCTCCCACTTCGGTTACCTGCTGGCGGTGATCGTGGCGAGCCGTCTCGGCCAGATGCCGGTGGAAGCGGCCGGCGTCTATCTGCTGATGTATCTGTTCACCAGCCTGGGGGCCTTCGGCGTCATCAGCATGATGTCCAGCCCCTATCGCGGCAAGGATGCGGACTCCCTGCACAGCTACCGCGGCCTGTTCTGGCGTCGTCCCTACCTGACCGCCGTGCTGACCGTGATGATGCTCTCGCTGGCCGGTATCCCCATGACGCTCGGCTTCATCGGCAAGTTCTACCTGATCGGGGTGACCGTCGATGCGAAGCTGTGGTGGCTCTCCGGCGCCATCGTGCTCGGCAGTGCGCTGGGTCTCTACTACTACCTGCGGGTCATGGTCACCCTCTACCTGCGCGAACCCGGCATGCAGCTGCGCGACGCCAAGGGTGACTGGGCCATCACTTCCGGTGGTCTGGTGGTGCTGCTCTCCGCCGCGCTGGTGGTGGCGCTGGGTCTCTATCCCCAGCCGGTCATCAGCCTGGTGCAGGGCTTCCAGAACGTGGTGTTGCACTGATTTCACGCCCCCCCAAAAACCGGCTCAAGTGGCCGGTTTTTTTATCAGCCCAAAGCGGGATGCCTGACCAGCTTTCTCAAATTTATCTGCCTTTATAACGGGTTATGCTCGCTTGCCGGACACGACCGGGTATCCACCGCGCCCCCTTGCTGATATATTGATAATTGGCAGGAAAGGAGTTCCGAACGATGATGCAGCCCGCGTTTCATTCATTCGATACGCAGCCACTGACCGAGGCACTGCTCCCCTATCGCGGCCAGCGGCTCGACGTCTTGCTGGCCGAGCAGGATGCAGAGCACGTAGCCGATCTGCAGCAGCAATGTAGCCACCTCGACATTCAACTCAGCGGCGCCCTCTTTCCGCGCCTCCTCAGCCGTCACGGTTTTCATGAACGCGGCGCCTGGCTGCTGCCGCGCCCGGCCTCCCACGTCCCGCTGCTCATCCCGCTCGATCCCGTCGCCAGCGCCGATGAGCAGGCCCGTATCCTCTGCGACGCGCTGGCTCCTCGTCTTGCACAGTGGCCGTCAGCCGAAGGCATACCGACCCTCTTTCTGACCTTCGATGCCATGATCCCCAACATCGCCTCCCTCCTCGAGGGGATCTATCTGCATCTCGCGGACAGGGTCCACTATGCCGGCGTCAATGCTGGCAGTGGCCAGTTTCGCCCCATGCCCTGCCTGTTCGACAACCACAGGCTGCTGGAACAGGCGGTCTGCTGCACCCTGCTGCCCCATCGCAGCTACCCCCTGCTCGAGCACGGCTATCAGCTCACCGCCCAGCCCATGCTGGCCACCAGCAGCGAGGGCAACAAGATCTCCTTCATCGACTGGCAGCCCGCCTTCAGCCGCTACCAGTCCCTGGTCCAGCAGCAGTTCCAGCAGCGCCTGACTCCGGAGCAGTTCTACCAGTACGGCGTCCACCTGCCGCTTGGGCTGCTGCGAGCCAACGGCGACGTCATCGTGCGCATCCCGGTCGCCGTCACCGACGAGGGGGCGCTGCTCTGCGTCGGGGAAGTGCCGGATCACAGCATCCTCACCCTGCTCAAGGCGCCGCACAGCCCGACCGCCCACGCCATCGAGCTGGCCGAAAAACTGAGCCGGCACGGGGCACCGGAACGCCTCGAGATCTACTACTGCGCCGGCCGCCAGCAGCACTTCGGCGAGCAGAGCAGCCTGGAGCTGGAGACCCTCTTCAGCCACAGCGGCGCCCACCAGCTGGTCGGAGCCCTCTCCCTTGGCGAGATTGGCAACCTGCGGCCGGGGGACTATCCGCTGTTTCACAACGGCGCCATTCTCTGCAATGGGGAGGGATTGCGATGAACAACGACCACGCCATGGCCATCGTCTGCGATCTCGCCCTCTGCATCGGCCGCGAGGTCACGCTGGATGCCCTGCTGACCAAGGTGCTGCAGCGCTTTCTGTTTCACTGCGCCTGCCCGGTCGGGCTGGTGCTGCAGCAGTTGCCGCAGGGGGAGTACAAGATCATCAAGGCGATCGGCGACGAGCAGCTGCTTCGCCATCAGGGAGAGCCGCTCCCACTGCCCCACTGGGTCAGCGACGGCGAGCAGTGCATCCTGCGGGCAGCGCTGCCCTTGCCAGGCTCGCGCCCCTACCCGTTTGCCTATCGGCTGCGGATCGAGGGGGGCTATCTGATGCTGCTGCTCTCCCCCAATGCGGAGCAGCAGGGGGAACAGCTCTGCCACCTGTTCAGCCCCATCCTCGGCAACCTGGCCCGCGCCATCCAGCTGTGCCGAGACAGCGAGCAGCTGGCCCTGCGCCAGCAGGCGGAGCTGGTCGACATGCAGCGCTTCAACGAGTCCCTGCTCAAGGCTATCCCCATCCCGGTGTTCTACAAGGATGTCGAGGGGCGTTTCATCAGCTGCAACCCGACCTTCACCCAGATCACCGGCATCAGCAAGGCCGAGCTGCAGGGCAAACGGGTGGACGAGATCCTGCCCCCCGAGATGGCCGACGAATACACCCAGCGCGACCTGGAGGTGCTGCGCAGCAGGCAGCCGCAATATTTCGAGCACACCCTGTTTGATCGCAGCGGCCACCGCTATCAGGTGCTCAACTTCAAGGATCTCTTCTACGACCATCAAGGTGAGGTGGCCGGCATCATCGGCGCCCTGGTCGACATCACCCACATCAAAGAGAGCGAGCAGCAGCAACGGACCCTGCTGTTCCAGACCATAGCGGCGCTCTCCTCCGCCATCGCCCACAAGGATCCCGGCACCGCGGGCCACGAGCGACGTGTGCACGATCTCGCGCTGGCCATCGGCCAGCATCTGCAACTCTCTCAGGAGCGCCTCGATGGGCTGGGCCTCGCCGCCATGGTGCACAACATCGGCCTGTTGCAGATCCCGGCGGAGATCCTCACCCGCCCCCGCACACTGAGGGAGGTGGAGTTCGAGCTCATCAAGCAACACCCGCAGGCGGGCTGTGAAATTCTGCAGCAGATAGACTTCCCCTGGCCCATCACCGCCATCGTGCAGCAGCACCATGAGAATCTGGACGGCAGCGGCTATCCACAGGGGCTGCAGGGGGATGCCATCTCGCTGGAGGCGCGCATCATCCGGGTGGCCGATTCGCTGGCCGCCATGACGGCCCACCGCCCGTTCCGGCGAGCCATGTCCCTTACCGATGCCTTTGCCGAACTGACCCGCTATGCCGGTGTCCACTACGACGAGCAGGTGGTCAGCGCCTGCTTCGCCGTGTGGCAGGCGGGCTATCGCTTTGCCCCCCTTTGACCGAGGCAGGATGACATGAGTTCAAGACCCGCACCGCCCTTTCCCCCGCTGCCCACGGCCGCCCTGCTTGGCCAGGTGATGGATCAGCTGCCCTATCGGGTGCTGCTCAAAGACACCCGCTCCGTCTTCATCGCCTGCAACCGGCTGCTGGCAGACGATCTCGCCCTCACCCCGGCCGAACTGGTCGGCAAGTGCGATGCCGACTTCTTCCCGGCCGAACTGGCTCAGCGCTACCGGGATGACGATCTGAAGGTCATTGCCAGCGGCACCACCCAGCGCCATGAAGAGCCCTATCTGAAGGGGGGCGAGGCCCGCTGGCTCAGCACCACCAAGTTTCCTCTGCACGACGAGCTGGGCCAGGTGGTCGGGGTCGGCGTCTTCTTCGACGACATCACCGAGAAGAAACAGCAACAGGAGCGGTTGCAGCAGTACACCTGGACCCTGGAGGCCATCGGCCGCGCCCACCACGCCATGCTCAAGCAGGATGATGAGCAGACCCTGCTGCAGGAGATCTGCGATGCCATCACCTTCGACGGCCGCTTCCCCCTCGTCACCGTGCTGCAGGAAAACAGTGACCAGCACACCCTGCAGGTGCTGGCGCAGGCGGGCAACGCGGTCTGGTTTGCCAGCGACGACTGGCTCACCCGGGATCCCGCCCTGCATCAGGCCATCGGCACCGGGGCGCCGTGCAACGAAGCCCTGGCCAGCGCGCTGGTGCACCACTCGGCCACCCTGCGCGCCCGTCTGCTGCTGCCGCTGCAGTGGCATGCCGGCGGGCATGGCGGCCTGCTCATTCACAGTGAACAGGCCCGCCCCTTCACCGACGAAGAGGTGCACCTCTTCAGCCAGCTGGCAGACTACCTTGCCTACGGCCTGCAGGCGCGCGCGACCCAGCAGGCCTATCTCACCGCCCAGCGCGACAGGGTGCTGCACGCCCGCCAGCTGGAGCTGGCGCTGGAAGATGCCCTCGGCGCCATTGCCGCCGTGCTGGAGCAGCGTGATCCCTACACCGCCGGCCACCAGAAGCACGTCGCCACCCTGGCGCTGGCCATCGGCCGCGAGCTGAAACTGGACGACAAGCGGCTGCGGGGGCTCTATCTGGGGGCCATGGTGCACGACATCGGCAAGATCCAGGTGCCGCTCGACATCCTCACCAAACCGGGCCGGCTGACCCCGCAGGAGTTCAACCTGGTCAAGGAGCACCCGGGCGCCGGCTATCAGGTACTCAAGGACATCGCCCTGCCCTGGCCCGTCGCCCAGATGATCCACCAACACCACGAGTTCATCGACGGCTCCGGCTACCCGGCGGGGCTCAAGGGCGAGCAGATCCTGCTGGAGGCCCGCATCCTCACGGTGGCCGACATCGTGGAATCCATGTCCTCCGATCGTCCCTACCGCGCCGCCCTCGGCATTCCCCAGGCCAGGGCTCACATCATCGAACTGCGCGGCAGCAAGCTGGATGCAGCGGTGGTGGATGCCTGCCTGCGCATCCTTGATCGCGGGGATTTCACCCCCCATGAGCTGGGCCACGGCCAGTTCTAGTGGGCAAGCCGCCATAAAAAAACCGGCCACAGGGGCCGGTTTTTTGTTTGCGATGCGAACTTAACCCAGACGTACCCGGGCGTTGCGGAACATCCGCATCCAGGCGCCGTCCTCGCCCCAGTTGTCCGGGTGCCAGGAGTTGGCCACGGTACGGAACACCCGCTCCGGGTGCGGCATCATGATGGTGGCGCGCCCGTCCGTGGTGGTAACGGCAGTGATACCCGCCGGTGCACCGTTCGGGTTGGCCGGGTACTGCTCGGTCACCTGACCGCGGTTGTCGACGAAACGCAGCCCCACCAGTCCGCTCTGTTGCAACGCGGCCAGGTGAGCGGCATCGCGCACCTCCACTCGCCCTTCCCCGTGGGAGACGGCAATTGGCATCACCGAGCCTGCCATGCCGGCGAAGAAGGCCGACGGGGAGTCCTGCACTTCCACCAGGCTGAAGCGGGCCTCGAAGCGCTCAGAGCGGTTGCGCACGAAGCGCGGCCACAGATCGGCACCCGGGATCAGCTCGCGCAGGTTGGACATCATCTGGCAACCGTTGCACACACCCAGGGAGAGGGTGTCGCCGCGCTCGAAGAAGCGCTGGAACTGCTCGCGAGCACCGTCGTTGAACAGGATGGACTTGGCCCAGCCTTCACCCGCCCCCAGCACGTCGCCGTAGGAGAAGCCGCCACAGGCTACCAGGCTCTGGAACGCGTCCAGCTTGATGCGCCCCTCGAGGATGTCGCTCATGTGCACGTCCACCGCCGCAAAGCCGGCACGGTCAAATGCCGCCGCCATCTCCACGTGGGAGTTGACCCCCTGCTCGCGTAGCACCGCCAGACGGGGGGAGACCCCGCGGGCAATGTAGGGTGCCGCCACATCTTCGGCCGGGTTGTAGCTGAGCTTGGCCTGCAGGCCAGGATCGGCTGCGTCCTGACGGGCGGCATGCTCCTGATCCGCGCACTCCGGGTTGTCGCGCAGGCGCTGCATCTGCCAGCTGGTCTCGCCCCAGATGGTACGCAAAGCGGTACGGCTGGCGCGGTAAACCTCCTGACCGGCCCGCTGCAGGGTGATGAGATCCCCCTCGCGCACCGTGCCGAGCACGTGGGAGCAAGCGGCCAGGCCGTGACCGGCCAGCAGGGTCATCACCGCCTCCTTGTCTTCACGACGCACCTGGATGACGGCGCCCAGCTCTTCGTTGAACAGGGCCGGCAGCAGCTCGCCACCGATGCGATCCAGCTGCAGGTCGAGGCCACAGTGACCGGCGAAGGCCATCTCCACCAGGGTGACAAACAGGCCGCCATCGGAGCGGTCGTGGTAGGCGACGAGTTTGCGATCGCTCACCAGCGCCTGGATGGCGTTGAAGAACCCCTTGAGCTGGACCGGGTTGTCCAGATCCGGTGCCTTGTCACCCAGCTGGCGATAGACCTGGGCCAGGGCGGAGGCACCGAGGCGCTGCTTGCCGTTGCCAAGGTCGATGAGGATAAGGTCGGTCTCACCGAGATCGGTTCGCAGCTGCGGCGTGACGGTGTTGCGCACGTCCTCGACCCTGGCAAAGGCCGAGATGAGCAGGGAGAGTGGCGAGGTGACGCTGTGCTCCTTGCCATCCTGCTGCCAGCGGGTCTTCATGGACATGGAGTCCTTGCCCACCGGGATGGTGATGCCAAGGGCCGGGCAGAGCTCCTCGCCCACCGCCTTGACCGCCTCGTAGAGGCCGGCATCTTCGCCCGGGTGACCGGCGGCGGCCATCCAGTTGGCGGAGAGCTTGACCCGCTTCAGAGACCCGATGTGGGCCGGCGCCAGGTTGGTGAGCGCTTCCGCCACCGCCATGCGAGCGGAGGCGGCATGGGAGAGCAGCGCCACCGGGGTGCGCTCGCCCATCGACATGGCTTCGCCGTGGTAGCTGTCGTAGGTAGCGGCAGTGACGGCGCAGTCAGCCACCGGAATCTGCCAGGGGCCGACCATCTGGTCGCGGTTGACCAGACCGGTCACGCTGCGATCGCCGATGGTGATGAGGAAGGACTTCTCCGCCACGGTGGGCAGACGCAGCACCCGCTCGGCAGCCTCGCCCAGGGTGATGCCATCGAGTTGGAGCGCTTTGCCCTGCGCCGGCAGGCTTACAACCTCGCGGTGCATCTTGGGGGTCTTGCCGAGCAGCACGTCCAGCGGCAGGTCGATGGGGTGGTTGTCAAAGTGCTCATCCGAGAGAGTGAGATGCTTCTCTTCGGTGGCACTGCCGATGACGGCATAGGGGGCGCGCTCGCGCTCGCACAGCGCCTTGAACAGCGGCAGCTTCTCCTTGGCCACCGCCAGCACGTAACGCTCCTGGGATTCGTTGCACCAGATCTCGAGCGGGCTCATGCCCGGCTCGTCGTTCGGAATGGCACGCAAGGAGAAACGACCGCCGCGATCGCCGTCGCTCACCAGCTCCGGCATGGCATTGGAGAGGCCACCGGCCCCCACGTCGTGGATGAAGACGATGGGGTTGTCGTCCCCCAGCTGCCAGCAGCGGTCGATCACCTCCTGGCAACGGCGCTCCATCTCGGGGTTGTCGCGCTGCACCGAGGCAAAATCGAGATCTTCGGCCGACTGGCCGGAGGCCATGCTTGATGCGGCACCGCCGCCCAGACCGATGTTCATGGCCGGGCCGCCCAGCACGATGAGGGCAGCCCCCACCGGGATCTCCCCTTTCTGGACGTGCTCGCTGCGGATGTTGCCGATACCGCCGGCCAGCATGATGGGCTTGTGGTAGCCACGCACCTCGACGCCATTGTGACTCGGCACCTGCTCTTCGAAGGTACGGAAGTAGCCGAGAATGGCCGGACGGCCGAACTCGTTGTTGAAGGCAGCGCCGCCGAGCGGCCCCTCCTGCATGATGTCAAACGCACTGACGATGCGGCTCGGCTTGCCGAAATCCTGCTCCCAGGGCTGCTCGAAGCCGGGGATGCGCAGGTTGGAGACCGAGAAGCCCACCAGACCCGCCTTGGGCTTGGCGCCGCGACCGGTGGCACCCTCATCGCGAATTTCGCCGCCGGAGCCGGTGGCGGCGCCCGGGAAGGGGGAGATGGCAGTCGGGTGGTTGTGGGTCTCCACCTTCATCAGGATGTCGACGCGCTCCTGATGATAGTGATACTCGCCGCTGGCCGGGCTCGGGAAGAAGCGGCCACCCTGGCTCCCTTCCATCACCGCAGCGTTGTCTTTATAGGCAGACAGGACATGATCCGGCGTCTGCTCGAAGGTGTTCTTGATCATCTTGAACAGCGACTTGGGCTGCTGCTCACCGTCGATGGTCCAGTCGGCGTTGAAAATCTTGTGGCGGCAGTGCTCGGAGTTTGCCTGGGCAAACATGTAGAGCTCGATGTCGTTGGGGTTGCGGCCCAGCCGGGTGAAATTCTCCACCAGGTAGTCTATCTCGTCGTCGGCCAGCGCCAGACCGAGCGCCACGTTGGCCTCGGCCAGCGCGGCGCGACCACCGCCCAGCACATCCACCTGGGTGAAGGGACGCGGCTCATGATGGGCAAACAGGGCGGCTGCCTCGTTCATCTCGCCAAACACCGTCTCCATCATGCGGTCGTGCAGCACGGCGGCCACGTCGGCACGCTGGGCGGCGCTCAGCTCACCCTTGGCCTGCACGTAATAGGCGATGCCGCGTTCGAGCCGCTTGACCTGATTCAGGCCGCAGTTGTGGGCGATGTCGGTTGCTTTGGAAGACCAGGGGGAGATAGTGCCGGGGCGGGGGGTAACGAGAAACAGCTGACCGCTGGGGGTGTGTTCGGGGATGGTCGGGCCGTAGCGCAGGAGCTGGCCCAAGGTCGCTCGCTCCGGGGGCGACAGCGGGCTCGAGAGCTCGGCAAAGTGCACGTATTCGGCATAGACATCCTCTATCTCTACTCCTCTCTCCTGTTTCATCTGCGCGAAGCGTTGCAGCAGTTTTTGGACACGAAACTCAGACAGTGCGGGGGCACCACGCAAGATATCCATATGACCTTTCTCACCAAGTGTTGAAGTGGGGGGGAATTGAGACGCGCGTATTATAGGGATCAGGCCCATGCCGGACAAACGTTTTTCTTGTTTTGCCCAGTGTGACTCGGTGCACACTCTCTGGTATAAAGGTGCCTCTTTTTTGACAAATGCCGATTTTTTCAACAAGGGTACTCACCTACTTGCGCTGCATTTTTCGACTGTTTATCGGGCTGACGTTGCTGCTGACCCTGGTCGGTTGCGACTTCTACACCCCCTCCAGCCAGCTGGAGCAGATCCGCCAGCGAGGCGAGATCCGGGTTGGCACCATCTACGGCCCCACCTCTTATTACCAGCGTGACGACACCGCCCAGGGGTTCGATTACGAGCTGGCGCAGAGTTATGCCGACTGGCTGGGGGTCAAGCTGACCATAGTGCCGGTCTACTCCACCGCCGAACTGGTGGAACTGCTGAGAAAGGGCAAGCTGGATCTGGCTGCCGCCGCCATCGTGGTCACCCCGGAGCGGCGCCAGCTGTTTCGCTTCGGCCCCGGCTTCTACCAAGTCTCCCCCAAGCTGGTCTATCGCAATGGTTCTCCCAAACCCAAGGACATCGGCGATCTCAAGGGCAATATAGTGGTACCGGCCGGTTCCACCGGCGAAGATCTGCTCAAGGAGCTCGCCAAGCAGTACCCCAACCTGAAGTGGAGCACCAATCGGGATGCCGACGTGGAGGAGCTGCTCAAGCAGGTGGCCGACGGCAAGATTGACTACACGGTGGTGCAGGATACCGTGCTGGCCCGCACCCAGCGCTACTACCCCGAGCTCACCGAAGGGATGACCCTGGCCAAGAACCAGACCGTGGCCTGGGCCATGACCAAGCTGCCGGACGACAGCCTCTACGCCAGCATCATCGACTTCTTCGGCCAGCGCTTCATGGACGGCGCCATCGCCAAGCTCGACGAGAAGTACTTCGGCCACGTGCAGAATTTCGACTTCGTCGACACCCGCACCTTCTTGCAGCGGGCCAAGAGCCTGCTGCCCAAGTATCAGGATCTGTTCAAGACCCACGCCAACGTGGTGGACTGGCGCCTGCTGGCAGCCATCAGCTATCAGGAATCCCACTGGGATCCGGAGGCACGCTCCTACACCGGGGTGCGCGGCATGATGATGCTGACCGAGCCCACCGCCAAGGCGATGGGGGTCAACAACCGGCTGCATCCGGAGGAGAGCATCAAGGGGGGTGCCCGTTATCTGGAGCAGATGATGGAGAAGGTGCCCGCCTCGGTGCCCGATGACGAGAAGGTGTGGTTTGCCCTCACCGCCTACAACATCGGTTACGGCCACATGATGGATGCCCGCCGCCTGACCAAGGAACTCGGCAAGAATCCCGATGCCTGGAGCGACGTGAAAGAGGTGCTGCCGCTGCTGCAGCAGTCGCGCTGGCATCGCAAGGTACGCTACGGTTATGCCCGTGGCGGCGAGGCGCGCAACTACGTCAACAACGTGCGCCAGTACTACCAGAGCCTGCTCTGGCTCGACAACGAGCAGCAGAAAGCCCACCGCCGTGAAGAGCTGGACGATGACGACAGCAGCGAGCCGCCCAGTGCCGAGCGCCCCACTGTCATCGCCGAAGTGGTCAAGCAGATCACCCTGCGCTGATCCCTTGTTGACAGGTTTGTTTTTCGGGTGGTTTCTCTGTTACCATCCGACCATACCGGAGCCTATCCGAAATTGTTTTTATCGCGCTATTTCATCCACTTGCACTCGGGATGACAGCACTTTCAGATAGGCTCCCATCATCACCCAAGGCCGGGATGGCCACCCAATGGGAGGAGACCAAGATGCGAGCTCGCAGAAGAACGACACTGGTCAGAAAAGCAAAGTGCGGCTGGAGCCCCAGACGCAAACTCAAGCTCAATGACATCAAACGCAAGATATGGCGCCGAAACCGCTCCTTCACCTTGCTGATAGCAGAACACACAGCATAAACCCGGCAATTGCCGGGTTTTTTATCGCCTCAATTCCCCGCCTGCGGGCTCACCTCAAAGACCACTGCCCGCTTCGATACCAGGCTGTTGCAGTGATTGCAGAAGTAATCCACCGCGCCGCAGGCCTTGAGCCGCTCCAGCTCCTGCCGGCAGGTCGGGCAGAGGGCCCGGATCTGGAAACGGGCCTGGCACTGGCTGCAGGTGGTCTCGCGGCTGCGACTGTCCAGCTCGCCCTGACAGGCAGGGCAGTGAAGGTGACTCATGGTTGGCTCCTTGCAAAGTGAATGTGCAGTGGGTCAGCCCACTGCACATTCCCCTCCCCTTTTCCTAGAAAAAACGGCTGCCGGTGAGGGCAGCCGCTGGGCCTTATTTCTTGGCTTTGGCCTTGAGCAGGCGCTTGCGTTGACGCTCCTGGCTCAGGGTCAGGGTATTTTTCTTGCCCTCGAACGGGTTGGCCGACTCCTGGAACTCGACCCGGACCGGCGTCCCCATGATCTTCAGCGACTTGCGGAAGTAGTTGATGAGGTAGCGCTTGTAGGAATCCGGCAAGTCGTTGAGCTGGTTGCCGTGGATCACGATGCGCGGCGGGTTGTAGCCACCGGCGTGGGCATATTTGAGCTTGACCCGGCGACCGTTCACCATCGGCGGCTGGTGGTCTTCCTGCGCCATCTGCATGATGCGGGTCAGCATAGCGGTGCTGGTACGGCGGGTGGCGGACTGGTAGGCCTCCTGAATGGATTCGAACAGGTGGCCAACCCCGCTGCCGTGCAGGGCGGAGATGAAGTGTACGCGGGCGAAGTCGATGAAGCCCAGACGACGATCGAGCTCGTTCTTGACGTCCTCTTTCACCTTCTGATCCAGACCATCCCACTTGTTCACCACCAGTACCACGGAGCGGCCGGTGTTGAGCACGAAGCCAAGGATGCTCAAGTCCTGATCGGTGATGGTCTCCTGGGCGTCGATCACCAGCAGGCAGACGTTGGCATCTTCAATCGCCTTGAGGGTCTTGATGACGGAGAACTTCTCCACCGTCTCGTGCACCTTGCCGCGACGACGCACGCCGGCGGTGTCGATGATGACGTACTTCTGCTCGTCACGCTCCATCGGGATGTAGACGGAGTCGCGGGTAGTGCCCGGCATGTCATAGACGATGACCCGATCTTCACCCAGCATGCGGTTGGTCAGGGTGGATTTGCCGACGTTGGGGCGACCGACGATGGCAAACTTGATGGGCAGATCGGCGAACGGCGTCTCCTTGGTGTCTTCCTTGGTGTCGAGTTCACCAGCAGCCACCATGCGCAGCAGGGCTTCTTCGTCGAAGTCCTCTTCTTCCTCATCCTGCGCGGTTTCTTGTGTGGCGGCGTCGACCAGGGTCTCCAGATGGGGGGCCAGCGCCAGCTCCAGCAGGCTCAGTACGCCGCGACCGTGGGCGGCCGCCATCTGGTAGACCTCGCCCAGGGCCAGACTGTAGAACTCGGACACGGCGGAGTCACCGTCGATGCCGTCGGTCTTGTTGGCCACCAGAAACACCTTCTTGTGGGTCTTGCGCAGGTGCTCGGCGATGGCCTGATCCGCCGCGGTCAAACCGGCACGGGCATCCACCATGAACAGCACCACGTCGGCCTCTTCGATGGCCAGCAGGGACTGTTCGGCCATCTTCAGCTCGATCCCCTCTTCGGTGCCATCGATACCGCCGGTATCCACCACGATAAATTCCAGCTCGCCCAACTTCGCCTGGCCGTACTTGCGGTCCCGGGTCAGACCGGGGAAGTCAGCCACCAGGGCATCCCGGGTACGGGTCAGACGGTTAAACAGGGTGGATTTCCCCACGTTGGGGCGGCCCACCAGGGCTACTACAGGAGTCATAAAAGCCTCATTCTCAAGACGACAAAGGCTCCGGGTCCGAAGACCAGGAGCCGGATATTCAGATTGACGGGCGATCAGGGACGCTTGATAGCGTACAACTTGCCGCCACGGCTCTGCACATACAGGGTGTCACCGTCCACCAGGGGGGCGGCGTACAGACCACTGCTGTCGAGCTGCTGCATGGCCTTGATGGTACCGTCGGTACGATCCAGCCAATACAGGTAACCTTCCACATCGCCGACCACCACATAGTCACCCAGGATGACGGGGGCGGTCACGGTGCGGTTTTCCAGCTGGGTATTGGACCACAGCTCGAGACCATTGCGACGGTCGACCGCAAACAGATGGCTGCGGCTATCGGTCAGCACGATGGCATTGCCGGTCACCGCCATGTCGCGGTAGCCGGAATACTTGCGCTTCCATACCTCGTCACCGGTCATCAGCTTGCGCGCCATCAGCTGGCCATTATAGGCGATGGCATAGAGCTCATCGCCGGCAATCAGCGGGGTAGCGTCCACGTCGACCATCCGATCCAGCTCGGTGGCACCGCGCGGGTCGGCGACCTTGGACTGGCGCACCGGCTGACCGTTGCTGAGCAGGGCGATGCCCACCTTGCCATCGGCGCGGCCGTACAGCACGGCGCCGTTGGTGATGATGGGGGCGCCGGCGCTGCGCAGGGTCAACGGCGGTTGTTCTTCCGCCAGAGTCCACTGCAGCTTGCCTTCATCGGTATCGAGCGCCACCAGACGGCCCGAGGTGGTCAGCACCACCACCCGGCCATCTTCGACGGCAGGGCTTGCCACCACTTCACCCGGCACCGAGGTCTGCCACAGCACTTCGCCGTTCTCCTGGTTCAGGGCGTAGACCACCCCGTTCTCGGAACCCAGGAACAGCTTGCCGTAACGGGATACCAGGCCACCGGAGAGGCGGGCGCTGCGCTTGTCGGCGTTGATCGGCAAGTCAGCCAGATCCACGCTCCACAGCTCCTTGCCACTTTCGCGGTCAAAGGCGGTCACGTCGCCATCGCGAGCGGCGGCATAGATGCGTTCCTCTTCCACCACCGGCTTGAGCTGGGAGTAGAAGTCGCCGATGCCGTCACCCACCGAGGAGGACCAGCTGGTATCGGCCGTGAAGGCGGACTCGACCTTGGGCAGCGGCGCCATCGGGTTGAGATCCTCTTCCGAACTGAACAGGGAGCACCCCTGCAGGGCGAAGGAGACCGCAGCCCCCAACACCACCATCTTGAACAGATTACGCATCCGGAGCCCCACCCGTGGTCACCGCTGGCAACGCCAGATCGTCCATTTTCAGCTTGAGCTCGGCGCTGCCCTGCAGGCCGCCGGCATCGGCCGCCGCCTGATAGGCATCGCGCGCCTCTTCGGCCTTGCCCTGCTTGAGCAGCACGTCGCCACGCACTTCCGCGACCTGGGCCTTGAAGGCATCGTTGTTGATCTTGCCAAGCTGGGCCAGCGCCTCGTCAGCCTTGCCCTGATCGTTCAGCACCCGGGCCAGACGCAGAGCGGCGATGGGACGGATGCTCTCGTCACCGCTGGTGGCCACCTGGGTCAGCTGCTCGACGGCCAGATCCAGCTTGCCGGCCTTGACGGCGGCGGCGGCCAGCTGCAGAGCAGCCAGTTCGGCATAGGAGTCACCCTGGTGGGCGCTGATGAAGCTTTGCGCCTGCTCGAAGCCGGCGGCATCACCCTTGGCCAGCTGGGCGGCCATTTCGTTGTAAGCCTGGGAGGCGGTCTCCTGGCTGGTCTGCTGATGCTCGTTGTAGTAGCGCCAGCCAAAGAGTCCAACCAGACCGATAACAGTTCCTGCGATCACCGAGGTTCCGTTCTCTTTCCACCAGCTCTTGATGACCTCAACCTGTTGTTCTTCGGTGGTATAAACTTCCACAGCTTACTCTCCTTTGGCTGCCAGCAGGGCAATGGCGGCGTCGACCGTGACGGTCTGTTGCTCGGCCTGGCCACGCAGATATTTGATGGTGATCTCCCCGTTTTGCACCTCGGTCTCGCCAAGGATCAGGGCAATGGCCGCGCCGCTCTTGTCGGCACGCTTGAGTTGTTTCTTGAAGTTGCCGCCGCCGCAGTGGCTCATCAGGCGCAAGTCAGGCAGGGCGTCGCGCAGCCGCTCGGCCAGCTGGAAACCGGCCTGTTCAGTGCCCTCGCCCACCATGGCCAGGTAGACATCCACCGCCGGGCGGATATCGCCGTTGAGTTCGAGGGTCTCGAGCATCAGCACCAGTCGCTCCATGCCCATGGCGAAACCCACAGCCGGCGTCGGCTGACCACCGAGCTGCTCCACCAGGCCGTCGTAGCGACCACCGGCACAGACGGTGCCCTGGGCGCCCAGACTGTTGGTAACCCACTCGAACACGGTGAGGTTGTAGTAGTCGAGGCCGCGAACCAGCCGCTCGTTCACTTCATACTGGATGCCGGCGGATTCGAGCAGGCACTTGAGCCCCTCGAAGTGGGCCAGGCTCTCTTCGCCCAGGTGATCGAACAGACGCGGGGCACCCACCAGAATGGCTTGTACCTTCTCGTCCTTGGAGTCCAGCACCCGCAGCGGGTTGCTGTACATGCGGCGCTGGCTCTCTTCGTCCAGCTGATCCTTGTACTGCTCCAGGTAGGCGACCAGCGCATCGCGGTAGGCGGCGCGCTCGCTGCTCTGACCGAGGGTGTTAAGTTGCAGGGTCACGTGTTCGCTGATGCCGAACAGACGCCACAGGCGGTGAGTCAGCATGATGAGCTCGGCATCGATGTCCGGCCCGTTGATGCCGAACAGCTCGACCCCGAACTGGTGGAACTGGCGATAGCGGCCCTTCTGGGGACGCTCGTGACGGAACATGGGGCCCATGTACCACATCCGGCGTTCCTGGTTGTAAAGCAGACCGTGCTCGATGCCGGCCCGCACGCAGCTGGCGGTGCCTTCCGGGCGCAGACTCAGGCTGTCGCCGTTGCGGTCTTCAAAGGTGTACATCTCTTTTTCGACCACGTCGGTCACTTCACCGATGGCGCGCTTGAACAGATGGGTCTGCTCGACAATCGGCATGCGCACTTCGCTGTAGCCATAGCTGGCCACGACCTGGCGCAGGATCTGTTCTACTTTCTGCCATACCGGGCTCTGCTCCGGCAGGCAATCATTCATACCGCGAATAGCTTGGATCTGTTTTGCCACGTTGATACTCGAGAAAAAGAGGTAAAATTTGGCCGCATTATAGGGATTTTCGACCCCGAGGTAAAATCAGGGTATTCCAATGCGGGATGTAAAATCAGCAACCTAAAGACAGGGCCACCCTGAGTGGCCCTTGGTTGCTCAACCCTCGTCCACCTGGATCTGGTTGGCCGGATCCAGCATGGCGGCCCGGGCGCGAATGCGGCGCTCCAGGGTCGGGATGAGATCCTTGTTGTCGAGCCGGTCCACCCGCTGACCACCCTCGTAGAAGGCGCTCTTGTTGGCCGCACCCGCCAGACCCAGATCCGAGACCAGCGCCTCGCCAGGACCATTCACCACGCAACCGATGATGGATACATCCATCGGGGTGATGATGTCTTCCAGCCGCTCTTCCAGGGCGTTGACCGTGCCGATGACGTCGAACTCCTGGCGGGAGCAGGAGGGACAGGCGATGAAGTTGATGCCGCGGGAACGGATGCGCAGGGATTTCAGGATGTCGAAACCCACCTTGATCTCTTCCACCGGATCGGCCGCCAGCGAGATCCGCAGGGTGTCGCCGATGCCTTCGCTCAGCAGCATGCCAAGACCGATGGCGGACTTCACCGCGCCGGCGCGAAAACCGCCCGCTTCGGTGATGCCCAAATGCAGCGGCTGTTCAATCTGTTTGGCCAGCAGGCGATAGGCGCCGACTGCCAGGAAAACGTCGGACGCCTTGACGCTCACCTTGAAGTTGTCGAAGTTCAGGCGATCCAGATAGTCCACGTGGCGCATGGCTGACTCGAGCAGCGCCTCCGGGGTCGGTTCACCGTACTTTTCCTGAATGTCTTTCTCCAGCGAACCGCCGTTGACGCCGATGCGGATCGGGATGTTGTAGTGACGAGCGCAGTCGACCACGGCGCGGACCCGCTCCTCGTTGCCGATGTTGCCCGGGTTGATGCGCAGGCAATCGGCACCGTATTCGGCCACTTTCAGGGCGATGCGGTAGTCGAAGTGGATATCGGCGACGATGGGAATGCGGGTCTGCTGCTTGATGAGCTTGAAGGCTTCCGCCGCTTCCATGGTGGGCACCGAAACCCGCACGATGTCGGCGCCAACCCGCTCGATCCGCTGGATCTGCTCGACGGTGGCGGCCACGTCCGTGGTCTTGGTGTTGGTCATGGTCTGCACCGTGATGGGGGCATCGCCCCCAACCGGTACATTACCGACCATGATCTGCCTGGATTTACGACGAATGATGGGAGATTCGTGAGCGGACATGGCGGACAGATTACTCCTGCGGCAGTGAGAGGCGAGCAGTCCGGCCGTTGTTGTAACGGCTCATGTCGATGGACTTGCCCTGATATTCGATATTGACGGCCATGGGCGCACCAATGATGAATTTGAGCGGCTCGGGTCCTTCCAGTACCAGTTCGTCATTGGCCTTCTTGAGGCCGCTGAACAGGGTCTTGCCCTTGGCATCCTTGACATCCAGCCAGCAGTCAGCGGTGAAGCTCATCTTCAGCTGGGGCACCTTGGCCGGCTCGCTCGTGGCGGTGTCGGCAGCCGGTTGCGTGGCCGTGGCGGCAGAGGTCGCAACAGCCGTGGTCGCCACGGCGCTGCTGGCATCGACCGGCAGCGTGGTCGCGGCAGCGCTCGCCACGGGGTCAGCCGAGGTCGCGGCCGCAGCGGAAGTTGCCGGAGCAACCACAGGGTCAGCCACGTCCACCGCCGGCGGCACGGTGGCGCTCGGGGTGTTGCTGGTCGCGCCCATTTCAGTCGCGGCCAGGGCCTCGTCACCGGCGGAGCGACGCGCCGTGCTCTGCCACCACCAGGCGACGGAGAGCGCGATCAGCACCAGGATCACCAGCCAGGTGACGACCTTGAGGCGGCTGTCATTGGCCTGCTGACGGGAGCGACGGGAGAAGCTCTGCATGTCGATGTTGTCGGGGGGAGTCAGCCCCAGCTTGTCATAAGCCGCGAGGATGGTCTCTTCCGGGATACCGACCAGCTTGGCATAAGTACGCAGATAACCCCGAATGAAGGTATGGGACGTATGCTTGTCATACGTATCCGATTCGATCGCGGCAATCAGGGTCAGACGAAGGTGAATGCGAGACGCAACCTGTTCTCGTGTCCAGCCGAGCTGTTCACGGGCGTTGCGCAGCAGCTGGCCTGGGCCAACTGCCTGGGAGTCGTCTTGAAAATCGTGTGGCTGTTCAGTAGTCATTGGCTAAGTAACGCTTGGCTTGTTGCGAAGTGGGATATTGCCTTACCAGCTCAGTCCCGAATTGGTGAAGTAGTGCCGGTTTGTCCATGGCCTGCGCCAGCCGCAATCTCAACCAGAGACTGTTCTCGTTCTCGTCTGACACATCGGCAAAACGGGCGAGATAGGCCTGCACATCAGGCAGCTTGCCATCTTTCATGGAAAGCTCCGCCATGTCCAGCAATAACCTTGGATTGCGGGGATTATACCCCAAGGCCAAGCGATAATACTCGCTTGCTTTATCATTTCTGCGATTTTGCGCGGCGCAAAGTGCCGCGTTTTCATAGGTATCGGCAATCTTGATGTAGTTGGGCTGGCTGACGGCCTGCAGGAAGGCCTTTTCCGCCTCGTCGAAGCGACCACGATTGCAAAGGAAGGCGCCATAGTTGTTCATCGCGTCAGCATTGGACGGATCCATGGCAAGGGCTGTCTTGTAGCTCTCTTCGGCCGCCTTGAAATCTTCCACCTGCTGGTAGAAGTAGGCAAAACCGACGTAAACCTGAGGGTTGGCAGGGTCATACTGCAGCGCGCGGTCAAGGTTGAACTTGGCCTGCTCGGCGTTGCCCTGTTGCAGATATTGAATACCCAAATCCAGACGGGTCTGGGCTGCCGCCTTGAGATCGGGACCCACTTCACGCTGGGTGGAATTCTGGCCAGCGTAAGTGGTCTCGGTAACACAGCCTGGCAGCGCGCAGAGCGCTGCCACTACGATCAATGTACGTGTATCCATTCCCTGACTATACAATGGCTTAGCAAGTTAAACCATTTTGACGGAAATCCCATCCTGTTGCATCCGATTTTTCATGGTGCGCTTGGTACGATCGATCACCTCCCCCACCAGCTGGCCGCAGGCCGCATCGATGTCGTCACCACGGGTCTTGCGGACGATGACGGTGAATCCATATTCCATCAATACCTTGGAAAAACGGTCAATACGGCTGTTGCTCGGCTTGCCGTAGGGGTTGCCCGGGAAGGGGTTGAACGGGATCAGGTTGATCTTGCTCGGGGTATCCTTGAGCACCTTGGCCAGCTCGTGGGCGTGCTGCATGTCGTCATTGATATGATCGAGCAGCACATATTCCACGGTCACCCGGCCACCGTTGGCGTTGGACTTGCCGAGGTAGCGACGGACACCAGCAAGGAACTCCTCAATGTTGTACTTGTCGTTGATCGGCATGATCTCGGAGCGCAGCTTGTCGTTGGGCGCGTGCAGGGAGATGGCCAGGGCCACGTCAATCTGGTCACCCAGCATGTCCAGTGCCGGCACCACGCCGGACGTGGAGATGGTCACCCGGCGCTTGGAGATGCCGTAGCCGAAGTCGTCCATCATCAGGCGCATGGCCGGTACCACGTTGGCGAGGTTGAGCAGCGGCTCGCCCATGCCCATCATCACCACGTTGGTGATGGGACGCTTGCCGCCGACGATCTTGGCAGCGCGCCATACCTGGCCGATGATCTCGGAGACTTTCAGGTTGCGGTTGAAGCCTTGCTGGGCGGTAGAGCAGAATTTGCACTCCAGGGCGCAGCCTACTTGGGAGGAGACGCACAGGGTCGCCCGATCCTCTTCCGGAATGTAGACGGTCTCCACTTCCTGGCCGCCGACCTGCAGCGCCCACTTGATGGTGCCGTCGGAGGAGCGCTGTTCGCGGCTCACTTCTGGCGCCCGGATCTCGGCGATCGCCTTGAGGCGCTCGCGCAGCACCTTGTTGACGTTGTTCATCTGATCGAAATCATCACAACCAAAGTGATAGATCCACTTCATCACCTGATCTGCCCGAAACGGCTTCTCGCCCAGTTCGACGAAGAAGGCACGCATGGCATCCCGATCAAGATCCAGCAGGTTGGTTTTTGTTTCGCTCATCAAGGGCCTCAGCTCACACACTTCATAAATTATCGGCTGACCTACGTCAGGGGGCGGCATTGTACAAATTATGGGTCCGGCTTTCCACCTGGAGAATAAGTGGATATTGACCGAATGACCAAAAAACAAAAGGGAGCCGAGGCTCCCTTGGGGTTCTTTCGGCAGAAATCAGCCGCGCGGGCAGATCTCGGCGTCGGAGAAGAAGTAGGCGATTTCACGGGCAGCGGAGGCCGGTGCATCGGAGCCGTGCACGGCGTTGCGGTCGATGCTCTCGGCGAAGCAGGCACGCAGGGTGCCGGCCAGGGCCTCTTTCGGGTTGGTGGCGCCCATGATTTCACGGTGGCGACGGATGGCCTCTTCGCCTTCCAGCACCTGGATCATGACGGGGCCGGAGGTCATGAAGCTGACCAGGCCGTCATAGAAAGGCTTGCCCTGGTGCTCGGCATAGAAACCGGCGGCTTGCTCGCTGCTCATGTGCAGCATCTTGGCGGCGATGACTTTCAGGCCAGCGCTCTCGAAACGGTTGTAGATGGCACCGATCAGGTTCTTGCTGACGGCATCCGGCTTGATGATGGAGAAGGTACGTTCGATGGCCATTGAGATCTTTCCTTAACTACAGAGATTTATTGTTAGAATCCATGTTCGGCGGCGATTATACGTAAACAAAAAGCGAAATAACACACAGAAAAGCAACTTTTTATTAAACAAATTATTCCCTAAAACAACATCACCACTCATATTGGCCCAGGCTGGCAGGAAAAAATGTGCGCTTGTGCACGATAGTCATGTTAACCCCCTGAAACCCAGGCTATTGCTCACCCTCCCCCTGTCGAAAGGGCACCCGCAGGTGCCCTTGTCGTTGCCGGTCAGCGGACCTCCGCCAGCAGGGTGTGGGCGATGGTGCGCATCCCCAGGGTGTTGGCCCCCGGTGCCCACAGGTTGTCGCCGTTCTCGCTGAAACAGGCGGCGAGATCGACGTGCAGCCAGCCCTGCCCCTCATTGGCAACGAAGCGGGAGAGGAAGCCCGCCGCGTTGGAGGCACCACCCGGACCGCCGCCCGGCACGGGCCGGCTGTTGGCGGTGTCGGCATAGTGGGACGGGCACTGCTGGCGATGCCAAGGTTCCAGCGGCAGCGGCCAGGCGGGTTCCTGTTCGGTATCCGCATAGCCCATGGCGCGGCTCACCAGCCCTTTGTCCAGCCCGAACAGAGCATTGTAACGCCCCCCCAGCGCCATCACCGCCGCCCCGGTGAGGGTCGCGGCGTCGATGACCAGCGGCGCGCCGGAATCCCCGGCCAGCTGCAGGCCGTCGGCCAGCACCAGCCGCCCCTCGGCATCGGTGTTGACGATCTCCACCGTGGTGCCGTTCTTGTAGGTGAGGATGTCACCCAACTTGTAGGCGTGGCCGGAGACCAGGTTCTCGGCGCAGCAGAGGATGAGCTTCACCCGCTTGTCGAGGCCGCGCAGAATGGCCAGCGCCAGGGCGCCAGTCACAATGGCGGCACCGCCCATGTCGTGCTTCATGGTCAGCATGCCCTGGGAGGTCTTCATGGAATAGCCGCCGGAGTCGAAGGTGATGCCCTTGCCCACCAGCGCTGCCGCCACCGGGGCTTTGGGATCCTTGCTCGGGTTGAAGTCCAGCTCCAGCAGCACGGGCTCGCGCTCGCTGCCACGGCCGACCTGGTAGAGACCGACCCAGCCCGCCTGCTGCAAGGCTTCCCCCTTGAGGATGCGATGACTGATCCGGTCCGGCGCCAGCTCGGTGATGAAGGCGGCGGCTTCAACCGCCAGCTCCAGCGGCCCCAGCTGTTCCGGCGTGGCATTGGTCATCTCCCGCACCCAGCGCCCGCACAGCCAGCGCGCCTCCAGCTCCTCCCGATCCTCCTCGGACGAAGTAGCCCACTGCAGCTCGACCTCCACCTTGGGGGTCTGCAGCCCTTGGGCAAAGGCCCACTGCTGCTCGCGCTCCCAGTGACCGGCCAGCACCACCTGCTGGATTCCCTGACTGCACAGACGCCGTGCCGCCTGCTGGATATCCAGCAAGGGGCTGGCGGTCACCAGATGGATCACCATGCCGTCGGCGCGGTGGGAGAGCAGCGCCCCCTCACCCCACTCGGGAGCGGCAAATTCTCGGCTCAACCAGATGTTCATGCACTCACCTCCTGCAGCCAGCGGGTGACAGATAATACGCAGGCCGTGGCGCTGTTCACCGATTGTCCAAAGCCTTCACCAAATGCTTGATTCAGCCAGACTCTCATTCACTCAACCTCCTGCAGCCAGCGGGCAATCGTGCGCAGGCCGTGGCCCTTGGCACCGGTCGCCCACAGATCGTTGCCCGATTTTTGATAGGAAGCGGCCAGGTCCAGGTGCACCCAGCCCTTGCCTTCGCCACGCACGAAGCGCGACAGGAAGGCCGCCGCGGTGGTCGCACCGGCGGTGCCTTCGGCGGACGCCACATTGCCCAGCTCGGCAAAGGCGGAGGTGAGCTGGCCCGCGTGCCATGGCTCCAGCGGCAGCGCCCAGGCCTGCTCGTTTTCGGCTTTGGCGGCTGCCAGCGCACGGGCCTGCTCGACCTCATCGAGGGCAAACACGGCGTTGTAGTCGCGGCCCAGCGCGGTCTTGGCGGCGCCGGTCAGGGTAGCGGCGTCGAGGATATAGGCAGCCCCGCTTTCGCTGGCGGCCAGCAGGCCGTCAGCCAGTACCAGGCGGCCTTCCGCATCGGTGTTCTGGATCTCGACCGAGATGCCGTTGCGATAGGTGAGGATGTCACCGAGCTTGAAGGCATGGCCGGAGACCAGGTTCTCGGCGCAGCAGAGGATGAGTTTCACCCGCTTGTTCAGGCCGCGGCTGATGGCCAGCGCCAGCGCGCCGGTCACCATGGCGGCGCCGCCCATGTCGGACTTCATCGGCAGCATGTTGTCGGAGGACTTCATGGAGTAGCCGCCGGAATCGAAGGTGATCCCCTTGCCCACCAGCGCCGCCAGCACGGGGGCATTGGCATCCCCGGTCGGGTTGTAGTCGAGCTCCAGCAGCACCGGCTCGCGCTCGCTGCCGCGGCCCACCGACCAGATCCCGATGTGACCGGCCTCCTGCAGCGCCTCCCCGGCAGTAATGCGGGCGGTCACCTTGTCACCGGCGAGACTGCGGATGAGCAGCAGGGCGGATTCCGCCAGGCTCATGGGGTAGATCTCCTGCGGGCAGCCGTTGGTCACTTCGCGCACCCAGCGGGTCGCTTTGAGCAAAGCCGCCAGCTCGGCAGCCTCCTGGTCGCTCTGCTCGCCGAAATCGAGCTCGCGAACCCCCTTGGCGGCATAGAAGCCCTGGGCAAAGGCGTAGCGACGCTCCCCATTCCAGCCCTCACCCACCAGCTTGACGCGCTTGATGCCGC
Source organism: Aeromonas sp. Y318-1 (assembly GCF_027706125.1). Taxonomy (NCBI): domain Bacteria; kingdom Pseudomonadati; phylum Pseudomonadota; class Gammaproteobacteria; order Aeromonadales; family Aeromonadaceae; genus Aeromonas; species Aeromonas sp. Y318-1. The sequence continues at coordinate 107,995 of NZ_JAPDCM010000004.1, forward strand.
TCGACTCGAGGCGTCTGGCACCCCGCTGGATGGCGCGCAGCGCCTCCTTCTCCTGGCCGCTGCCCAGATGGATATGGGCTTCGTCGCCGTTGAAACTGAGCAGGGCACCCTCGCCCCAGTGGGCGGCGGCGGCCTGGGAAGACAACCGTACGTTCATCATGTCAGCCATGTTCTCTTGCTTCCTTTTTATTGGCACTTTCATCAACGAATAGGGAAATCACGGGCACAAAAAAGGCCGCTCCCTCAAGGGTCACGGCCTTCACCATATCATTACTGCACCACGAGATGCTGCACGCGCAATTCACTCATGTGTAATTAAGGGGTCATCAGTGGCGCTCAGACGCCAGATTCAGGGTGTACTTGGGCAGTTCCACCACCAGATCCTCGTCCGCCAGTCTGGCCTGGCAGCTGAGACGAGACTCCGGCTCCAGCCCCCACGCCTTGTCCAGCATGTCGTCTTCCAGCTCGTCGCTCGGCTCGAGGGAGTCGAAGCCTTCCCGCACCACGCAGTGGCAGGTGGTGCAGGCGCAGGACTTCTCGCAGGCGTGCTCGATCTCGATGCCGTTGCGCAGCGCGATGTCCAGAATGGTTTCACCGGTCGCGCCTTCGAGGGCCGCGCCGTCCGGACAGAGCTCGGGATGGGGCAGAATAATCAGTTTTGGCATATTACACCTTGTTGACGTTTTGTCCGGTCAGCACCTTGCGGATGGAGGCATCCATCCGGCGGGCTGCAAATTCGCCACTGGCAGCGTCCGCCGCCTCGATGGCCTCTTTGATCTGGTTGGTGGTGCCCGTGCTGCGCATGGTCAGCAGATGGGCGATGGCGGCATCCAGTTCGGCCCGCTCGGCGGCACTCAGCAGCGCCTCGCCATCGGCGGCCAGGGCGGCGTTGAGACTCTCGACCACCCGGTCGGCCTCGACCTGCTGCTCCGCCAACATGCGGGCATCCATGTCCTGCTGGGCGTTGGCGATGGAGGCACTCAGCATGTTGAGGATGTCATCCTCACCCAGTCCGTAGGAGGGTTTGACCTGGATCTCGGCCTGCACGCCGGAGGATTTCTCCATGGCGCTGACCGACAGCAGACCATCCGCATCCACCTGGAAGGTGACGCGAATGTGGGCGGCGCCGGCCGCCATGGGCGGAATGCCGGTCAGAGTGAAGCGGGCCAAGGATCGGCAATCGGCCACCAGCTCGCGCTCGCCCTGCACCACATGGATCGCCATCGCGGTCTGGCCATCCTTGAAGGTGGTGAACTCCTGGGCGCGGGCCACCGGAATGGTGGTATTGCGCGGGATCACCTTCTCGGCGAGGCCGCCCATGGTCTCAAGACCCAGGGAGAGCGGAATGACGTCCAGCAGCAACATCTCGGCGTCAGGCTTGTTGCCCACCAGGATGTCGGCCTGGATGGCGGCACCGATGGCCACCACCTTGTCGGGATCGATGCTGGTCAAGGGGGGACGCTGGAAGAACTCGCCCACCAGCTCGCGCACCAGCGGCACCCGGGTCGAACCGCCGACCATCACCACTTCCAGCACCTCTTCCTGCTCGAGCCCCGCATCGCGCAGGGCGCGGCGGCAGGCCAGCAGGGTGCGCTTGACCAGCGGCTGGATCAGCTGGTCAAACTGGCTGCGGGTGATGGAGCCCTGCCAGCCGGCAAAGGTGCAGGGAACGGCGTCGGCGTCGGTCAGACCGTGTTTGACGGCGGCGGCCACATCCAGCAGCTCGCGCTGCAGACGGGCATCCAGCTCGCCAGTCAAACCGGCTTGCTCTTTCAACCAGTCTGCCAGCAGGTGATCGAAGTCATCACCGCCCAGGGCCGAATCGCCGCCGGTGGCCATCACTTCAAACACCCCGCGATGCAGGCGCAGGATGGAGATATCGAAGGTACCGCCGCCCAGGTCGTAGACGGCGATCACCCCTTCCTGGCCGGAGTCGAGGCCATAGGCGATGGCGGCGGCGGTCGGTTCGTTGAGCAGGCGCAGCACGTGCAGACCGGCCAGCCGGGCCGCGTCCTTGGTGCCCTGGCGCTGGGCGTCATCGAAATAGGCGGGCACTGTGATGACCACGCCGTCGAGATCGCCACCGAGGGCGGCAGCGCCCCGCTCGGCCAGTTTCTTGAGGATCTCGGCCGAAACCTGAACCGGGTTGACCAGCCCTTGACGGGTCTGCAGCTGCGGCATGCCGTTGTCGGCCGCCACGAATTGATAGGGTTGCTGGCGGGTATCGATGTCGGCCAGCGCCTTGCCCATCATCCGCTTGGCGGAAACGATGGTGTTGTGTGGGTCGAGGGCAGCCTCGCGCTTGGCATCGACGCCGACCCGGATGGTGTCAGCCTGGTAATGCACGACGGAGGGCAGCAGATCACGCCCCTGCTCGTCGCAGAGGGTATCGGCCTGACCGCTGCGCACGGCGGCGACCAGCGAGTTGGTGGTGCCAAGATCGATGCCAACGGCACGTTTGTGCTGATGAGGTGCGGCGCTCTGGCCGGGCTCGGCGATTTGCAGTAATGCCATGGGTAATCAAACTTCCAGCGTTAAAGGATCAAGACTCGAACAGCGAGTCTTCGAATCGTTCCAGCTCCTCGAGGAGCTTGTCGACAAACTTGAGTTTGCGAACACAATCAGCCGCTCGCGGATCCTCGCCGGTGGCGAGGGCCTGGGTCAGCTGCTGCATCAACAACTGGTGATCATGCCTGATCTCCTGGCGAAAATCCTTGATGGCACGCTCAGGGTCAGTCTCCCCTTTCAGGTCGGCCAGCCGCTCGCGCCACTCCAGTTGCTGCATCAGAAACGCGGTATCTTGCAACGTCTGTTGCTCGCCACGAAGTTCGGTGCCACGCAGGGAGAGCAGGTACTCGGCTCGGCGCAGGGGCGCCTTGAGGGTAGTGAAGGCATCGTTGATCTGGGCGGCACGTTGCACCGCAGCCAGTTGCTCCCGCTCGGGGGCGGTGGCAAAACGATCGGGATGAAACTGGGTTTGCAACTGGCGGTAGGTCTCTGCCAGCTGACGGGTATCGAGCTCGAAGCCTTCAACCAGCCCAAACAGCTCGAAATAATTCATGCAGACCTCTTAGACACTGATGCTGCCCCCATGCCGCTCGCGCTCAGGTGAGCGAAGCGGCATGGTTGAACCGGCCGTGGCCGACCAGTTCAACGGACAAGCGATCATGTGTTGCACACATCTCAGACACTGAAGCTTTCGCCGCAACCACACTCGCCCTTGGCGTTGGGGTTGTTGAACTGGAAGCCCTCGTTGAGGCCCTCTTTGACGAAATCCAGCTCGGTGCCATCCAGGTGGATCAGACTCTTGGCATCGACGATGATCTTGACCCCGTCCTGCTCGAATACCTGATCTTCATCTGCCAGCTCATCGACGAACTCGAGCACATAGGCAAGACCCGAGCAGCCGGTGGTCTTGACGCCGAGGCGCAGGCCGATGCCCTTGCCCCGGTTGGTCAGAAACGAGGAAACCCGTGCCGCTGCGGCATCTGTCATGGTAATGGCCATACTGCGCTCCTGACCTTAGAGACCTTTTTTCTGCTTGTAATCGGCGATGGCGGCCTTGATGGCATCCTCGGCCAGAATGGAGCAGTGGATCTTCACCGGTGGCAGCGCCAGCTCTTCGGCGATGTCGGTGTTCTTGATACCGGCCGCTTCATCCAGGGTCTTGCCCTTGACCCATTCGGTCACCAGGGAGCTGGAGGCGATGGCGGAACCACAACCGTAGGTCTTGAACTTGGCATCTTCGATGATGCCGTCGTCGCTGATCTTCAGCTGCAGCTTCATCACGTCACCACAGGCCGGTGCACCGACCATGCCGGTAGCGATGCTGGGATCGTTCTTGTCGAAGCCACCTACGTTACGGGGGTTCTCGTAGTGGTCGATTACTTTTTCACTGTAAGCCATATCTAACTCCTGCTAATTCCGTTGAACACCAATCCCGCGGATCAGTGATGAGCCCATTCGACCGTGTTCAGATCGACGCCGTCCTTGTACATCTCCCACAGGGGAGACATCTCGCGCAGACGACCGATGGAGTCACGGATAAGCTTGATTGCGTAATCAATCTCTTCCTCGGTGGTGAAGCGACCCATGCTGAAACGGATGGAGCTGTGCGCCAGCTCGTCGTTCAGGCCCAGTGCGCGCAGCACGTAGGAGGGCTCCAGGCTGGCCGAGGTACAGGCAGAACCAGAAGAGACCGCCAGATCCTTCAGCGCCATGATGAGGGATTCCCCTTCCACATAGGCGAAGCTGACGTTGAGGTTGCCCGGCACACGCTGTTCCAAGTCACCGTTGATGTAGACCTCTTCGATATCCTTGATGCCGTCCCACAGACGCTGACGCAGGGCCATGATGCGCTGACCTTCGCTCACCATCTCTTCTTTGGCGATGCGGAAGGCTTCGCCCATGCCGACGATCTGGTGAGTCGGCAGGGTGCCGGAACGCATGCCGCGCTCGTGACCTCCACCGTGCATCTGGGCTTCCAGGCGCACACGCGGCTTGCGACGCACGTAGAGGGCACCAATGCCTTTCGGGCCGTATACCTTGTGGGCGGACATGGAGAGCAGGTCAACCTTGAGCGCTTCCACGTCGACCGGGATCTTGCCCACGCTCTGTACCGCATCCACGTGCAGCAGGATCTTGCGGGAGCGGCACAGCTCGCCGATGGCGGCGATGTTCTGCACCACGCCGATCTCGTTGTTGACGTGCATGATGCTGACCAGGATGGTGTCATCACGCAGGGCGCCTTCGATCTGTTCCAGGGTGAACAGGCCATTGGGCATCGGCTCGAGGTAGGTTACCTCATAGCCTTCGCGCTCCAGCTGGCGACAGGTATCCAGTACCGCCTTGTGTTCGGTCTTGGAGGTAAGGATGTGCTTGCCCTTGCCGGCGTAGAAATGGGCGACGCCCTTGATGGCGAGGTTGTTGGATTCAGTCGCACCGGAGGTGAAGACGATCTCGCGCGGGTCGGCACCGATCAGCTCTGCCACTTGATTACGGGCCAGATCAACCGCCTCTTCGGCTTGCCAGCCAAAGCGGTGGGAACGGGAAGCTGGATTGCCGAACAGGCCATCCATGGTGAGACACTGCATCATTTTTTCTGCGACACGCGGGTCCACCGGACAGGTTGCCGAATAATCAAGGTAAATAGGCAGTTTCATGTTTTTCTCCGTTACAGCCAGGGCCATACATCGACCAGCTGTGGAAAGCACGTTTGTTTATAGTTGGACTTTCAAGCTCACATCGCCGCGTTCTGCCCGGTCTACCAGGGACAACACGGTTTTCATTTGTTCATCTTGCTTGCCGGCAATCCGGCGCACATCGGCCTGATCAACTAGCTCGGCCAGGGTGATGTCCCCCAGGAAGCTGGAGATCCGCTCGCTCAGGTCACGCCACAGGGAGTGAGTGAGGCACTGGGTGCCGCCGTGGCAGCCGCCCTTGCCGAGGCACTTGGTGGCATCCACCGATTCGTCGACCGCGGTGATCACCTGACCGACCGAGATGGCATTCGGCGCCAGACCGAGGCGATAACCGCCGCCCGGGCCACGCACGCTGCTCACCAGGCCATGCTTACGCAGGCGGGCAAACAGCTGCTCCAGATAGGACAAGGAGATGCCCTGGCGCTCCGAAATATCAGCCAGGGGTACGGGCCCCTGCTCTGCATGCAACGCCACGTCGAGCATGGCAGTCACAGCGTAACGTCCTTTTGAGGTCAGTCTCATATGCCTTACCGTTTTGCGAACCAATCAATATGGGCATATGGTCACATACCCGACTAAATTAGTCAAGTATATGGTTGAGTAATCCAGTCGGGTTTAATCCTGCGGTCTCGGTTTTTGCACCGAGGTCAAAATGCCGCGCAAGATATTGAGTTCCACCGCTTCCGGACGAGCCCGGTTGAACAGACGGCGCAGCTTGCTCATGACCTGTCCTGGATGATCGTCGGCGATGAAGCCGGTCTTAAGCAGCGTCTGCTCCAGGTGCTGATAGAAGCCTTCCAGCTGCTCGGCGCTGGGATAATCCACCGCCATGTCGGTCTCACCGACCTGTTCCTGCTGCAGCCAGTGCATCCGCACCTCATAGCAGAGGGTCTGCACCGCCATGGCCAGGTTGAGGGAGCTGTACTCCGGGTTGGCCGGAATGGCCACGTGGTAGTGGCACTTTTGCAGCTCATCGTTGGTCAGGCCGGTGCGTTCACGACCAAACACCAGTGCCACCGGATGCTGCATCCCCTCGGTTACCAGCTTTTCGCCCGCTTCACGGGGGCCCAGCATGGGCCAGCTCAGGGTACGGGAGCGGGCACTGGTACCGATGACCAGACCACAATCCGCAATGGCTTCATCCAGGGTCGACACGATGCGGGCATTGGCCAGCAGATCGCTGGCACCGGCGGCCAGCGCATAGGCGTTGTCATCGGGCTGTGCTTGCGGATCAACCAGCACCATCTGGCTCAAGCCCATGGTCTTCATGGCGCGCGCCGCAGAGCCCATGTTGCCGGTGTGAGAAGTGTTTACCAACACGATACGAATCTGATCCAACATGCCCAGTCAATCTTCAGTCAAAAATGGCGCGCAATTGTAACATAGCCAATCGCTATTTTGGCACCGTAAATGGCGCGCCAATTCACAACAATGACGCCGTTTTGCAGAACAAAGCGATATGAGACGGGTGCGCTGACTGGCTAGACTTGAAGGATGGGAAGGTGAAAAGTGGAGGCAACATGTGCCCACGCTGGCTTTATGAGAGGTTGCCCGTCTGCTATCTGCTGGTGGCGGTCGGCATCATCCTGCTCAGCCACTCCCCGCTGCTCTGGCTGGCGGGCACCTTGCTGTTTGTCGCCGGCGCCACCGTCTGGATGATGCGATCCAGCTATCGACGTACCGATCTGGTCATCTTCCCGACCAAGCGCTGGTTTCAGCCGGAGTGGCTCTACGAAGCCCAGCCGTTCATCTGGCTGGCGCTGGGTCTGCTGCTCTCGCGCCTTCCCAACGCCGGCGCCCTGCTAGCACTGCTGCCCTGTCTGTGGGCCTGTCGCTGCCTGTGGGCCCGCAATCACTACCGCCACCATGCCGATGGGCTGGTCTCACAGCTGAGGCGCAACCCCACCCGCCGGCGCAGAGTGCGCCTCTTGCGCTGAGCCCGCCTTCGCCCGCTCGATGAAGGTGGCAAGATCCAGCAAGGGATAACGCACCAGGCTTGGCAATCCGTCCAGATCCAGGCTGTCCATCAGATTTTTCACCTCCAGCCCCAGCTCGGTGTTCCCTTCAATCTTCAGCTTGCGCTGGAAGAAGAGAGAGTCAGGATCTTCCTTGCGCCCGGCGATCAGAATGAGGTCATTGGTGGTGCCGCTGAAACAGACATCGGCCTGTTCGCAATGACGCGCCACCACCAGCTTGCCATCCTGCTCGCTGATGAACCAGCAGAGCTCCAGATCCGAGACTTCCACCTTGAGCCACTTGCCCGCCAGAAATTCAAAGTCGCCATCTGCGATGGCCTCTTTGAACACGCTGGCCAGCAGGCGCTCCATCAGGCTCTGCTGCAAGGAAAATGGCACCAGCTTGAGAGGATGGCGCAGAATGCGGGGAGCCTGTTCGACCAGGCGACGTTGCAGTTGTTGAAACACGATAAACTCCCAGTTTTTTGCGCATTCAAGCACAGGGCCGCAGCCATGATCCTGTTGGAAATCAAACTTGTGCCCACTTACCTCAAGAAGGGTAAAGCCACACAAAGCTGCCTCAGGTCAAAAAGTGGAAGGACGCCGGTGAATACAATCGGGCCACTTTTGCATTTTTGCCCTCTCGGAGCGTACCCGATGGAATTACTCTGTCCGGCAGGTAGTTTGCCGGCACTGAAAACAGCCGTGGATAACGGGGCCGATGCGGTCTATATCGGCTTCAAGGATGACACCAACGCCCGCCATTTCGCCGGGCTCAACTTCACCGACAGCAAGCTGGAGAAAGCGGTCGACTATGTGCACCAGCATGGCCGCAAACTGCACATCGCCATCAACACCTTCGCCCACCCGGGCTCCGATGCCCGCTGGCAACAGGCGGTGGACAAGGGCGCCGCACTGGGGGCCGATGCCCTGATCATCGCCGACCTCGCCGTGCTCGACTATGCCAGCCGCCGCTACCCGGATCTGGAGCTGCACGTCTCGGTGCAGGCCAGTGCCACCAACGCCGCCGCCATCCGCTTCTACCAGCAGCACTTCAACGTCGGTCGGGTGGTGTTACCCCGGGTCCTCTCCATGCACCAGGTGAGGCAGCTGGCCCGCGAGACTGACATCGGCCTCGAAGTCTTCGCCTTCGGCAGCCTCTGCATCATGGCGGAGGGGCGCTGCTACCTCTCCTCCTACATGACCGGCGAGAGCCCCAATACCGTCGGCGCCTGCTCACCGGCCAAGTTCGTGCGCTGGGAGGAGACCCCGAGCGGCCTCGAGTCTCGCCTCAACGAGGTGCTGATCGACCGCTACGGCCCGGGGGAAAACGCCGGCTACCCGACCCTGTGCAAGGGCCGCTTCGAGGTGGATGGCCAGACCTACCACGCGCTGGAGGAGCCCACCAGCCTCAACACCCTTGGCTTGTTGCCCGAGCTGTTCCAGACCGGTATCCAGTCGGTCAAGATCGAGGGGCGCCAACGCAGCCCCGCCTACGTGGAGCAGGTCACCCGGGTCTGGCGCGCCGCCATCGACGCCTATCAGGCCAATCCGGAGGCCTATCAGGTCAAGGCTGAGTGGGATGCCCAGCTCGCCCGCGTCTCCGAGGGGAGCCAGACCACCCTCGGTGCCTACCATCGCCAGTGGCAATAAGGAGCCCTGTTCATGAAATTCTCTCTCGGCCCCCTGCTCTTCTACTGGCCCAAGGCCGACACCCAGAGCTTCTATCAGGCGGCCGCAGCCAGCCAGGCCGACATCGTCTATCTGGGGGAAACCGTCTGCAGCAAGCGCCGTGAACTCAAAGTGGACGACTGGATTGCCCTCGCCCGTCAGGTGGCCGGCTCGGGCAAGCAGGCGGTGCTCTCCACGCTGGCGCTCATCTCCGCCCCCTCCGAGCTCAAGGAGGTCAAGCGACTGGTCGACAACGGCGAACTGATGATCGAGGCCAATGATCTGGGGGCTGTCCAGCTCGCCAGCGAAGCCGGGCTGCCGTTCGTCTGCGGCCCCGCCATCAACGCCTACAATGCCGACGTGCTGCGCATGCTGCTCAAACAGGGGATGCAGCGCTGGGTGATGCCGGTGGAGCTCTCCCGTGACTGGTTGGTGCAGCTCAATCAAGATCTGGGCAGTGCCCGCCAGCAGTTCGAGGTGGAGGTGTTCGCCTACGGCCACCTGCCACTCGCCTACTCGGCGCGCTGCTTCACCGCCCGCTCCCTCGACCGGCCCAAGGACAACTGCGAACTGGCCTGCATCGACTACCCCATCGGCCGGCTCGCCAGCAGCCGAGAGGGGCAGAAGGTGTTCAATCTCAACGGCATACAGACCCAGTCCGGTTATTGCTACAACCTGGGCAACGATCTGGCCGGGATGGAGGGGCTGGTGGATGTGGTGCGCCTCTCCCCAGAAGGGCTGGACACCCTGACGATGCTGGACCGCTTCAAGGCCAACCAGCAGGGCCAGGCTCCCCTGCTCCTGCAGCAGGAGCGCGACTGCAACGGCTACTGGCGCCAGATCCCCGGCATGATGCTGGCGCAGTGAGCCGGCGGCATACCATCTGCCGAGGGTGACTCACACCGTCGCGTCTGACACCCGGACAGCAAAAAGGCCTCGCAATGAGGCCTTTTCTACATCATTCCAACCGGCAACAGGGCAAGCTCAAGATGCCTGCTTGCTGCTCTTGCCCTGGGCACTCTGGGCACCGGGCGGCAGGGGTTTGCGCGCCATCAGCTCCAGTTCGAGCAGGGCATATCTGTGCTCGATGAAGTCATACACGTTGTTGGCGAGCGCCAGCTTGAAGTAGCTGATGGCTTCCTTGCGGTTGCCCTTGGCCAGTTCAAACTTGCCGAGGTAGAAGTAGGTTTCGCACAGGCGCTCGGCGAGTTCCCGGTTGTCCTTCACCCCTTTCACCACGTTGCCCATCAACTGGGTGGCATTTAGTTCGCCGGTATAGAGGCGCACCAGATCCCAGTTCCAGGCATCGTCATCATACTTGTTGAGCCGCTCGCGCATCCGGCTCATGGCGGCCGGTGCATTGAGCTTCTGTTCGGCCAGATAGAGCCAGATCACCCGATAGGGATCTTCCGGCTGCGCCTCGTAGAAGCGCTTCATATCGGCCGCGGCCAGCTCAGGACGATTGCCGTAATAGAGCGCAATGCCACGGTTCAGGTAGGCATAGTCATAATCGGGAGCCAGCTCGAGGGCGGAATCAAATGCCTCGTAGGCCTCGTCATAATTCTGCTGCTGCACCAAGTAGACGCCGATGAAGTTGTAGGCTTCGGCGAAATCCGGCTTCTCCCGCAGGGCGCGGTTGAAATCCAGCCGCGCCAGGGAGCGCAAGCCTACCCGGTCAAACACGACAGCACGCTCATAAAACAGTTCAGCCCGTTGCTCCGTGGTCAATTCCATCTCACTGAGCATCTGCCCGAGTCGCGCCAACGCCAACTCGCTCTGGTAAGAGACCTGCAGGGGGGTCGCCAATACCAGTGAAGCGGGTTGCGGCTTGGGAACTTGAGGCGCTTCAACCTGACTGCTACTGCTGCAACCCCACATGGGGAGCAGCAACAGGATACCAAGGAGGTATCCAATCCCTTTCCTGACGTTCAATGAACACTCCGACGCTTACGCTTGACCCGGCATATGGTAAAGGTCAGCCGACACTTTGTCATGTGGCTGAGCCTCTCTCCCTCAAATAAATCAGGATTCGACAGGGTATCCGGCATCACACCAGCCCCGAAAGCCACCATCGACGCTGACCACCCGGTCGTAGCCCATCTTCTGCAGGTTCTCCGCCACCAGAATGGAGCGAAATCCGCCACCACAATAGAGGTAGAGCTCGGTGTCGGGATCCGGGTAACGGGTCTCGATGTCCCGCTCGATCACGCCACGGCCGAGGTAGGTCGCCCCCGGCAGATGGCCCCTGGCCCACTCGCTCTCTTCCCGCACGTCGATCAGATGAAATGCTCGGCCCTCATCCTGCCAGCGCTTGATCTGATGTACATCGGTTTCGGTCACCCGGGGACGAATGGCCTCTACCAGTGCCAGAAAACGGGGATTGTGTTGCATGGCTTGCTCCTTGCCTGTTGGCCAACAGCCGTGGGTAAAACCGTCATAATGACTCACCCGGACGATAAGAGAAAGGGCGCCTCGCGGCGCCCTTGTCATTTACGGCAGGATCTCTTGCTGATCCGCGCCCTCTTTTTCCACCTGGGTCGGCAGCATGTGCTCCCGCTTGACCCCGAAGAACATGGCGAACGAGCTCGCCACATAGATGGAGGAGTAGGTACCGAAGGCAACACCGATCACCATGGCCACCGAGAAACCGTGGATCAGCGGACCGCCCTTGAGCAGCAGCGCCAGTACCACCACGAAGGTCAACCCCGAGGTGATGATGGTCCGGCTCAGGGTCTCGGTCATGGAGAGATCCAGGATGTACTCGGTATCCCCCTTGCGCACCTTGCGAAAGTTCTCCCGCAGTCGGTCGAACACTACGATGGTGTCGTTCAGGGAGTAACCCACCAGGGTCATCAATGCCGCCAGCACGGTCAGGTCGAACTCGTACTGGAAGTAGGCAAAGACGCCGAGGGTGATCACCACGTCGTGCACCAGGGAGAGAATGCCCCCCATGGCCAGACGCCATTCGAAGCGCACCGCCACGTAGATCAGGATACAGATGATGGAGGCCAGCATGGCCAGCGCACCGTCGGTCGCCAGCTCGTCACCCACCGAAGGGCCGACGAACTCGACGCGCTTGAGCACGGCCGCAGGATCGATCAGCTTGGCCGCCGCCAGCACCTCGTTGCCCTGCTGTTCCACCTTGACCCCCTCTTTCGGGGTCAGGCGGAACAGTACGTCACGGCTGGAGCCGAAGTGTTGCAGGGTCGCCCCTTCAATCTTCTGCTCGTCCAGCACCTGGTGCACCTTGTCCAGGCTCACCGACTGCTGGAAGCCCACCTCGATGGTGGTACCACCGGTGAAGTCCAGACCCCAGTTCAGGCCCCGATCGAACAGGAAGAACAGGGAGATCACCATCAGCAGGGTAGAGAAGACCACACCCGGCCTGGCATAGCGCATGAAGGGAATGGGCTTTTCAAAATGTAGAATCTGAAACATGTCTCTTCCTTAGATCGGCAGCTTGTCGAGGCGCCGTCCACCCCAGGCCAGGTTGATGATGGCGCGGGAGACCGTGATGGCGGTAAACATGGAAGCACTCAGACCAATCCCCAGCGTCAGGGCGAAGCCCTTGATGGCGCCGGTACCGATACCGAACAGGATCACACAGGTGATGAGCGAGGTGACGTTGGAGTCGGCGATGGTCGAGAACGCCCGATCAAAGCCCAGATGGATGGCCTGCTGCACCCCGCGACCGTTGCGGATCTCTTCACGAATACGCTCGTAGATCAGCACGTTGGCATCCACCGCCATGCCCAGCGTCAAGACGATACCGGCAATGCCCGGCAGGGTCATGGTGGCCCCCGGGATCATTGACATGATACCGACGATCAGCACCAGGTTCATGGTGAGGGCGATGTTGGCCACCCAGCCGAACGCACGGTAGTAGATCCCCATGAACAGCACGATCACCAGCATGGCCCAGCCGATGGCTTCCATACCGCTGTCGATGTTCTGCTGACCCAGGCTCGGGCCTATGGTGCGCTCTTCCACGATCTGGATCGGGGCGATCAGCGCACCGGCACGCAGCAGCAGCGCCAGGTTATGGGCTTCGTTGGCGTTGTCGATGCCGGTGATGCGGAACTGGCTGCCAAGGCGCGACTGGATGGTGGCGACGTTGATCACCTCCTCCTGCTTGCGGAACTTGCGCTTGCCGTCCGGACCCGGCTGACCGACCGGCTTGTATTCGATGAACACGGTAGCCATGCCCTTACCAACGTTGTCCTTGGTAAAGTTGGCCATCTTGTTGCCACCCTGGCCATCAAGCTTGATGTTGACCTGGGGACGGCTGTATTCGTCGAAACCGGACTGGGCACCCACGATGTGGTCACCGGTCAAGATGATGCGCTTTTGCAGCACCACGGGGCGTCCGTTGCGATCGTTGTAGACCTTGGAGCTCGGCGGCACCCGACCGTCGGCCGCGGCCTGGATGTCGGCGGTCTCATCGACCATGTGGAATTCCAGGGTCGCGGTCGCGCCCAGGATCTCCTTAGCACGGGCGGTGTCCTGAATGCCGGGCAGTTCCACCACGATGCGCTCGGCACCCTGCTGTTGTACCAGCGGCTCGGCCACGCCCAGCTCGTTCACCCGGTTGCGGATGATGGTGATGTTCTGCTCGAGGGCGTACTTCTTCACTTCCTTGATCTTGGCTTCACTCAGACCGGCCAGCAGGACGAACTCGTCCCCCTTCTGCTCGGTGGTGAAGGTGAGATCCGGGTTCTGACGACGCAGGTGAGAGATGGCCTTGGCCTGATCGGCCTCGTCACGGAACAGCACCTGTACCTGATCACCGGCCCGGCGCACGCCGGAATAACGGATCTTCTGGGTACGCAGCTCGGAGCGGAAATCCTGCACCATCTGCTCTTGCTGCTTGGTCAGCGCCTCGGCCATGTCCACTTCCATCAGGAAGTGCACACCGCCGCGCAGGTCCAGACCCAGCTTGAGCGGGTTGGCGCCAATGGCTTCGAGCCAGGCAGGTGTGGAAGGGGCCAGGTTGAGAGCGGTAATGAAGTTGTCGCCCAGCTTGTTGGCGACGATGTCGCGCGCCTTGAGCTGCTCTTCGGTATTTTTGAAACGAACCAGGATGAAGCCGTGCTCGAACGCCGCATGCTTGACCGGGATCTGAGCCGCATCGAGCGTCTCTTTCACCAGATCAAGGGTGTCCAGCTTGACTTCGGCCCCCCGGCTGGCAGAGATCTGCAAGGCCGGGTCTTCGCCGTAAAGATTGGGGGCTGCATATAGAAAACCGATGGCGATCACCACGACCACCATCAGGTATTTCCACAGCGGATAGCGATTTAACACGCTGTGCTCCTCGGGAGATTAGAGGGACTGGATAGAACCCTTGGGCAGAACGGCAGAGACGAAGTCACGTTTGATGGTGACCTGGGTCTGATCGTTCAGGGCCAGCACGAGGTATTCGCTGTCGGCGGATACTTTGGCGATCTTGCCAACCAGGCCACCGGAAGTGAGTACTTCGTCACCCTTGGAGAGGGAGCTCATCAGGTTGCGGTGATCTTTGGCGCGCTTGGCCTGGGGGCGATAGATCATGAAGTAGAAGATGAGGCCGAATACGGCCAGCATGATGATCATTTCCATGCCACCACCCTGTGCACCCGGAACTGCGCCTTCTGCATACGCCTTGGAGATAATGCTCATTTAACAACCTCTTATTGATGTAGATTTGAAAACTAGCTTATATATCGTTGTTATTTCACGTCATTTTCAGCTAACGGAGGCACGGGCTTCCCTTGCCGACGGTAAAACTCAGTTACAAAGTCGTCTAATTTACCCTGCTCGATCGCGTCCCGCAAACCCTGCATCACACGCTGGTAATAACGCAGGTTGTGGATGGTGTTCAGACGGGCACCGAGGATCTCGTTGCACTTGTCCAGATGGTACAAATAACTGCGGGTGTAGTTCTTGCAGGTGTAGCAATCGCAGTCGGCATCCAGGGTGCTGGTGTCCTCGCGATACTTGGCATTGCGGATCTTGACCACCCCGTCGGTGGTGAACAGGTGGCCGTTGCGGGCGTTGCGGGTCGGCATCACACAGTCGAACATGTCGATACCGCGGCGCACCCCTTCCACCAGATCTTCCGGCTTGCCCACGCCCATCAGGTAGCGCGGCTTGTCAGCCGGGATTTTCGGGCAGACGTGTTCTAGGATGCGATGCATGTCCTCTTTCGGCTCACCCACCGCCAGACCACCGACCGCGTAGCCGTCGAAGCCGATCTCCAAGAGGCCTTCCAGCGACACATCCCGCAGATCTTCGTACACGGAACCCTGGATGATGCCGAACAGGGCATTCTTGTTGCCGAGCGCATCGAACTTGTCGCGCGAACGCTTGCCCCAGCGCAGGGACATCTCCATCGACTTGCGCGCCTCTTCGTAAGTGGCCGGGTACGGCGTACACTCATCGAAGATCATCACGATGTCGGAGCCCAGATCGTACTGGATCTCCATGGATTTCTCGGGGTCGAGGAAGATCTTCTCGCCATTGATGGGGTGACGGAAGTGCACGCCCGCTTCGGTGATCTTGCGGATGTGCCCCAGGCTGAACACCTGGAAACCGCCGGAGTCGGTCAGGATCGGGCCCTGCCAGTTCATGAAGTCATGCAGATCGCCGTGGGCGCGCATCACTTCCTGCCCCGGCCGCAGCCAGAGGTGGAAGGTGTTGCCGAGCAGGATCTGAGCGCCAGTCTCACGCACCTCTTCCGGGGTCATCCCCTTGACGGTGCCGTAGGTGCCGACCGGCATAAAGGCCGGGGTCTGCACGGTGCCACGCTCGAATACCAGCTGGCCGCGACGGGCACGGCCGTCAGTGGTTTTCAGTTCAAATTTCATTGCTACCTCGTTGCGTCAGAGAAACAGTCTGACAGTAGGGGGCCCGAGGGCCCGGTATAAAGGACGTGGCTTATGCCTGCGCCCGGCGACGGGTGACGAACATGGCGTCCCCGTAGCTGAAGAAACGGTACTGCTCGGCCACGGCCGCCTGATAGGCCGCCATCACGTTGTCATAACCGGCAAAGGCACTGACCAGCATGATCAGGGTCGACTCCGGCAGATGGAAGTTGGTGACCATGGCATCGACAATCTGGAACTGGTAGCCAGGGAAGATGAAGATATCGGTGTCACTAAAGAAGGGCGCCAGCGGTTTGCCCTGCGCCAGTGTGACCTTGGCCGCGCTCTCCAGCGAACGCACCGAGGTGGTCCCCACCGCAATCACCCGACCACCACGAGCACGGGTGGCCGCGATGGCATCCACCACCTCTTGCGGCACTTCCGCATACTCGGAGTGCATGTGGTGATCTTCAATCTTGTCCACCCGCACCGGCTGGAAGGTGCCCGCCCCGACGTGCAGGGTGACGAACGCCGTTTCCACCCCCTTGGCACGGATCTTCTCGAGCAGCGGCTCGTCGAAATGCAGGCCAGCAGTCGGCGCCGCCACGGCACCCGGCTTCTGGTTGTAGACGGTCTGGTAGCGCTCCTTGTCGGCATCCTCGTCGGGACGGTCGATGTAAGGGGGCAGCGGCATGTGGCCGATGGCTTCCAGGATCTCCAGCACGGGGCGGGGGTCGAGGAAGTGGATCTCGAACAGGGCATCGTGACGGGCACGCATCTCGGCTTCAACTTTCTCGCCGTCGGCCCCGCCATCCAGAATGAGCCGGGTACCGGGCTTGGGCGATTTGGAAGAGCGCACATGAGCCAGCACGCTGTGTTCGTCCAGCATCCGCTCCACCAGCACCTCCAGCTTGCCGCCGCTGGCCTTCTGGCCAAACATGCGCGCCGGAATGACACGGGTGTTGTTGAACACCAGCAGATCGCCGGGGTTGAGCTGGTCCAGCACATCCACAAATTGACCGTGGCGCAGTGCGCCAGTTTGACCATCGAGCTGCAACAGACGACTGGCGGTACGTTCCGTCATGGGATAGCGGGCAATCAGCTCGTCTGGCAGATCAAAATGAAAATCGGATACTTGCATCTTTCACCTCGGGGGGAATCGGCGGCTAGTCTAGTTATCCCCTTCTTCCAAGGCAACCCAAAAGACCAAAAACCCAAGGGAGACAAGGGATAGCGAGCAATTATGTGAAGCAGGGCCAGTTAAAAAACCTTTAAGGTTTTGTATTGACCCTGATCATGTTTTGCCGAGGGGGGCTGGGCTAGGGTGAAAGCAGATACACAAGGAGGCCCACCATGATGACCCTATCCGAGATCATGACTGAACACCCCTTCACCCTGGGTCCGGAAAACAGCGTCAAACAGGCGATGGATCTGATGCAGCAGGAGCGGATCCGCCACATCCCCATCGTTGACGAGCAGCATCATCTGCTGGGCCTGGTCACCCTCTCCGACATCCTGGCCACCCGCGAGTCCAAACTGCTGCTGATCAATCCGGAGCGGGAGGCGGAGTTCACCGACAGCGTGCAGCTCGACGAGATCATGACCCGCCAGGTGGCGAGCGTGGATCCCCACGCCGGCATCAAGGAGGCGGCGCTCTACCTGCAACGACACAGATACGGCTGCCTTCCGGTACTCAAAGGACGCAAGTTGATCGGCATCGTCACCGAGTCGGACTTCATTGCCGTCGCCATCAACCTGCTGGAACTGATGGAGGAGCAGGAGCCGCCTGGCGACTTTTGATCTCAATTTCATGTAATAAAATTACAATAAAAGCGTTTTCAGCGTACTTGATCGGCAATAAAGCTGAAACCCTTTCATTTTGATTGAAAAATTACACCACAACCTTGCTTTGTGATCTGCATCACACTATCATGACCGTCATGCAATAGTTGCCGAGCGGAAGACGAGGGATTGTGCACCCGTCCTCTTCCTCTCATATGTCTGCAAGTTTGCACACCCCGTAGTTAGTCTTTGCTGTAAAGCTTTTGTTTATATAGCCATTCCTTGTTTGATGACCCGGCCTTGTCCTTGCGACGACGCCGGGATTTTTTTATCTGCGCGTTTCCCCTCCCCCTCGTCCCCGTGCGTGCCGGCGCCTGTGCGTCGCAAGGCAGCCCTCTCTGCGGTTGGCAGACTGCCACCCGCCCCCTTGAAAAGCCGAAGCCGCGCACAGATGTTGAATCTCGACAAGGAGTTATCCCGGCATGCCGGCGATATTCATGTTAGGTACAGCAGCTATGGTTTATCTAATAAGTAGATTTAAGTGATTCAAAATTGCGGCTTTGATCGATTAGGAAAAGTCCCTATGATGAATCCATCGAAAGTTAAACGCCTCGTCCGGCACGACTCTTCAAACCCAGACGGGCATATGTACATCACCAAGGAGCAAATACATGTCTACCTACATCAACACTGAAATCAAGCCGTTCAACGCCACCGCCTACCACAATGGCAAATTCGTTCAGGTGTCTGACGCTGACCTGAAAGGCAAGTGGTCCGTGGTGTTCTTCTACCCGGCTGACTTCACCTTCGTCTGCCCGACCGAGCTGGGTGACCTGGCCGACAACTACGCCGAATTCCAGAAGCTGGGCGTCGAGATCTACTCCGTCTCCACCGACACCCACTTCACCCACAAGGCCTGGCACGACACTTCTGACACCATCCAGAAGATCCAGTACCCGATGATCGGCGACCCGACCGGCACCATCACCCGCAACTTCGGCGTGATGATCGAAGAAGCCGGTCTGGCTGACCGCGGCACCTTCGTCATCGACCCGCAAGGCATCATCCAGATCGTTGAAATCAACGCCGGCGGTATCGGCCGTGACGCACTGGAACTGCTGCGCAAGGTCAAGGCTGCCCAGTACGTTGCCGCTCACCCGGGTGAAGTGTGCCCGGCCAAGTGGAAAGAAGGCGACGCCACCCTGGCCCCGTCCCTGGATCTGGTAGGCAAAATCTAAGCCTCCCCGCTCTGAAGACCGGCCCACTCAAGGGCCGGTCTGCTTTCTGGCCTGACAAAACGCCGACCCGCAATCAAAAGAAGGAATTCGAAGATGTTGGATACCAACCTCAAACAACAGCTGAACACCTATCTGCAGTACATCGTCAATCCCATCGAGATCAGCGTGTCCGGCAACGACAGCGACAAATCCGCCGAACTGCTGGCATTGGCCACAGAGATCAGCGAGATGTCCCCCAAGATTGCCATGACTGATGGCACTGCCGTCCGCAAGCCTTCCATGAGCGTCGCACCGAAGGGCCAGGCCCCGCGCGTTCATTTTGCCGGCATCCCCATGGGTCATGAATTTACCTCCCTGGTGCTTGCCCTGCTGCAAAGCGGCGGTCACCCCTCCAAGGCCGATGCGGCCGTGCAGGAGCAGATCCGCAACCTCAAGGGCGAGTTCCACTTCGAGACTTACATTTCGCTCTCCTGCCACAACTGCCCGGACGTGGTGCAGGCGCTGAACCTGATGGCGACCCTGAACCCCGGCATCACCCACACCATGATCGACGGAGCCCTGTTCCAGGACGAGGTCAACGAGCGTCAGATCATGGCGGTACCGAACGTCTACCTGAACGGTCAGCCGTTCAGCCAGGGCCGCATTTCGCTCGAAGAGATCGTCGCCAAGCTCGACACCGGCGCCGCCGAACGCAAAGCTGAAGAGCTGAGCGCAAAAGCGCCTTACGACGTACTGGTCGTCGGTGGTGGCCCGGCTGGCGCCGCCGCCGCCATCTATGCTGCTCGCAAAGGCATTCGCACCGCCATCGTCGCCGAGCGTTTCGGTGGCCAGGTGATGGACACCGTCGGTATCGAGAACTTCATCTCCGTGCCCTACACCGAAGGCCCCAAGCTGGCCGCGAGCCTGGAGCAGCACGTCAAGCAGTACGGCGTGGAAGTGATCACCGAGCAGCGCGCCGCCGCCATCAGCAAGGATGGCTACGTCAACGTGGATCTCGCCTCTGGCGCCACCTTGAAGAGCCGCGCCGTGATCCTGGCGACCGGTGCCCGCTGGCGCGACCTGAACGTGCCGGGCGAGCTCGAGTACCGCACCAAGGGCGTGGCCTACTGCCCGCACTGTGATGGCCCCTTCTTCAAGGGCAAGCGGGTCGCGGTGATCGGGGGCGGCAACTCCGGCATCGAGGCAGCCATCGACTTGGCCGGTATCGTCGAACACGTCACCGTGGTGGAGTTCGCCGACACCCTGCGTGCCGATGAGGTGTTGCAGAAGAAGGCCCGCTCCATGGGCAACATCGACATCATCATGAGCGCTCGCACCACCGAAGTGATCGGTGATGGCAACAAGGTGGTGGGCATGGATTACGAAGATCGCACCACCGGCGAGATCAAGCATCTGGCGGTGGCCGGCATCTTCGTGCAGATCGGTCTGGTGCCGAACACCGAGTTCCTGAAAGGGAGCGACGTGGCCCTGACCCGCTTTGGCGAGATCGAGATCGACACCAAGGGCGCCACCTCCCTGCCCGGCGTCTACGCCGCAGGGGACGCCACCACGGTGCCGTTCAAGCAGATCATCATCTCCATGGGCGCCGGGGCGACCGCCGCACTGGGAGCGTTTGACTACCTCATTCGCAATCCGGCGCCGGAAGCGACCAAAGCTGACGCCGTCACCGCCTGATAGCGACCAGATGGACAAAAAGCCGACTCAGTGAGTCGGCTTTTTTTGTTGCTACGTACCCGCGACTCAACCTGCTTTTGACTGCTGACCCTCATCCGATCCGGGGGTGGCATAGCTGGCGGGTACCGCCTCCCCCGCCAGATCCGTTCTCGGCTCCAGTTCCGCCGTCATGGGGGTATTGGGCGGCACCGGGATGAACACCTGATGATCGGCCAGCGGAATGGGGGCCCGCTGCCGCTTGCGCCAGCCAAGATATCCTGTCAGCAGCAGGCCACAGAGGGCGAAGTAGCCGAACAGCCCCTCTGACCCGAACTGCGCCATGACAAAAGGCGCCAGCAGCGGCCCGGTCATGGCCCCCAGGCTGTAGGCGAGCAGCAACCCCTGATTGGCGCCCAGCACCTGATCTGGGCGCAGCTCGTCGCAGGCGTGGCTCAGGCTCAAGGGGTAGATGGAGAACGCCATGCCGCCCAGCAGGAACACCAGGCCCCCCATCAGCGGCTCGCGCCAGCCGGCGGGCAGCAGCACCATCAACAGGGCCAGCAGCGCCAGCACGGCGCCAAGCAGCAGGATCACCAGCCGCCTGTCGTAGCGATCGGAGAGACGACCGATGGGGTACTGCAGGCACATGCCCCCCAGGATCACCAGCGCCATCATGTCCGCCACCTTGGAGAGCGACGAACCGCTGTCGGTAAAATAGAGCGGCAGCAGGCCGTAGATGGCCCCGAGGATCAGGCCGGAGGTAAAGCTGCTGCCCATCCCCGCCGGGGTGAGCCGCACCAGCTCCAGCACACCGACCGGCTGGGGTGCCACCATGGCCGGGGTCGCCACCCGGGAAACCGCCAGCGGGATCACCGACAGGGTCGCCGCCATGGCGCACAGGGCAAACGGGGTCAGCACCATGGGATCCACCCACTTGAGCAGCAACTGCCCCATGGCCAGGGAGCCGTAGAGCAGGATCATGTAGAGGGACATCAGCCGGCCCCGGTTGGCCGGCGTGCTGGAGACCAGCATCCAGGACTCCAGCACCACGAACAGGCCGCCGGTGGCAAAGCCCCCCACCAGCCGCAGCGCCGCCCAGCTCAGCGGCTCCACCACCATGCCGTGCAGCAGAAACAGAAAGCAGAGCAGGGAGGCATAAGCCGCATAGGCCCGGATGTGGCCCACCCGGATGATGAGGCGGGCATTGACGAAGGCCCCCAGCACCAGACCGCCGAAGTAGGCGGCCGATACCAGGCCGATGGCCTGGGCCGATACCTGCTCGGCAGACAGGCGCACCGTCAGCAGGGTGTTGAACATGCCGTGGCCCAGAATGAAGATCACCAGACTGGTCAGGGGTGAGAGGAACCTTGCGAGTATCATGGGGTCTCCCTGATTGGCTCAATCGTGAGCAAAACAACCATGGTACCGTCAGCTTCCCGCCCACTTCAACCCGAGCGCCCCGCCAGAGCGCGGACCGCGGGCTATGCTTGCTGGGTATCCCATGATGGAGCGTCCCATCATGGTCATCACAGTGGAGACAGCCGACATGAAACCAGCCCTGCTTTTGGCAAGCCTGCTCTTTACCGGCAGCGCCCTCGCCTTTCACTGCCCCGCCGACATGAAGAAGATCGATGATGCCCTCGCCGCCAAACCCGCCCTCAGCGCCGACAAACTGGCCGAGGTGAAGAAGCTGCGAGCCGAGGGGGAAGTCCTGCACAAGGCAGGCAAGCATCAGGAGTCCGTCGATACTCTGGCCAAGGCGATGGCCATGCTGGGGTTGAACAAGAGTTAGCGCAGGCACCACAGCCCATCGTTGCGAACAGGATCAGCCATGCCCTTGCGGGCCCTCGCCACCGGTGGCAAGGGCCCGCTGTTTATCTGGGCTCCTTGCTACCCCCGACTGCTACACCCGGCCGCTGTAGAGCAGGGTGTCGTAGTTGAAGGCAATCACGCCATCGACCGCATGGCGGGCAAATTCCCGGGCAATCAGCGCCGTCAGCGCGACATGGGCTTGCGAACCGGCCACCGGAGCATAGGAAGAGGAGTTGAGCCGCCCCAGCACTCCGTCAAGATCGAACAGCTGGCGGTTGGCGAAACGATCGAGCCGGTACTCCCCCTCGAAGAAGGTCTGAAAGTCCCCTTCGCCCAGATTGCGATGATTGACCTCCTCGTAATCCCCCGAATAGGTACGCAGCCCCGCCTCATAAGCCTTGAGAAATAGGGTGTCGGTCAGCCGGTCGTTCCAGATGAGGGCAACCCGGCCACCGGGTCTGAGCAGCCGCCGGCACTCCTGCTTGAAGGCGGCGCGATCAAACCAATGAAACGCTTGCGCCACCGTCACCAGATCCACCGACCCGTCCGCCAGACCGGTGGCTTCGGCACTGCCATCCTGCCACTCGATATTGGTCACTGCCTGCAGCTGGTGCCGGGCCGCCCCGCGCATCTCCGCATTTGGCTCGACCGCCCAGACTTGCGCCACCCGGGGGGCCAGCAGCGCGGTCAGGATGCCGGTGCCGGCCCCGATATCGGCCACCCGGGCAGCCGGCCCCATGGCCAACGCGCTGGCCAGAAAATCGAGCATGGCGGCAGGATAACTTGGCCGATATTTCACATAGGCCTCGACCCGGGTCGAGAATCGCTGGGTACTGTCCATTGCCACTCCTTGTGCTGGATCTGTGCGGGATCAGGGCCGAGTCAATCGCCCCGCCCCTCATCCTGCCCCGAACGCAACCGGCAAGGCAACCACCCCGTCATGGCGATCCAACATCATCGCCACGCACCTGAGCGCCGGGTCAGCCGATGGGCCGGCCTTGTGCATCCACCACCTGCTCTCCATCTTCCTTGCTGAAGGCTCCTTGCTGAGGGGACGGCAGAATATCCAGCACCACTTCTGACGGGCGGCACAGCTTGGTGCCAAGCGGTGTCACCACGATGGGACGGTTGATCAGAATAGGATGCGCCAGCATGGCATCGACCAGTTCATCGTCGCTGAACTTGTTCTCGGCCAGTCCCAACGCCTCATAGGGGGGCACGTTCTGGCGCAGCAGGTCGCGAACCGGCATCCCCATGGCGGCAATCAAGGCCAGCAGGGTATCGCGACTGGGCGGTGTCTCCAGATAGTGGATGACGGTCGGCTCAACGCCTGAGTTGCGGATAAGCGCCAGCGTATTGCGGGAGGTGCCGCAGGCCGGGTTGTGGTAGATGGTGATGTGGGCGTCATTCATGATGGGTTCTCTGGGTTGGTATAAGAGCGCTTCATGCGCAGGGCGACATTGACCAGGGCGATCAGAACGGGAACTTCCACCAGCGGGCCGATCACCCCGGCAAAGGCCTGATCCGAGCTCAGCCCGAACACCGCGATGGCGACGGCGATGGCCAGCTCGAAGTTGTTGCCGGTGGCGGTAAAGGCGATGGAGGCGTTCTTGTCATAGGGGATGCCCAGTTTCTTGCCAACCAGGAAGCTGGTGAAGAACATCAGCACGAAGTAGACCACCAGGGGTACAGCGACCCGCAGCACATCCATGGGCAGTTCGACGATCATCTCCCCCTTGAGGCTGAACATCAGCACGATAGTGAGCAGCAGCGCGATAAGCGTGATGGGGGAAATTGCCGGAATAAAACGCTCGGTGTACCACTTCTCCCCTTTCGCCTTGACCAGATAGTGACGGCTCAGGAAGCCTGCCAGAAAGGGAATGCCCAGATAGATCAGCACACTTTGCGCGATATCCAGCATGGTGATATCCACTGCGAAGCCCTGCAAACCAAACAGCGGTGGCAGCACGGTAATGAACAACCAGGCCATCAGGCTGTAGGTGAGGATCTGGAACGCGCTGTTGAGCGCCACCAGGCCGGCGCCGTACTCCTTGCTGCCGCCGCCGAGATCGTTCCACACCAGCACCATGGCAATGCAGCGCGCCAGACCGATCAAGATGAGCCCCACCATATAGCCCGGCTGATCGTGCAAAAACACCAGCGCGATGACGAACATCAAGATGGGGCCCACCAGCCAGTTCATCACCAGCGAGAGGGTGATGGCGCGGCGATCCCGGGTCATGGCCCCCATGGTGGCGTAGTTCACCTTGGCCAGCGGCGGGTACATCATCAGGATAAGGCCAATGGCCAAAGGTATATTGGTAGTCCCGACCGACATCGCCTCGTTCCACTGGGCAACTTGAGGGAACAGATAGCCAATCCCAACCCCGATGCCCATGGCGACGAAGATCCAGAGGGTCAGATTGCGGTCTAGAAAACGCATTTTTTTGCTGACGGGCAGATCGCAGCAGGCATTGGTACTCATGAAAAGACTCCCAGAAGGGTAACGAATGGCGGGCAGACAGTGCCCTTACTCTTTATCACAACAGGCAGGCGCACAGAGGGACTCGACACCTCCCACCCCGCAGGCCTCTGGATGACCGGCGCAGCACTCCTCGGTGAGGTAACCGATAAGATCCAGCATCAGGGGGATATTGGCGCGATAGCGCAAGAAACGCCCCTCCTGCTCCACCGAGAGCAGGCCCGCGTGCAACATGGCCTTGAGGTGAAACGAGAGGGTATTCGGGGCTATGTCGAGCTCGCTGGCAAGCTGGCCGGCCACCATGCCTTCCAGACCCGACTTGACCAGCAGGCGCCACACATCGAGACGAATGCCGGATGCGAGGGACTCAAACACCTTGGTAGCGATCGCTTTGTTCATGCAAACCTCCGTCTATCTCTGCATAATTTCAACTATACAAGAAACATTGAAATAACAAAACCTCCACGCTATTTCAGCGCCATCGTCCCCGCCAATAAAAAGGGCCTTGCACATGCAAGGCCCTTGGTCTCTCTGTTCGAGTCGAAGCGACTCTGCCCTTACTTGGCGTAATCCTCGGTCGGCATGCAGGAGCAGAACAAGTTGCGATCGCCGTAGACGTCGTCGATGCGGTTGACCGACGGCCACAGCTTGGCGGCACGCACGGCGTCCGACGGGAACACCGCCTCGGCGCGGCTGTAGCCACGGGACCACTCAACGTCCATCACGTCATCCTGGGTGTGCGGCGCATGGACCAGCGGGTTGTCGGTGAGACTCCACTGCCCGTCCTGCACCTTGGCAATCTCGGCGCGAATGGCAGTCATGGCCTCCACGAAGCGGTCCAGCTCGCGCTTGGATTCCGACTCGGTCGGCTCGACCATCAGGGTGCCCGCTACCGGGAAACTCATGGTCGGCGCGTGGAAGCCGTAGTCCATCAGACGCTTGGCCACGTCCATCTCGCTGATGCCAGAGGCTTCTTTGAGCGGGCGGATATCCAGGATGCACTCGTGAGCCACCCGACCGTTGCGGCCGGAATAGAGCACGGGGAAGGATTCACCCAGCTTCTTGGCCAGGTAGTTGGCGTTGAGGATGGCCACCTGGGTGGATTTCTTCAGCCCCTCGTCCCCCAGCATGGCGATGTACATCCAGCTGATGGGCAGGATGCTGGCCGAGCCGAACGGTGCCGCCGACACGGCGCCGTTGTTGCGGCTCTCTTTGTCGGTCTTGACCACGGCGTGACCGGCCACGAACGGCGCCAGGTGTTTCTTCACGCCGATGGGACCCATGCCCGGGCCGCCACCGCCGTGAGGAATGGCGAAGGTCTTGTGCAGGTTGAGGTGGGACACGTCCGCCCCGATAAAGCCCGGCGCAGTGAGGCCCACCTGGGCGTTCATGTTGGCGCCGTCCAGATAGACCTGACCACCGTGCTGATGAACGATGTCGCACACCTCCTTGATGGTCTCCTCGTACACCCCGTGGGTGGAGGGGTAGGTCACCATCAGACAGGAGAGCTGATCCCCAGCCTCGGCGGCCTTGGCGCGCAAGTCGTCCAGATCCACGTTGCCCGATTTGTCACAGGCGGTGACGATGACCCGCAGGCCAGCCATCTGGGCGGAAGCCGGGTTGGTACCGTGAGCGGATGCAGGAATGAGGCAGATGTCGCGATGCCCCTCGCCGCGAGACTCGTGGTACTTCTTGATGGCGAGCAGGCCGGCGTATTCGCCCTGGGCACCGGAGTTGGGCTGCATGCAGACCGCATCGTAACCGGTCACCTTCACCAGCCAGTTTTCAAGGTCGGCCAGCAGCAGCTGATAGCCCTTGGCCTGAGCCAGCGGGGCGAACGGGTGCAGCTTGCCAAACTCGGGCCAGGTCACCGGGATCATCTCGGCGGTGGCGTTGAGCTTCATGGTGCAGGAGCCCAAGGAGATCATGGCGTAGTTGAGGGCCAGATCTTTGGCTTCGAGACGGTGGATGTAGCGCAGCATCTCGGTCTCGGAGTGGTACTTGTTGAACACCTCGTGGGTCAGCACGGCATCGGTACGCAGCAGATCCTGCGGGATGGCGTGATGGGCCTGCGCCGCCTGGTCGAGGGCCTCGATGTCCAGGCCGTGGCCTGTGCCCAGGAACAGTTCGAACAGCTCGGCCACATCGCCACGGGTGGTGGTTTCGGAGAGCGACACGCCCACCGCGCCGTCCAGATCCGCACGCAGGTTGATGCCCAGCCCCTCAGCCTTGGCGATCAGTGCGGCCTTGTCGGCAGTCTGCACAGTCAGGGTATCGAACCAGCTGGCATGCTTGAGGGCCACGCCCTTGGCCTTGAGACCGAGCGCCAGAATGGTGGTCAGACGGTGCACGCGGGAGGCGATGGTTTTCAGTCCCACCGGGCCGTGGTAGACGGCGTAGAAGCTCGCCATGTTGGCCAGCAGCACCTGAGCGGTACAGATGTTGGAGTTGGCCTTCTCGCGGCGGATGTGCTGCTCGCGGGTCTGCATCGCCATGCGCAGCGCGGCCTTGCCGCGGGCATCCTTGGAAACGCCGATGATGCGGCCCGGCATGGAGCGCTTGTAGGCATCGCGAGTGGCGAAAAAGGCGGCGTGCGGGCCACCGTAGCCCATGGGCACGCCAAAGCGCTGGGCCGAGCCCAGCACCACGTCGGCGCCCAGCTCGCCCGGGGATTTGAGCAACAGCAGGGAGAGCAGGTCGGCGCTGACGCAGGCCAACCCTTTCTGGGCCTGCACGGCGGCGATGAGGGCCCGCAGATCTTTCACCTCCCCTGTGGTGGTGGGGTACTGGAACAGGGCACCAAACACCTCTTCGGCGCAGGCCTGTGCGGCCGGGCCGACGACCACGTCAAAACCGAAGTGGACCGCCCGCTCCTTGACCACGTCGATCACCTGCGGGTGCACGTCGTCGGCCACGAAGAAGAGATTGGCTTTGGACTTGGCCATCCGCTTGGCCAGCGCCATCGCCTCGGCGGCGGCGGTCGCCTCATCCAGCAGGGAGGCACTGGCCAGATCCATGCCGGTCAAGTCCAGGGTCAGCTGCTGGAAGTTGAGCAGGGCTTCGAGACGGCCCTGCGCCAGCTCGGGCTGGTACGGGGTGTAGGCGGTATACCAGCCCGGATTTTCCAGCACGTTGCGCAGGATGACGTGGGGCACATGGGTATCGTGATAGCCCATGCCGATGTAGCTTTTGGCTACCTTGTTCTGGGCGGCATAGCCCTTGAGCTTGGCCAGCGCTTCCACCTCGGTCATGGAGGCGCCGATGCCGAGCGGACCCGGCCGGCGAATGGCGGCGGGGACGGTCTGCTCAATCAGATCATCCAGGCTCTCGGCGCCCACCACGGCCAGCAGGGCGCGCAGATCTTCCTCACCCGGCCCGATGTGACGGCGGATGAAATCGGTTTTTTGCTCGAGTTCAAACAGTGACTGGGTCATTTCCCTATTCCTGATAAAAAGTCCTGATAACTAAGTGCCTGACAGCCGGCCTCGACCGGCTTCACTCATGTTCGGCTGGCAGGGTGGCCCCTGCCGGCAGCGGATGTCGCTCATAGCGACAGGGGGTCGTCTTGCGGCTGACCGGTTGGCCACGGGCAAACCGGTGCGGACGACTTCACCCTTGCCGGTCGGCCTCCTGGCCGACGGGCACCTATACAAGCGGGCCCTGCGCATTGGCAGGGCCCGGGGGCATTACTCTTCGTCCACCACGTTCTGGTAGCCTTCGGCATCCAGCAGGTTGGCGAGTTCGCCCGCGTCGTCCAGCTTGATGCGGAACAGCCAGCCGGCACCGTAGGGGTCGGAGTTGACCAGCTCGGGGCTGCCTTCCAGCTCTTCGTTGACGGCCAGGATCTCGCCGCTCACCGGGCTGTAGATGTCGGAGGCGGCCTTGACCGACTCGGCCACGGCGCAGTCATCACCGGCACCGACCTGTTTGCCCACTTCCGGCAGATCGACGAACACCATGTCACCCAGCAGCTCCTGGGCGTGCTCGGTGATACCGACCACGGCCTCGCCGTTGGCTTCGACACGGATCCACTCGTGGGAGGTGGCATATTTCAGTTCGCTCGGGATATGGCTCATTTGTGCTTCCTTTATTCACTTGGATCACTTGTCCCGGCGCGTTCGACAGGCGTTGCCGGGGCAAGGGGGTCTGGCGAAGGGCAGCCCCTTCGCCGCAATAGGTCGTTATACCAGCTTCTGGCCGTTGCGCACGAAAGCCGGCTTGGTCACTTTGACGGTGACCAGCTTCTTGCGGATCTCCACCGAGGCCTGTTCGCCGATATCACGGGGCACCCGTGCCAGGGCAATACTGTACCCCAGGGTGGGCGAGAAAGAGCCGGAGGTGATCACACCTTCCCGCTCTTCTCCGGCGGCGGTGGTGAAGGTGACCGGCATGCCGCTGCGCAGCACGCCCTTCTCTTCCATCACCAGCCCCACCAGCTTGGGCTGGCTACCGACGGCTTTCTGGGCTTCCAGCGCGGCGCGGCCGATGAACTGGCGATCGCTCGGTTCCCAGGCGATGGTCCAGGCCATGTTGGCGGCAAGGGGAGAGACGGATTCGTCCATGTCCTGGCCGTAGAGGTTCATGCCGGCCTCGAGGCGCAGGGTGTCACGAGCACCCAGGCCGCAGGGGGCCACGCCGTTGTCCAGCAGCGCCTGCCACAGATCGCACGCCTGCTCTTGCGGCACCACGATCTCGTAGCCGTCTTCACCGGTGTAGCCAGTGGTGGCGATGAAGAGCTCGCCAGCCTGCACACCGAAGAAGGGCTTCATGCCTTCCACTGCGGCATTTTGCTCGGCGCTGAACACCTTGGCCGCCTTGGCCTTGGCGTTGGGGCCCTGCACCGCGATCATGGCGAGCTCGGGGCGCTCGGTCACGGTCACCCCGAAGTCCTGGGCGTGGTGGCGGATCCAGGCCAGATCCTTCTCGCGGGTGGCGGAGTTGACCACCAACCGGTAGAAGGTCTCGCCAAGGTAATAGGTGATGAGGTCATCGATGACACCGCCTTCCGGGGTCAGCATGCCGCTGTAGAGGGCCTTGCCGAAGACGGTGAGCTTGGCCACGTCGTTGGCCAGCAGGTGTTGCAGGAAGGCTTTGACCCGCTCGCCGGTCAAATCGACGATGGTCATGTGGGAGACGTCAAACATGCCGGCATCGGTGCGCACCTGATGGTGCTCTTCCAGCTGTGAGCCGTAGTTGATGGGCATTTCCCAACCGTGGAAGTCCACCATCTTGGCGCCGGCTTCCAGGTGCTTGGGATGCAGTACTGTAGTCTGGATCATCGCTGTGTTTCCTTAAGCGTTCGCGACAACACTCACGCATCGCTCGCCCGGCAGCCACCATCCGGCTATCTACCTGGGTGGCAGCAAGCGACGTGCCTGAGTCTGTGCTCGTTCCGGCCCCGCAGGGCAAGAGTGATTCCTTGAACGCAGCGGATTATAAGCCAAGCGGACGCGCATGCCGCTCAAAAAAAACTAATCCACCGCCAGTAAACAGACCCCAGACACTAAGGTAAAAACAGCGATAAAAACAGACCAAACCCGGTAATGGCGATATTAAATTTCGATTTTTACCGTTTCGTCACAATTTGAAGAAAAACGTTTCGCTGACCGCCCAGATTAAAGGCTGATGCCCAAACCGGGTCATCAGCCTCATCACATTAGTTTTGTTGTGAAAACAGCCGGGTATTATTAGATTTTTTCACCCTTGGCCAGGGCAGGCAGCTCGCCTTCCAGCCCCATGGCGGCCCGGATCACCCTCTTACTTCGGCCGGGTTGGCAAATTGTTCCCCTTGGCCAAGGCCGGCAACTCACCCTCTAACCCCATGGCGGCCCGGATCACGCTTTGCTTGAGCGGCGTCAGCAGATCGAAGGCGCACAGCCCGGCCCCACGCACCAGCTTCTTGAGCGGATTGGCACCGGCGAACAGCCGCTTGAGCCCCTCCATCGCCGCCAGCATGCTGGCGGCCTCGCTCTTGCGCCAGCGCTCATAGCCGCGCAGGTTGGCGAGCCGGCCGATGTCCTTGCCCGCCGCCTGATTGCGCAGGGTCTGCTCGGCCAGCGCGGCGGCATCCAGCAGCCCCAGGTTGACCCCCTGCCCCGCCAGCGGGTGGATGGTGTGGGCGGCATCCCCCACCAGCACCAGCCGCTCGCGGGCAAAGTCGCGGGCATAGCGGGCGGTGAGCGGGATGGCGCTGCGCGCCCCTTCCACCTTGCACAGCCCCAGCCGGCCGTCAAACGCGGTGGTGAGCTGGCGGTTGAAATGCTCTTCATCGCACTGACAGAGCGCCTCGGCCCGGGCCGCTGGCACCGACCAGACGATGGAGCAGAGATCTGGTTGCCACAGGGGCAGGAAGGCGAGCGGCCCCTCGGGGGTGAAGATCTGACGCGCTACCGCCTCGTGGGGCTCGGCACAACGCACCGTCGCCACCAGCGCGTGGTGGCCGTAATCCCAACTGGTGAGCGGGATGTCGGCCTGCCGGCGCACCCAGGAGTGGGCGCCATCGGCCGCCACCACCAGCTTGGCCGACAGCGCCCGGCCATCTTCCAGCAGCAGCAGGGAGCCCGCCTCGCCGCTTTGCAGGCTGCTCGCCCGGGCCGGGCTCAGCAGCTGGATGTTGTCGCCATCGAGGATCGCCTCCAGCAGCGCCAGCTGGATGACCCGGTTCTCGACGATGTGGCCGAGCTCAGGCTGGCGCAGGCTGGCGGCATCAAAGGCGATCCGGCCAAAGCTGTCCTGCTCCCACACCTCCATCTGCCCATAGGGCTGCAGGCGACGGACCTCGATCCCGCGCCAAGCGCCCACCTGCTGCAGGATGCGCTGACTGGCCAGACTCAAAGCGCTGACCCGGTTGTCCGGCGCCTCGTCAAGCGCGGACTCCGGCAGCTGGCCCTCGACCACGGCGACCTTGAGCGCACTTCCCTTGAGCGCGGCGGCGAGCCCCAGGCCCACCATGCCGCCCCCCACAATCACCACATCCACGTTTTGCATCTGCATCGTTCTATATCCTTTCAGGGCTGATCGCCGGGATCAGCGAGGGCACGCCCGAAGGCGCACCCGTTCAATACCCATGACGTCACCTCGCCTCAGGGGCGGCACACATCGGCGACAAAGCCTAGGGTGCGGGAGGCCAGCGGCGCCTTGAGGCAGCTCAGCCGCCCCATCAGGGAAAGCGCCAGGTTGCGGCCCGCCACCAGCGGGTCATGATCATTGGAGAAGAGCTGGGCCAGCGAGGAGGTGAGCCAGACCGTCTGGGCCTGATCCCCCTTGCGCTGCTGCCAGTAGCCGCTGAGCACCTCAAAGCTGCCGATATCCTCCCCCGCCGCCAGCGCCCGGCCCACCGCCCGGGTGAGCAGGTCCAGATCGCGCATGCCAAGGTTGAAGCCCTGACCGGCGATGGGATGCAGCAGATGGGCGGCGTTGCCCACCAGCACGGTGCGCTGGGCCAGCGGGTAGTCGGCCACCGTCAGCACCAGCGGATAGACGTGGCGCTGGCCGGTTTGCAGGAAGCGGCCGAGACGCCAGCCGAAGGCCTGTTGCAGGCGGACCAGAAACGCAGCGTCATCGAGCGCCATCAAGGCCGGCGCCTCATCCCGCGCCACGCTCCAGACCAGGGAAGAGAGCCCGTCCTGCATCGGCAGCAGGGCCAGCGGCCCCCCTTGGGTGAAACGCTCGAAAGCCCGTCCGGCCGGGTCTTCGGCGGTCTTGACGGTGGCGATGATGGCGCTCTGGCCGTAGTCGTGACGACTTACCGCCAGCTTGCACTGCTGGCGCACGAAGGAGTTGCCGCCATCGGCCGCCACCAGCAGGCGGGTCTGATAACGCTCGCCACCGGCCAGGGTCAGGTTTACCCCTTCCGCCAATGGCTTCACGCGCTCGAGCTGGGCCGGACACAGCATGTGGATCTGCGGGCAGGCGGCAATCGCCTGCTGCAGCGCAATGCCCGCCGCCGACAACTCGATCACCTGGCCGAGGGCTGTCAGGCCATACTCCGCCGCCGTCAAGCCGGCCTGGCCGAAGTGGCCCCGATCCGACACATGAATCTGGCTGATGGGGCTGCAATGGGGAGCAAAACGGGACCAGAGCCCGTGCCGGGCCAGCGCCTCGCAGGTGCCGGCGGAGAGCGCGATGGCGCGAGCATCAAAGCCGGGATGCGCATTGAGCTCGGGGGCGCTCGCCTCCAGCAGCAGGATCTGCAGGGGCTTGGGCCCTGGCAGGGCCGCGAGGGAGAGCGCCAGCACGGCGCCGCTCATTCCACCACCGACGATGGCCACATCGACGTGGTTCAGATCAGATTGAGACATGAGATGAGGGGAAAGACTGAAAACGTGGGGTCATGCTAACACAAAGCGTGGGGTCGGGATGCGAAGCCACGGGCAAAAAAGCGCAGTCCCTGTCGTCACTTGCCTCATCACGGCGGGTCGGCGCTGGCGAAGTCCAGATGTAAAAAGAGCGCCACCAGGCGCTCTTTATCAAGTTCGGCCGACTCAGTGCAGGGTCGGCGGCGTGCTCGGGGCATCCGGCCGCTTGCCGAACTCCTCAAAGCTCATCATCACCCCGAGACGCACATGCTCGTAGAGCACCAGGAAGGAGGCTTCGTTCTCTTCATCCTCCTGATCGAACTCGGCGGAGACCTGGGTGATGCTGGCGATATCCTGGATCATCTCCTGCAGCTCTTCGGAAGCCTTGGAGAGCTCCTGCTGCACCACGCCGAAACCGGCCAGGAAGGCCTGGGACCAATCCACCAGCGAGTCGATACGCTCGTCAAGCGGCGCTTCGTCGCTTGGCAGCAGCAGCTCGACCCCTTTCTGGGCCATCAGGCTCTCGATCACCTGGTGATAGAGATCGGTCACCACCTGGCGCACCGGGGCCGGCAGACCGAAACCGTCGTTGACCAGATCATTGAAATGGGGCAGCCAGCTCTTGTCGTCCAGTGCCACACCACCGCACACCAGACCGCAGATCACGCCATGGGCCTCTACAGCCGTCGCCATCAGCTCATGCTGCTCCATCAGGTCGGCCACGGCCGCGTATTTCAGGGGGTTCGTTTTGCTCATCGAAGATCCGCTCAAAGTTCAGGCAAATATGCAGAATTAATGGTCAGGATCCTAGCATTCTCCCCCTTCCAGAGCCAGCAAGGCCTTGAAACTTCTGCATCTGCGCTATATAGTCCCGCCCAGTTGTCCACGTGGATAAAGGCGGAAATCAGCTCCGCCGTATTGAGGAAGGCATGAGCACAGAGGCCGTAGAAATCGTCATTTTGGGACGTCCCTACAAGGTATCCTGTCCCCTGGGACAGCAGGATGCCCTGCGCCAGGCCGCCGACCAGCTGACTGATAAACTCATCGAGCTGCGTCAACGCTCCAAGGTCTCCAGCAACGAACAGCTGGCGGTGATGGCAGCGCTCAATTTTTGCCATGAGCTCTGCCTTGAAAAAGAGAAAAATCACCAATACTCTGAGACCATGGACAAGCGGATCAAGATGCTGCAACGCACCATCGAAGCGGCCTTGATCGAGCACGGACAATATGGCGAATCCAGCGACGAAGGCCTGCAGCCCTAATCGTCCACCGTTTTAAAATTCCCTGGGGTGTTTGTCAGCCGGTTCAAGTCCCCGAGCCGATATTCATACCAAACAGGGGATCTGCCTTCTGGCTATTGCGCATGCTCGGCACGACCGAGAAGCCTGCGGTCAGATCCGATCCCCGCCTTGAACCGACGGTTCAAGGGCCCAAACCGGCAACGGCATCTCCGGGGTACCAACAGCAAAAAGCCCGTCACAAGCGTGACGGGCTTTTTCTTTATCTCCTGCGCCCCGCTCTCCCCTGCCGCCGCCCCCCTTCGACACTGCCCGCAGCGCCAGCCACAGCGGCCCATAAAAAACCCGCCGGCTTGGGCGGGTCTTTTCTATGCGCTCGGCTCAGACAGCCATCTGTTGATGGGGTGAACCGTGGTGGCGCAGCCAGAGAAAGCTCAGCGCCACGATCAGCACCATCAGTGTCATGATGGCCCCCAGGGTCACCTGCCCTTCCATCGGGAAGCAGGCTGCCAGCAGCGTCACGATACCGGCCCCCAGGTTCTGCATGCCGCCGAGGATGGCACCCGCGGTGCCCGCCTGACCCGGGAAGGGTTCGATGGCGCAGGAGGTAGCGGTCGGATAGAGAATGCCGCTGCCGATGAAGTAGACGGCGGCACCACCAACCAGGGAGGCCGCACTCACGACCCCGAACAGACCCGGCAGCAGGATGATCAACGACCCCAGCGCCAGGAAGACGATACCTAGGCGCATCAGCTTGCCCTGACTCAGGCGAAAACTGAGCTTGGCGGAGAGCCAGGCACCGAACAGATAACCGGGCAGCGGCAGCACGAACAGCACGCTGACGGTACGGGCACTCAACTTGAGCACATCGCCGAGCAGCACGCCGGCCGCAGCCTCGAACACCGCCAGACCGGCAAAGGTCGCCATCAGACAGAGCAGGTTGCCCTGAAAGCGCGGATTGCCGAGCACGTGGCGATAGGCGGCACCGACTCGCAGCGGCTGTTGGCGCGCGGTCGCCGGCAGCGTTTCAGCAAACCAGGCCAGCAGCGCCAGAGTCGTCAAGGCACCGAAGCCGAACAGGAACCAGTACCCGGCACGCCAGTTGAACAGCTCGGTCAACCAGCCGCCCAGCACCGGCGCCAGCAGCGGGGAGAAGATCACCCCCATGCTCACCAGGCTGTTGGCCCGGTTGAGCTCGGCGCCGCTGTAGCGATCGCGCATCACGGTCCGGCTCATGGCGCCACCCGCCCCGGTGCCCAGCCCCTGGATGAAGCTGCCCACCAGCAGCGCCATGAAGCTTGGGATCAACTGAATGGTCAGGGTGCCCACCAGAAACACCATCATGCCGATAAGCAGGATGGGGCGACGGCCGATACGATCCGACAGCGGGCCGTAAACAAACTGGGAGAGCCCGTACGGGATCAGGTAACAGGCCATCACCGCCTGCAACTGGCCGGAGGCCACGTTGAAGTCCCCCGCCATCATGGGAATGGAGGGCACATACAGGGTCTGGGTCATCTGGCCCACAGCGACCATCAGAATGGTCAGAAAAAACAGCGGATAAAAACTGTGCCGATACATATCTCAGTCCCGAAAATCATCAAAAAGCTGCCGCACCCCTGGCAGAAACCTGCAGAGGGGATCCAAAAACACAGAGTCAATCAAAGGTGAAAATACAAGGCGGAGAACCCGCACCGGCCGGGAGCAGGACACTCCCTAGGCTTGCGGTGATCTTAGTGATTCAGATCACGAAAAACGAACGAATCTTTATAATCAGCTTTCCCTAGTTTTTCTAATGTGACGGGGTTTTTAGCCCCGTCAGCAATAAAAATCAACGTGTTACCATCTGCTGGGCCTGTTTGACCAGATCCTCCGGCTTCTCGTTGCGCGGCGGTATGGTGATCCCCTTTTGGCAGGCGGGCTTTTCTGCCATCCGGTCCATCCAGGCTTGCAGGTGGGGCAACCCCTCGATGGAGATGCCGCTCCAGTCATAAATGCGCACCCAGGGCCAGGTGGCGATGTCGGCGATGCTGTACTCGTCGGCCAGATATTCGTGATGGGCCAGGTGGCTGTCGAGCACCTCGAACAGACGGCGCCCCTCCTTCTGGTAGCGCTCGATGGCGGCCGGGATCTTCTCCGGGAAGTAGCGATAGAAGACGTTGGCCTGCCCCATCATGGGACCGACCCCGCCCATCTGGAACATCAGCCACTGGATAGCCTGGGAGCGACGCTTGGGATCTGCCGGCAGCAGCTTGCCCGCCTTCTCCGCCAGATAGAGGAGGATGGCACCAGACTCAAACACGGCGAAGTCACCATTATCCCGATCGACGATGGCCGGAATACGGCCGTTGGGGTTGATGGCCAGAAACTCGGGCTTCTTCTGATCCAGCGCCGACAGATCGAGCGGGATCACCCGATAGGGCAAGCCCAACTCTTCCAGGGCAATCGCCACCTTGAAGCCGTTGGGCGTAGCGGCGGTATAAAAGTCGATCATCATGAACTCCTTGTGATTCACACATTGGTGCAAAGACGGCCACAGCCTCGCTCATGCGAGACGACAACGGGACACAGAGCGGATGCAGCACCGGCATTTGCTCCGACGCCAGCATGGCAAAGCGGCACAATACTGGTCAGTTATGACAAATATTGTGCCGCTTGAACAGCCCGGACGCAGGGAAGAACGCGACTAGTTACACAGCCCCATGGGTTGGCGCTGGCGCAGCAGGATCAGGCGGGACAAGAGCGGGAAGTAGGACTCCAGTTTGCTCAGCAGCACCCGGCTGCAGGCGGGATCGGCGAGTTCCGACTCTTCCAGCACTATACCGTTTGAGACGAAGTAGAAGCGCGGGTCACGCACGTCCGGCCCCTGAATGGTAAGGGTGGCATCGCCTTTGCGCATCAGCAGCGGCAACACCGGCAAGCCGAATGTATCGCTGTTGCGCTGCCAGGCAAATTCCGGCCAGGCCGCGTCGCCATCGAGCAGCAAGATCGCCGCCTCTTCCTTGCCTGGCTGCCATTGGCAAGGCTGGGCAATGCTCACTTCGTTGAAGTAGTCGCCATATCCGGTCGATGCGCGCAAGGCAGCCAGCAGCCCCTGAGTAGTGATTGCCGACGGTTTTTGACTGACTAATGACAAATTCATGATCCACGTCCCTATGCTCAATGCAGCCTGTTATTCGGCTGCTGCCCATAAGACTAGACCAAAAGGAGCCTATATTGGAGCCGTCAGATCTGGCAGTCGCCAAGGCTGGGGGGATGGCGTATAACGGTTGCCATTCTCGCGAAGACTGGTATGATACCGCGTCCTTTTATTCCCCGTTCTTTAACATCCAGTGGTGAACCTATGCATCCGATGCTGAATATCGCCGTGCGCGCTGCGCGCAACGCCGGTCAAGTAGTAGTAAAAGCCTTTTCTCAACCCGAGAATATCGAGGTTATCCAGAAAGGCAGCAATGACTTCGTGACCAACGTTGACCGTGAAGCCGAAGCGGCCATCATTCACACCATCAAAAAATCTTACCCGGAACACAGCATCGTGGCTGAAGAGTCTGGTGAGATTACCGGTACCAATCCGGACTACCAATGGATCATTGACCCACTGGATGGCACGACCAACCTGGTCAAAGGCATTCCGCACTTTGCCGTCTCCATCGCCCTGCGCGTGAAGGGCAAGACTGAACAAGCCGTTGTTTACGATCCGATCCGTGACGAGCTGTTTACTGCTACCCGTGGTAGTGGTGCCCAGCTGAACGGTTATCGCATCCGTGTCGGCAAGGCCAAAGAGCTGGCCGGCACCATCCTGGCCACCGGTTTCCCGTTCAAGCAGAAGCACCATATCGAGCCGTACCTGAAGATGTTCCAGAGCATGTTCATCGAGTGTGCCGACATCCGTCGTGCCGGCTCTGCCGCGCTGGATCTGGCCTACGTGGCTGCCGGTCGCGTCGACGGTTTCTGGGAAATCGGCTTGAAGCCCTGGGATACCGCAGCCGGTGAGCTGCTGGCCAAAGAGGCCGGCGCCATCGTCACCGACTTCGTGGGTGGTCACAACTACGAAAACTCCGGCAACATCGTGGTTGCCAACCCGCGCGTTCTGAAAGAGATGCTCGGCAAGATCCGTGAGAACCTGCCGGAGTCCCTGGCCAAATAAGCCAGCCTCGCGCAGCACACGTATCACAAACCCGGCCCAGGCCGGGTTTTTTTATGGCCGTCAGTAAGGGAAGCGTGCCAATCTGCGTCATATCCCCACACGTCATTGCCCTACCTATCTCATCGGTAGGACTGCATCCGTTGCCCAACCAAGGCGGCCTTTGTAGATGTCTCGTCAGCGCGGCAAGAGGATGCGCCCCCCTTCGAACCAGAACCAGCTCTGCGCCACAACCCGGCCTCCTCCCTCAGGCTGCTCTCAGACCACCCCGGCTGCTAGCTTCTGCCATCGCAGACTTGCCGCGCCGTTCACCGAACCCGTGTTGCTCTCCCTTCCTTGCAAACCACATGACTAATCCAGTAGCCGCCAGCCAATAACAAACAACCCGGCCAGAGCCGGGTTGTTTGGATGCCTGCCAGTGCAGGCAGCGGTTGTGTCGCCCTTCCTGGCGCGCAGCAGCATTACGCCAGGCGGAAACGACCGATGGTCTGACGCAGACCGGCGGCCAGCTGGCTCAATTCCAGGCAGGCGCGGGCGGTATGATCGGCCCCAACGGCGACCTCGTTGGAGGATTCGTTGATCCGCTCCACGTTGCGACCCAGCTCATCGGAGACCGCATCCTGCTCGCCGCAGGCGCTGGCGATCTGAATGGCCATGTCAGCGATCTGGGCCACCGCCTCTTCAATCTGCTGGATGCCGTTGCTGGTCTGCTCGCTCTGCTCCACGCACTGGCGGATCATCTCGCAGCTCTGGCCGGTCACCTCTTTTGCCTGGTTGGCACGGGCCTGCAGGGTTTCGATGATGGCAACGATCTCGCCGGTGGAAGCCTGGGTGCGACCCGCCAGGGTACGTACCTCGTCGGCCACCACCGCAAAACCGCGACCCTGCTCGCCGGCGCGGGCAGCCTCGATGGCGGCGTTGAGTGCCAGCAGGTTGGTCTGATCGGCAATGCCGCGGATCACATCCACCACCACGTTGATCTGGGCGGATTCACGCTCCAGCTCGGTGACCAGGGTGCCCGCCTGTTCAATCTCTTCGGCAACCCGGGTAATGGACATCAGCGAGCTCTGCACATCCTGATTGCCGCGGCGTGCCAAGGCATTGGCGGAGCTGGCCGATTCGGACGCGGTCTCGGTGTTGCCTGCCACATCGGCCACGGTGGCCTTCATCTGGGCCATGGCGGTGGCGACCAGCGAGATCTCCTGCTGCTGGCTCTGGATCCCCTGTGCCGACTGCTCGGAGACGGCGCTCACCTCTTCAATGGCGGCCCCCAGCTGAGTCACGGCCGCCACCACCTCTTCAATCAGGCCACGCAGGTTGTCCTGCATCTTGAGGGAGGCCTTGGCCAGCATGCCCAGCTCGTCGCGACCGATGTGCTGGCGATCCAGCTGATGGGTCAGATCGCCGGCGGCGATGGCGTTGGCCTGCGCCACCACGGCCTGCAGCGGCAGGCAGATCTGGCGGGTCAGGAACCAGGTCATGGCCACCATGAACAGCAGCAGGCTGCCGATGCTCACCATGGCAAAACTGGTCACCATGTTGACGCTGCCAAGCAGGCTGCCACGGTTCTCTTTCACAAAGCCGAGGTTCACTTCCACCAGACCGTTGACCGCCTGCTCCAGCTCGCCATAAATGGGGTTGGACTGGAACAGCTGATCCTTGGCCTGGGCCAGCTGACCCTGCACCAGCAGTTGATCCACCACATTGACCGAGTTCAGGTAGCGTTGCCACTCCTGCTTGGCGCGGTTGAACACCTGGCGCTCATGGTCGGCACCGACCGTGGCTTCATAGGCACGAAAGGCCTGCTCGACTTTCTGGACGCTGGCCTGGATCCGGCCGCGACGCGCCTGCAGATCGGTGGCGTCATCCACCATCAACAGGGCAAACTGGGCACGGCGCACGTAGGATACGTCATAGAGCAGGTTCTCGACCGAGAGCACGCTCGGCAGGGTGGAGTCGGTAAAATTCAGCACGCGATCGCGCACGCCGCGCAGCTCGCTGGAGAGAAAAATACCGAATATCACGTTGACGGCGGCAATGACCGCAAAGACCACGGCAATCTTTTTGCCGATAGACAGATTTTTGTAAAACATGGTGGCTGGTGATCCTCGACTGCTGACAAGCAGGTGCACAGTGGCGATCACATCCGTATGAACTGGTAACCCGGGCTTTCCTGGCGGGAGATGGGACGTAGCGAAAGACCAAGGGAAGGGTGGGTTTCGCGAGGGCGGCACTTTACCACAAAAGTGCCTACTCCTTCACCAGCTTTCGCCGCAACAAAGCAAGTTGTTTTTCCGTACAACCCGATCTTCATCACAAACTATTCAAGGCGACCAAATCATTTCAAATAGTTAGCCGATGAATGCAATCGATGCACCGGCATGGACAAGTCAGGCCCGGCTCGCTGTAATGCAAGAGTCCCCGGATGGCGCCTCGCCGTCCCCGCCATCAAGCAAGAGAGGTGATCTTCATGGATAACGCGTCGGCCCTGCCCCTTTCCTCCTGGTCTGCCCAGCTGCGCGAGCAACTGCGGGCACGCCCGGTGATCGCCATCGGCCTGCTTGTTGCACTGGCGGCCGTCGTGTTGTTGCTGCTGCAGAGCCTGGTGATGCTGGCCGCCGGCGACATCAGCCCCGGCGTTCGCTACGGCCTGCTCGGCGGCCTGGCCGGCTTTGCCGCCACTGCGCTCGGCGCCTTGCCAGCCCTCTTTCTGCGCTCGGTCCCCCAGCGGGTGGAAGACAGCATGCTGGGCTTTGCCGCCGGCATGATGCTGGCAGCCAGCGCCTTCTCCCTGCTGCTGCCGGGGCTCGAGGCGGCAGAGGGGCTCACCGGCAACGGCTTTCTCGCCGCCGCCGTGGTGGTGGCAGGCATGACCCTCGGGGTGCTGCTGATGCTGGGGCTCGATCAATTCACCCCCCATGAGCATGACAAGACCGGTCCCTGTGGTCCCGGTCACCAGAGCTGCTCCCGGGTCTGGCTGTTCGTGTTTGCCATCGCCCTGCACAACCTGCCGGAGGGGATGGCCATCGGGGTGAGCTTCTCGCAGGGTGACATGTCGGTGGGTCTGCCGCTCACCACCGCCATCGCGTTGCAGGACATACCGGAAGGGCTGGCGGTGGCACTCGCCATGTGCGCCGCCGGTTTTCGGCCCGGCAAAGCCGTGCTGGTCGCCATCGGCAGCGGTCTGCTTGAGCCGCTCGGGGCGCTGCTCGGCGTCGGCCTCTCCA
This sequence comes from Aeromonas sp. Y318-1, assembly GCF_027706125.1. NCBI lineage: Bacteria > Pseudomonadati > Pseudomonadota > Gammaproteobacteria > Aeromonadales > Aeromonadaceae > Aeromonas > Aeromonas sp. Y318-1. Next base: position 149,534 of record NZ_JAPDCM010000004.1, read on the forward strand.
GCGGGCTGGCCATCGCCTATCCCATCGGCCTCGGACTGGCCGCCGGTGCCATGCTGTTCGTGGTCTCCCACGAGGTGATCCCCGAGACTCACCGCAATGGCCACCAGACCCACGCCACCCTGGGCCTGATGGCCGGGTTTGCCTTGATGATGACCCTCGATACGGCGCTTGGTTGATAAGGTTCTGATATATGGCGTAATGTTTCAGCACTAGCGCCATGACATCGGCGGGCAACGTCGCATTTCCCCACGCATTGAGGGCCAGCATGACATGATATTCCGAGTGATGATGCTGGGTTGTCTGCTGGCAGTCGCTCACCGGGCCGTCTCTGCCACCGAAATCTATCGCACGGCCGCGCAGCCCGAATCCGCCCCCAAATACACCCAGATGGCGGATGGCCGCATCGGGGGATTCTGCGTCGAGCTGTTTCGATTGCTGGAGCGCCAGGAGCCCGCCCTGCGCATCCAGGGAGATCAGCGCTTTGTGCCCCTCAAGCGACTGGAGAAACAGGTGCGTTTCGGCCAGCTCGACTTCATCTGCGGCGTGGGCGACAACCCGGACCGTCGCAACCACTTTATCTATCTGCAGCCCCCCATCTTCACCGTGCGCTACCACCTGGCGGTGCGCAGCGATGATCTGGTCGAGATCCGCCAGTGGGACGACGTCAAGGCCCTTGGCGAAGAGGGCATCATCCTCATCAATCACGGCAGCGGCGCCATCGAACGGCTGCAGGCCCTGCAGGGGCTCATCATCGACAGCGGCGGGATCAGCAGTGCCGCCAATTACGACAAGCTGCTGATGAAACGAGGGCGCTTCGTCTACTACCGCTCACCCGGCTTCGAGGCCGACCTGCTGCGCCACCATCTGAGCGGCCAAATTCGCATCCTCCCCACCGCCATGGAGACCATTCCCTTCTATATCCTGTTTTACCAGCGCACCTCCCCTGCCCGGCTGGCCCTGTTCGCCAATGCCCTGCAACGGCTGGCGGACAGCGGCGAGCTGGCTGACCTGGCCAAGCGCTACCCTTAAGCGCCCCTTCACATCGCGCAGCATCGGAATGCTCGGCGCCATCGCCAACTTTTGTTATGATCCACAACAACTTATTCGGCCGCATGGCCATCAAGACGAGGTGAGTGATGAAAGTAGGTATTATCGGCGCCATGGAACAGGAAGTGGCCCTGCTGCGCAGCCAGATGAGCAACCCGACCACCCTGCAACTGGGCGGCTGCGAGTTCTATCAGGGCACCCTGGCAGGCAAGGAAGTGATCCTGACCCGCTCCGGCATCGGTAAAGTCGCAGCCAGCGTCGCCACCAGCCTGCTGCTGGAAAAATTCGCTCCCGACTGCGTCATCAATACCGGCTCTGCCGGCGGCTTTGCCCAGGACCTGCACATCGGTGACGTGGTGATCGCCAGCGAGATGCGCTTCCACGATGTGGATGTCACCGCCTTTGGCTACGAGATGGGCCAGATGGCGCAGCAACCGGCCGCCTTCCCCTGCGACGAGACGCTCATCGCTGTCGCCCAGGATTGCATCGCCGAGCAGGGCAAGCATCAGACCAAAGTCGGCCTCATCTGCACCGGCGATCAGTTCATGTGCAAGCCGGACGCCATCGCCAAAGCCCGTGCCGACTTCCCGCAGATGCTGGCGGTCGAGATGGAAGGGGCGGCCATCGGTCAGGTGTGCCACATGTTCAAGGTGCCCTATCTGGTGGTGCGTGCCATGTCCGACATCGCCGGCAAGGAACAGGTTGAATCCTTCGATGCCTTCATCGAGGTGGCTGGCAAGCACTCCGCCGAGGTGATCATCAAGATGCTCGGCAAGCTGTGATCCCACTCACCACGCTGGAACAGATGGCCGCCACTCCGGCGGCCATCTTGCTCGGGGCCGCCCTGCTGGAGGCCATCGTACCCTGGCCGGCCCACTATCGGCTCTCCGCCGTCGTACCGCTGCTGACCCGGCTGGGTCACAAGGTGTGTCGCCCCGATGGCGCCCCCGGTCAGCAATTGCAGGCCGGTCTGCTGGCCATGCTGATTGTCTGGCTGCCTTGCGCCGCCGGACTCTGGGCGGTGCGCAATCTCTCGCTCTCGGAGCCGCTGTTCGATCTGCTGTTTCTACTGCTGATGCTGGAATCGCGTCCGCTGCGGGAGCTGGCCCGTGCGACTCGCTCGCTGACAGACCAGGATACCTTGGTGGTGGCCCGGCTGCAGGCCGCCCCCTGGCTCAGGCGCGATACCGGCAAGCTCTCTCTGATGGGGCTTGCCAAGGCGGTCAGCGAAAGCTGCGCCCTGCGCCTGATAGGACAGTGGGCCGGCCCTCTGCTGGGATTTGCCCTGGCGGGGGTTCAAGGTGCCCTGCTGTGGCGCCTCGCCCATTTGATGAATCAGGGCTGGAGCCCGAAACTGCCAGCCTTTGCCCACTTTGGCCGGGCCGCCGCCGTGCTCTATCAGGCCCTGTGTACCCCTGCCATCTTGTTGCTGGCCCTGCCCTTGTGCCTGACCCAGCTGCGCCAGCTGGCAAACCGGCTGCGCATGGCGATACGCTGGCCCTACCCCGCCATGGGAATACTGCTGGCACTGCTGTCCAGCTCGCTGGGCTGCAAGCTCGGTGGCCCCCGTTACTATCAGGGCAGCTTGATCCGTTTCCCCGTGTTTGACGCCGCCGCCGAGCCGGAGGCCAGTACAGCCCTGCGCCTGCTCAACCGTCTGCAACAAGCCGGTTGGGGCTGGCTGGCGCTGGCGGCGTTGCTCACTGTGCTGGAGCAGCTGCATGGCTAGATGGCTTACCCTGCTCTGCCTGTTGTGCATGTCGCACGCCCTGCTGGCCGGGACGCCGACACGCATCGTCAGCCTCACCCCCCATCTGACCGAACTGCTGTTTGCCATCGGCGCCGGCGATCGCATCGTGGCCACCGACGATGCCTCCGATTATCCGCCAGAGGTCAAACGCCTGCCCCAGGTGGCCAATTACCGCAGCATCAATCTGGAAGCCCTATTGGCCCAAAAACCCGACCTGATCGTCGCCTGGCGCTCCGCCCAATCCCGCATGCTGGCCCCCGTCGAGCAGCTGGGGATCCCGGTGTTCTATTCAGAACCAACCGACTTTGCCTCCCTCGCCACCGAGATGCGGGCGCTGGGAAAAACATTGGGGGTGGAACAAACCGCCAATGCCGAGGCAGATGCCTATCTCGCCCGCCTGGCCGCACTTGGGCAGCGCTACGGCAAGCCAAAACATATCAAGGTGTTTTATCAGCTCTGGTATCCACCGCTCACCAGCGTTAGCGGCAATGCCTGGCCCGCCCAGGCCATCGAACTGTGCGGCGGGGAAAACGTGATGGCAGCTGCCCGCACGCCCTATCCTCAGGTCAGCCTGGAGCAGGTCATCAAGGTCAATCCGGCGCTGATCCTGGCGGGGAGTCAAGATCCCGACGCTCTGCGCCACTGGCAACAGTGGTCCAATCTGGACGCCGTCCGCCATCAGCGCCTGCGCCTCATCAACTCGGACGAACTGCACCGTTTCACCCCAAGAGCACTCAACGCCGTAGAGCAGATATGCCTAGCCATTGCCCAACGTGATAACAAGTAACCAAAAAACCGCCATTCAACTCACACCTACCAATATTCGTCTGCAAATGGCATAAAAAGTGCTTTAGAATTCTATAGATACCAATCTTCATCATGGGGCACCGTCATGTTTAATGGAAAAACAATCCTGGTTACCGGTGGCACCGGGTCATTTGGCAAGAAATTCATTGCAACCGTGCTATCCCGCTACCAGCCCGCACGACTGATCGTCTACTCCCGTGATGAGCTCAAGCAATTTGAAATGCAGCAGCGTTTCAACCATTCCTGCATGCGCTACTTTATTGGCGATGTGCGCGATGGCGAACGCCTCGATATGGCGATGCGCGATGTCGATTTTGTAGTGCATGCAGCAGCACTCAAACAAGTGCCTGCCGCTGAATACAACCCGATGGAATGCATCAAGACCAACGTCGGGGGGGCCGAGAACGTCATCATGGGCGCGCTAAATAATGGTGTACAAAAGGTCATCGCACTCTCAACCGACAAGGCAGCCAACCCGATCAACCTGTATGGCGCCACCAAGCTCTGTTCTGACAAGCTCTTTGTCGCCGCCAACAATATGGCAGGCAAGAATCCAACTATCTTCTCGGTCGTGCGTTATGGTAACGTCGTCGGTTCACGGGGCTCGGTAGTTCCCTTCTTCGACAATCTGATCAAGAGCGGCGCCAATACGCTTCCCATTACCCATCCAGAGATGACCCGTTTTTGGCTGACCCTGCAGCAAGGGGTAGATTTTGTACTGAACAATTTCAAACGCATGCGTGGCGGTGAGTTGTTCGTACCAAAAATTCCGTCGGTCAGGATCACCGAACTTGCTACTGCCATGGCCCCATCGCTCAATCAGGAGATTATCGGGATCCGCCCCGGGGAGAAGCTCCACGAAGTGATGTGTCCAGCAGACGACTCTTTTCACACCTATGAGTTCAACGACTACTACGTAATAGCTCCCAGCATCAGCTTCAATAGCCGCAACAATGATTTCAGCATGAATGCGCTGGGTGAAACAGCCACGCTGGTTGCTCCGGGGTTTGAATACAATTCCCTAAACAATCAGCACTTTTTGTCGATAGCTGAACTACAGAACATGAACCAGCAGGTGTTGTCCGAATGATCCCTTATGGCCGCCAATCAATCAGCGATGCCGATATTGAGGCCGTCGTTGCCGTACTGAAATCTGATTATCTGACCCAAGGTCAGGCTGTCCCGGCATTCGAACAAGGGTTGGCCAATTATTGCCAAGTGCCACACGTAGTGACTTGCAGTAACGGTACCACGGCACTTCATCTGGCCTGCGCCGTACTGGAGCTTGACGCCAAAGATACAGTTTGGGTTTCCGCGGTCAGTTTTGTGGCCTCGGCGAACTGTGTTCGCTACTGCGATGCCAACATTGACTTTGTTGACGTTGAGCCTGCTACCGGTAACCTCGATGTAGTGGCACTGAATAAGAAACTGCAGCAAGCAGTGCTTACCCACACCCTGCCCAAAGCCCTGATTGCGGTGCATCTAGCCGGGCAGCCTTGTGATCTCGAAGAGATCGGGGTGCTCTGTCGCCAGTACGGAATCATTCTGATCGAGGATGCCTGCCATGCACTGGGAGCCCACTATCAGGGGTCACCTATCGGTAGTTGCCTTCACAGCGACATGACGGTCTTCAGCTTTCATCCGGTCAAGCCGATTACAACCGCAGAGGGAGGTGCCGTCACCACCCGGGATCAGCAGCTGGCAGCCAAATTGCGACTCTATCGCAGCCACGGAATCACTCGAGATCCGCAAGCGCTGCTCATGCCCTCCCCCGGAGAATGGTATTACGAGCAGCAACTTCTGGGCTTCAACTATCGCCTGACCGACATTCAAGCAGCATTAGGGCTTAGTCAGTTGAGCCGTCTTGATCAATTCATTGCCCAGCGATGTGAACTTGCCAGGCGCTATGACGAGCTGTTATCCCCTCTGCCAGCCCAGCCGTTGCAGCAGAGTAATAATCGCCAGAGCGGTTATCACCTCTATGTCATCCAAGTAGCTAAACGCGATCAGGTGTTTGCTCGGCTGCGTGCTGCTGGTATTGGCGTCAACGTTCACTATATTCCTATCCCAGCCCAACCCTACTACCGTGGTCTGGGACATCATCCAGCTGCCTATCCGGGCGCGCAAGCCTACTATCAGGGCACCATCTCCCTTCCGCTGTTCCCGGCTCTGACACACTCAGAGCAGCAACAGGTCGTAGATGCGCTGGAGCAGGCACTATGCGGTTAGCCCTAGGCACAGTGCAATTCGGTCTGGACTACGGGATCAGCAATCACGACGGACAAGTCAGCGATGAGGAACTCGACGCGATCATTGCGCTAGCCCGCCAAGCTGGTATTGATACCCTTGATACGGCGCAGGCCTATGGCAATGCCGAGCTGAGGCTGGGGCAAAGAGATATCACCGGCTTCACGCTCATCGACAAGCTGGCACCGGGGCTCCCGCTCTCCGATGTTCAGGCCGCGATTAACAACAGCTTGCGTTTGCTGGGGCGAAAACGGCTCGATGGCTTGCTGCTGCACCGCAGCCAGGATGCCTCTGCAGCCATGTTCGAGTTGCTCACTGATTTGCAGCAACAGGGCTCGATCGGCAAACTCGGGATATCCGTCTACTCCCCGGAGGAGCTCGATGCCTGGAGCGCAGCTGGCTATCCTCTGGAATTGGTGCAATTACCAGCCAATTTGCTCGACCAACGCTTTTTGCGCACTGGCTGGCTCGACAAGCTGGCAGAAATGGGATGTGAAATCCATGTTCGCTCGCTCTTTTTGCAGGGGCTGTTGCTGATGCAGCCGACACAGCGAGCTGACTATTTTCAGCGTTTCGCTACCGCACTTGAACGGTTTGACCACTGGCATCCCTCGATGGCCCCGCTTGGCAAAGCCCTCTCCATCATGACGGCCCTACCGCAGGTAAGCCGCTTTGTTGTCGGTGTGTGTCATGCCCAGGAGCTGGCCGCCATCGTTGCTGCCAGTCACGCACTGCATGAATACAACGAGGCCGATATTGCCCCGCTGGCGTCTATGGAGCAGGGCCTTATCAACCCTGGCCTCTGGAGAGCACGATGATCTTGGGTATTCTGCAGGCCAGAACAAGTTCTTCCCGCCTGCCCCACAAGGTACTGAAAGAACTGCTGGGCGAACCCATGCTGGCAAGGCAGATTGAACGGCTGCAACAGAGCAAGCTGCTGGACAAGCTGTTGGTTGCCACCAGCGATAAGCCAGAAGATCGCGCTATTGCCGAACTGTGCGAAAGGCTACATGTTCCCTGCTTCTGTGGTCCTCTTGACGATGTGCTGCTGCGCTTCTATCTGGCGGCCCAGCCCTACAGTCCGACCCACGTTGTACGCCTCACTGGGGACTGCCCACTGGCTGATCCAATGGTAATAGACGAGCTGATAGCCCTGCATCTCTCGGGCAAGTTCGACTACAGCAGCAACTGCGGCAATCCCAGTTATCCGGATGGGCTGGATGCCGAGATCATGAGCGGAGCGACTCTGGCAACCTTGCAGGACAAAGCTACCACGCAGACCGAGCGGGAACATGTCACCTATTACGTTCGCTGTCATTCCGAGCAGTTTTCCATCGGCGAACTGCAGCGCTCGCCTTCGCTGGCCCACCTGCGCTGGACCGTCGATGAGCCTGCCGATTTTGAACTGGTAGAGCGCATTTATCAGGCTCTCTATCCTACCAACCCAACCTTTACGACCGACGATATCCTCGACCTACTGGCGCAGCAGCCGGAGCTGGCAACACTGAATACCCGGCACCAGCGCAACGAAGGATTGGCTGATTCGCTGGCCAAGGAGAATCACATATGACCTCACGTTATCAACATTCACTGGCTCTCTCGGCACGTGCGGAACAGAGCATTCCTCTTGGCTCCCAAACCTTCTCCAAAAGTCGCCTCTGTTTTCCCTATGGGGCCGCACCACTCTTTATCGAGCGCGGCAAGGGGGCACAGGTTTGGGATGTAGATGGCAACGAGTATCTTGATTTCGCCAGCGGCCTGCTGGCCATCAGTCTTGGATATTGCGATCCGGATGTGAATGAGGCGGTAATTGAACAGCTCAATCTGGGCTCGATCTTCTCCCTTCCCCACCGGCTGGAAACCGAGGTCGCGGAACAGCTCATTGAGCTTATCCCCTGTGCTGAAATGGTTCGCTTTGGCAAAAATGGGACTGATGCCACCTCAGCCTGTATCAGGCTCTCCCGCGCAGTCACCGGCCGCGAGCGGGTAGCCGTCTGTGGCTATCATGGCTGGCAAGACTGGTACATAGGCTCGACCACCCGCCATTTGGGGGTCCCCGAGTGCGTGAGAGATCTGACCCACAGATTTGACTACAACGATCTTGCCTCGCTGCAACGTCTGCTGGAAACTCACCCGGGCGAGTTTGCCGCCGTCATTCTGGAACCGATGAATGTAACCTGGCCAACCCCGGATTTTCTGCCTAGTCTGCGCCAACTCTGCGATGCCCACGGCGCGCTGCTCATCTTTGATGAGACCATTACCGGCTTTCGCTACCACTTGGGCGGGGCTCAGAGCCTCTTTGGTGTAACACCGGACCTCGCGGCATTTGGCAAAGGCATGGCCAACGGTTTCCCCATTTCCGCCGTGGTTGGCCGCCGCCAATATATGATACGGATGGAAGATATCTTCTTCTCCGGCACCTTCGGCGGGGATGTAATTGCACTCGCTGCAGCCAACGCCGTAATCAAAAAGATGCGGCGACTGGATGTACCAAAGAGGCTTGCAGAGCGAGGACAGCAGATACTGGATGGGCTCGATAGCTTGCTAAAAGAGATCGATGCACCAGCCTGGCTGCAAACCGCCGGACACCCGAGCTGGAGCTTTCTGCTGGTTGCTGATTCAGCAAACCACTCTACCTGGCTTCTCAAGAGCTATCTGATCCAGGAGTTGTGCAAGCGGGGGATCCTCACCCTTGGCAGTCATAATATGAATCTGGCCCACAGCGAACAGGATGTGGCCGTTTTGCTGGCCGCCTATCGCGACATACTGCCAGTGCTCATTCGCCACGATAGAGATCTGACACTGGCCAGTGCGCTTGATGGCGAACCCATTCAGCCCGTATTCCGGGTACGCTGATGCGGTTGCTGTTCCGATGTGATGCCAGTACGACAATAGGCGCCGGCCATCTCATGCGGTGCCTTAGCATCGCCGATCTTGCCGCCAGCCGAGGTGACGAGTGCCACTTCTTTTGTGCCGATTTGCCCGGCTTTGATAGCGCTCAGGTCATTGCTCGCCAGCATGGTCTGACGCTGCTTCCTGCACAACCTGACTGGCGCTCGCTCTATCGCGCCATCATGGCGTGGGGAGGCAGTGACTGGCTGATTGTGGATCACTATCAGCTGGATTGCCGTTGGGAGCAGCCGCTGGCTGCCCTCTTCCCCCAACAACTGGTTATCGACGATCTGGCAGACAGGTCGCATGAAGCAACCCGGTTGCTTGATATTACCCCATACCGCCAGCCTGCCGATTATGGCAAAAGTCGGTTTGAAGAAGTGCCTCTGCTGGGCCCTGGTTATGCACCACTGCGACCAGAGTTTGTCAAGCTACGGCCTGCAGCGCTGGCCAGAAGAGCTTCAAATAGCAGGATCAGACGGCTGCTGCTCTCCCTAGGAGCCATGGACAGTGACAATCATCTGTCCCGCATTCTGCCCCTGCTTGATCAACTGCCCATCCATGCATTGGAAATTGATCTGGTACTGGCAAGCCAAGCTCCTCATATTGATGCACTCAAAGAAGTCATGGCAAAGAGTCGCCATCACATCAAATTGCACCTAGATACAAACAATATGGCCGAATTGATGCTGCAGGCCGATCTCGCCATCGGTGCTGGCGGAACCAGTTGCTGGGAGCGCGCTACCTTGGCTCTGCCTACACTGCTGTTCACTCTTGCCGACAACCAACTGGAAAATGCCAGACGGCTGGCGCAGGCAAGTGCCGTGATCTGGCTTGGCGATCTGAGAATGCTGGATGATGAGCAACTGCTACAACAGCTGTTAGTTCACTGGCCCAATCAAGAGACCTTGCAGCAACTCGGCAAAAATAGCGCCGCACTGTGTGATGGCACGGGAGCACAGCGTCTGCTGCAGAAACTCACATCGCAGCAGCACTCGTACTGGCTGCAGCCAGTCAGAGAAGAAGACGCAGAGTGGATGTGGCGGTGGCAACAGGATGCGGTAACCCGCCGCTATAGCCGAAATCCCGATTGCCCTCCCCTCGGTGAGCATAAAACTTGGCTGCACGGAGCTTTACAAAATCCTCAGCGCTGGCTGTTCAAGGTCATGTCAGCCACAGGTCCTTGCACCGTCGTAAGGCTGGATGAAGCCTGTAAACCGGAAGGATATAACGAAGTCTCTATCTACGTTGACCCCGATCAACATCATCGAGGGCATGGCAAACGGGCCCTGAATCTGTTGCACCAACTTTTCCCGTGGTTCACCTTTCACGCCTATATCAGCCCCGAAAACCAGGACTCTCTGGCGCTCTTCCAGTCAGCTGGATATCAGTGCAGTAGCACGCAGAACTGGTTTCATTTTTCTCCCAAGGAGACGTTTCATGCCTCAGTTCACTATTAATGGCCGCGAGATAGGTCCAAATAGCCAGCCCTACATCATTGCCGAACTCTCCGGCAACCATAATGGCCAGCTGGATAGGGCACTGGCGCTGGTAGATGCGGCTGCCGATGCGGGAGCTGATGCCATCAAGCTGCAAACCTATACCGCTGACACCATGACAATCGACTGTGATCTGCCGGATTTTCATATTCAGGGCGGTTTATGGGATGGCCATACCCTTTACGATCTCTACACCCTGGCCCATACCCCGTGGGAATGGCACCAGCCTCTCTTTGAACGAGCCAAGTCACGCGGATTGACTATTTTCTCCACCCCCTTCGACGAGAGTGCTGTTGATTTTTTAGAAGAGCTGGGTACTCCCGCATACAAAATTGCCTCATTCGAAATTACCGACCTTCCCCTACTCAGCTACATAGCTCAGCAAGGAAAGCCGGTCATTATCTCGTCTGGCATGTCGACTGAAACTGAAATTGCCAAGGCTCTGACTATTTTGCGTGAAAATGGTTGCTCACAGATCCTGCTGCTTCACTGTGTCAGTGGCTACCCCACTCCTCTTGCCGATATCAATCTCAAGCGGATTACCCGCTTGGCAGAGACATTTTCAGTACCTATTGGTCTCTCTGATCACACGCTGGGGAATACCGCCGCTCAGCTGGCAATAGCATTGGGTGCTGTGGCCATCGAGAAACACTTGACCTTGGCTCGCGCTGATGGCGGCCCGGATGCAGAATTCTCTCTTGAACCACATGAATTGAAAGAGCTCTGCAGCCAGGCAAAGCTCTGCTGGCAAGCCTTGGGGTCAGGAAAAAGTGGTGACAACCAGGCTGAACAAGCAAACCTGAGATTTCGTCGTTCTCTGTATTTTGTTGCCGACATTCCTGCGGGCACCACCATAAAGCCGGAACACATCCGGCGAATCCGGCCTGGCTATGGGTTGCCACCTGAAGCGTTACCACAAATATTGGGAAAAAAAACGAGTCATAATATCCATCGTGGTAAAGCAGTTAGTTTTTCGGACTTAAAAAACATTAAAGTAATTCCTTTCCACGAAGGAAAGTTAGACTATGAATAATCACATGAAAAGTAATGAAACAAACTAACATTTACAATCATTTAATGTATAAACCCCACATCAATAGAATTCCTAATATAGAGGGATAGTATGAAAGACTCTAGTGTTTTTCTCTCAAGCGTGATTGGTTTACGCCATCAAAAAATGGTCATTGGCATTAGAAACCTTGAACTATCAGATATCAATAGTATCTACTGTTCATGGCTAAATGATCCAGAGGTCAATCGTTATCTTGAGTCTAGATTTACTATATGGGATATAGAAAAAACAACAAATTTTTATATCGAGAAAAGTAATGATGGTTTTTTTTGGGCCATCCTAGATCTTTCGAAAATGAAGCATATAGGAAATGTGAAGTTATCATCAATTGACAAAAACCATAACAGAGTTGACTTGGGAATAATGATAGGGGACAAAGATTACTGGGGGAAAGGTATTGCAACAGAAGTCATCAAGATAGTGACTGATTATTGTTTTTCACAGCTCAATATACACAAAATTACAGCTGGTGCATATGGGAATAATCACGCATCCATAAATGCATTTCTTAAAAATGGTTTCATTATTGAGGGCGAAATGCTAAAACACTTTAAAACATCGACAGGTTGGACATCTGCTATCTTGCTCAGTAAGATAAATGACTCTATTGGAGAATGAAAATGCAGCCCAACATACGAACTGCATTTCATTTTCAATCTAGCAATCCATGATTTTTATTATCTATACTAATTAATGCGTTTTTGTATTGTGCTTTCATTGCAATAAAATATTTTCGCATGACATAAACCATTGCATTTATTTCTTTATATAATTCGTCAGACTCTTCGTATTGATATAGAGTAGATAAAATAACACTGTATGAATAGTATAGCGAACCGATAACGCACCGATAAATATGATTATACCTACTATTTCGGATCGCTGACATATACTCGTATTGCCTCATCATACATTGTATAACTTGATCCCGAGAATTATATTCCCCTTCCCACTCTGAAACCATCCTATCAATTAACTCATCAAAAAACTCACTATTTATCCTACTATAAAAATCCTCTGTAGATATATTCATCGGCTTATAAACATCATTTATGATATGTAATTTCAATTCATTTTTATCAAAAATAGCGCCATCTACAATGATATCACTGACTCTTGTCGGCTTAGCACCATTAATTGCAGCACCATTAGAACAGTTAAAAACATCGACATGCTGATATGCCTTAATCAAATTCTCCATTACCAACTTGGAGTTTATCATCATGTTTGTTGTTTCAACATCACCACCAAAATTACCAGGTACAAGATGTTTACTTTTCTGAGTTATCAAAAGGGATAGTTTTTCTTTTGATTTACCATCATCATCAAAATAAAAACTTAGCTTTGAGTGATGGTGCTGATCACTGACATAACCATTATCTATACCAAAAAGATAGATATTTTCAAATCCGAGTCTACACGCTGTTGCCAACCCTGTATTTCCAACAAGAGGGTTTGCAGCTCTGAGCGTATCGCGCAACCTAGCGGTCTCAAAGTTACGTTTTAATATAAATTCACCAGGTTCAAATGCCTTAAATGCCAATCCCACTTTATCAAACTGCTTCATGCAATCAGGGTGGATTACATCCACACTAAGAAATAATATCTCTCGCAGATAACTAGCATCTTTTAATAAGGCATGTGTATCAGGGACAAGTTTTGTCCGCTCAACCTGAACATGGATATCAGGTCTTATTCCAGCTCTATGTAATGCTGAAAGAGCACTACCACAACTGATAATAACAACATTATTTTGTAGGTATTTCAGCGTCTCAATTGAATTATCGAGAGATGGGCCATTACCAACAATAAAGACAGGAATATTTTTCCATTTCTCATCAATACATTTGTTTTTCATCAAAAATGGAATATTATTTTTGACGTTTTCAATGCAATGTGACATAGCGATTATATTATCATCAAAAAAACCCCAGCCGCTAGATAATATAAAGAACTCTTGCTTTACTCGTTTTATTAAATCAATTATCTTTTCACTTCTATAATGCCAAAACCCGATACTAGCAGCCGCCATATATGAACCAAATTTCGCCATAGCAGGAGCAATGTCGTTTATTATTTCATCATTCGTCTGACCAAGAAATATATGAATATTGAGATTTTCATTATCAATATATTCAAATAAAGAAAACCAATCAAAAGTGAAAATTGAGGCATAAAACAGGTCTAGGTCTGGTTCAACAATAAAAAAAACCTTTGGTTGACACTGTTCAAATAAATATGATATTTGATATCCTAAACCAACTCCAAACATGATCACGAGTGGAATAACATCACCAGCTTTTGAGATAGGATTGAGTCTATCTGCTAAGAGGCTTTGTTGTTCCATCATTTCATTCATAAAATTCACATGAATGAAGTCGAGCGGATTATCTTCATTAGAAAACTGTATTGTCTGAATTGCATCACTGGAATGTAAAATACTATCTACTTGTGCTTTACATTCCAAGAAAGGATCGTATCCATACAGTGATACATTATCATCCAACCACAATAAATTAGGCACACCATTCTCATTACAATAAAATCTAAATGATTTATTAGATTTGTAATCTTGAAATCGTTCATATATATTTGGTATATATTTTTTAAATGCCTCCATATTTTTATCAAAACGAATGGGCAGCACATCAATCATTGCCTTTTCTTGCTCACTTTGCATTTTCAAGCGAGCAACTTCTTTTTCAATTTCATCAATACTATTTTGGAAGTTCATTGTTACCCTACTTACTAGAATGAGACTTGTATAATTGACTCGCTTTATCTGAAGCGATAACTGACAGAAGCCTTTTCTTTATCTCATTTTTTTCATCTAAAATAATTTCCGTGAGACACTGTTCATTCTTTAAGATAATACTGACGGTATTAATCAATTCCTGCGAGTATCTTTTGGAATGATATATTCCATCTAATAATACAAGGCGTTGATCCACCAACTCATGTGCTAATTGCAAATCTTTGGATTTAATTGCCGATTCTAAAAGCTTGCTTAGATGAAAAAGATGTTGAACATCACTCATAATGATGCCTGCTGAGCTAATGCTTTAACCCGATCATCCACGGGGATTGAGTCCCATGCATTTTTTATGGTTCCAAGCAAAATAGCAACCTCATCAACAGGGGCTGAATCCATATCTCGGCTAGCATCAAACAATCTAGACTTCATATATTCATATAAAGAAAAAAGATTTTCTGGTATATCTCCATATGAAAGGTCCAAGGCATCTTGTAATCCATTGATAATTGCCAAGCTCTTGGAAATAGCGATGGATTTCCCCTCATAGTCCTTGCGTTCTATCGCACCTTTGGCCTGCGACAACCGCTCTATACCACCTTGCAACATCAGCTGAATAACTCGGTAAGGGTCAGCAACGGCCATCTCAGCCTGCAAATTTTGGCTGGTGTATGCTTTTATGCTCTTATGATACATAACAACCTCATTTATATTACAAGAGTCAAAATTAAAATAATGTATTAGCTATTCTTGCTCGATGTCTGAATATTTTTAAGATAACTTGCTGATTGGTTCATTTTTGCCAACAAACTATCCAACCCACCATATCTTGCTCGTAAGCTAGCTTCATATTTTACAAGCTCAGCAGCAGCATCGCTCTCTTTTGTCGCCAGAGAACGCAGTTCTATATTGAGTGAATCTTCTCGCTGCGCAACCAAGCCACCGCTTTTGGAATAACTTTCTAGAGATGTTGCCAACTTACCTGCCACCCCCTTCTCACCCCCAAACACTGCCACTACTTGTTCAAAATTTTTATCTAGTGCCTCACTAAACTTTTTATCATCAAGAGCAAGGACTCCTTTATTATCCATCTTGATACCAAGCTGGAATATTGTTGAAAACTCTTTAGATGATTCAGATGGAGTAATCAAAGTATTACTCATGAGATTGACGACACTGCGGGTCATTGAGTCCCCAGCTAATGCTCCACCATCATTCTGTGTTACACCTGCGACGACAGAATTGCGTTTACCTAGCGAGTCAGCTTTAACAACCAGCTCGTTGTAACCTTTAATGAAGTCTTTTACCATCTCCTTGATACCATCTTTGTCCGTTGTAATATCTAATTTATTAGATTTTGCGACTCCTGTAGTATCTTTATCAGATACTCTCAACACTGTCATTTTTAATCCCATGATAGTTCCATCAAACGTGTTACTATCACTCGTTAATGTATTACCATCAACTGAAATTTCAGCACTTGCTGCTGACTGAGTTTTTGTTAAAGATGATGCAAAAGTTGTCAAGCCTGCTGTACTACCCGTAATGTTCAAATCTTTACCTGTACCACTAACACCTGAATCAATAACCAACTTTGCTTTACCATCAGAGGTGTTAATAATGTTGGCATTAAGACCAAAATTATTGCCATTTTCATTGACTCGTTTACGGATAGCTTGAAGAGAATCCCCTGCCTTCACATCCACATTAAACGTTTTTGTACCAGCAGTAAATGTAAGCGTCCCATCTTGAGCCACCAATGAATCTGTAGCGTTATTGAATGTTCCTTCAAATTTACTCGTGGTAGCTAATTTATTGACGGTTACGTTGTACTGCCCATTAGCAGCGCCTGTTTTACTCTCAACTTTAATAACAGGATTGTCTTTATCCTGAATTATATTTATAGCTCTTTTGTTAAAAGCATCCGATTGTGACATATCTTTAAGGCTAGAAACATAAGAGCTAATGGCAGATTTGAATTGGCCAAGACCTGACAATTCGACTTGTGCATTAGTTCTTTTGGTGATGATGGGTTGCTGAATCTGCGCCTTACGGGCATTGAGGCTAGCAGCGATAACACTCTCCAAATCAATACCTGATCCGGCACCTGCAGATGTGATTGTTGCCATTTTATCCTCTCCTAGCCACTGTACTTACTTGTGTTAAACTTCACGGTCAAGCAGCAGCCCAACCTTGGGTGAAGAGACTGGATGTTCATCACTCAGAGCTCTAATCCGCTTGCTTAGCTCGAGCAGTTCCTCACTCGGGATCTGACGTATGACTGACTTGGAATCAGAGTCAACCACCTTGATTACCACTTTGTTTAACTCTCGCTCCAAACTAAAATTCACAGTCCATCCTTGTGAGCGCCCAAACTCCTGCAATTTTTGTACCTGAATTTCAACTTCATCATCACTCAATTTCACAGCTTGAGAAGTCGGTTTGCTCTCTTCCTGAACATCAAGCTTTTCTTCTGACTGCCCTTTAAACGATTCTGCCGGCCTGCCAGAAAGTGGTAGAGCGGCCGAATGGCCGCTCTTATCTTTCGACAGTACAGAAGAGCCACTAGCAGATGACAGGCTTCCAAGTTCATTTGTCATCTTATCTCTCCTCTATCACCTCAGTGCCAACTCTTAACCCAGTAAAGAGAGCGCAGACTGTGGACGCTGATTGGCTTGCGCCAGGATACTTGAAGCAGCTTGCTGCAGAATGTTCTGCTTGGTCAAGTTAGCGGTTTCTGTTGCAAAATCAGCATCACGGATACGTGAGCGAGCAGCACTGACGTTTTCAGAGATATTCGCCTGGTTACGGATGGTGGAATCGAAGCGGTTCTGTACCGCCCCCAGCTCAGCCCGTTTGCTATCAACAGCACCAATCATGAAGTCGAGGTTTGCCAACGCAATCTGAGCATTAGAGCTGGTAGAACCTGAAATATCGTCAATATCACTCCATGTTACCTTAGAGGTCGATGTACTCGATATACTCACGACCCAAGCATCACCCAAACTAGCTGCTGTAGCTGCTTTTATCGTTGCTTTCCCAGAGCCAAGAGTCATATCAGCAATTCCTGTCAGTTTGAAGGAATTGGTCATTTTGAATGAGATAGTTTGACCCGCATTTGCCCCTACCTGAAAGCTGCCCTTATAGCTCCCATTGAGTATCTTTTGACCACCAAAAGTCGTATCTCCGGCGATACGGTTAATCTCTGTTGTCAGCTGTTTATACTCTTGTTGTAACGCTTTCCGGTCATCCTTGTTGTTGGAGCTGTTCGAAGATTGCTGTGCCAGCGTGCGCATCCGCTGCAGCATACTAGTCACCTCATCCATCGCGCCCTCAGCAGTCTGTGCGACAGAGATACCATCGTTGGCATTTCGGTTCCCTTGATCCAACCCATTAACCTGTGATGTCAAACGGTTGGAAATCTGTAACCCAGCAGCATCATCTTTGGCGCTATTGATGCGCAAACCAGATGCCAAGCGGGTATAGGAAGTATCCAACGATTTGTTGGTGTTCATCAAGTTACGCTGGGCGTTCAGTGATGAAGTGTTGGTATTGATGTACATGGCCATAATAAATTCTCCCGAAGAACATGCGACTGCAGGTTGCGTCGTCCAAACAACACGACGGCCCACCGTTAGAAGACCAGGTTGAACAGTCCTGGCTCTTCTGGCGGGTGTCTGTTTGAACGGACAGGCCACCCGCAGTAGTGCAAACGTTGGATTCCGAACACCCCTCGATTGCTTCACTTTATTTAACGGCAGCACAGCCACAAGCTTTAGGAAAATAATTGCCGAAGGCGGCAAGTTTTATCCGGTAAACGGCAAGACAGCGGCAAGCTATCTCCAAAGATCTAGAGTACAGCCTAACGCGGATGTGAAGAAGATGAGCTGAGAGTATTGGCACAGTTTGTGCTTGACTATGGAGGAGTGGCGTCAATTTGACGGCACAATAAAAAGAGGCCGGAAAATCCGGCCTAAAACGAGCATACGCTCAGGAGAATATGACCAAGCGTGACAGAACTGAACAGCTGTACAACACTTGGCTTTACTAATAAGAGAACACATTCTCTCCCGATAGAACAGAGTGCGAACCGAACACCCCTTTGTTCCATCTCTTGACCAGGGCGGCCTGAACAACCGCCCTGTTTTCTTTTATCAGCCCTGCAGCAGGGAGAGTGCTGACTGCGGACGCTGGTTTGCCTGAGACAGTATGGTCGAGGCAGCCTGTTGCAGAATGTTCTGCTTGGTCAAGTTAGCGGTTTCTGTTGCAAAATCAGCATCACGGATACGTGAGCGAGCAGCACTGACGTTTTCAGAGATATTCGCCTGGTTACGGATGGTGGAATCGAAGCGGTTCTGTACCGCCCCCAGCTCAGCCCGTTTGCTATCAACAGCACCAATCATGAAGTCGAGGTTTGCCAACGCAATCTGAGCATTAGAACTGGTTGAACCTGCGATATCATCGATATCACTCCATGTTACTTTAGAGGTAGATGTGCTCGACATAGTCACAACCCAAGCATCGCCCAAACTGGCTGCTGTAGCTGCTTTAATCGTGGCTTTTCCTGCACCAAGAGTCATGTCGGCTATTCCTGTCAACTTGAAGGAATTAGTCATTTTGAATGAAATAGTCTGACCTGCTGCAGCTCCAACTTGGAAGGTTCCTTTATAACCGCCAGCTAATATTTTTTGACCGCCAAACGTGGTATCCCCAGCGATTCGGTTTATTTCCGTTGAGAGCTGTTTGTATTCTTGTTGTAATGCTTTTCTATCATCTTTACTGTTTGAATCATTAGCTGATTGCTGTGCCAATGTACGCATCCGTTGAAGCATGGCAGTCACTTCATCCATCGCACCTTCAGCTGTTTGTGCCACTGAGATGCCGTCGTTGGCATTGCGGTTTCCCTGATCCAAGCCATTGATCTGGGAGGTCAAACGGTTGGAAATCTGCAAGCCGGCGGCATCGTCTTTGGCGCTGTTGATGCGCAGGCCGGATGCCAGACGGGTGTAGGATGTATCCAGAGACTTGTTGGTGTTCATCAGGTTACGCTGAGCGTTAAGCGATGAAACGTTCGTATTGATATAAAGACCCATGACTATTCTCCTAAGCTATTAAATTTTCTATCTAACTTGCTCGAACTTTATTGTCTTTACTGTTCGATGCGTCTTATTTAACGGCCTCTTTTTCGATGTCTTTAGCATTATTTTCAACGCTTCATCGCATTAACGCCGCTTACCCTATTTATCGGCATGTTCTCGTTGAACTTGAGGAAAAAAATGCCCTGTTCTTCCTACAAGGTTCATGAGGCAAACAACATAGGGTGATGAGTGAGGCAGCGTGAGCCTTGCCGGCCATCTGGTACCGCTCAGGCACCATGACACCAACCGGCATCATCACCGCCGACAAAAACTTGGTCTGGCTCCCACTTCTTGCAAGCAGCCGTTGGTCAGACGCCGCAATCCCCCCTAAAATCGCGGCCCCATCAACAATTGGACGTGAGTTGTTCTCCATGCAGACACTGGTTGAGCAGATTGTTTACATCAGCGACATGTTTGGTACTGCGGTATTCGCGTTTTCGGGCGTACTGGTGGCGGGCCGTCTCAGGATGGACGGTTTTGGCGTCATGGTGTTGGCGGCGGTCACCGCCATCGGCGGCGGCACCATCCGCGACATGATTCTGGGGGCCACCCCCGTCTTCTGGGTACGTGACCCTCTCTACATATGGGTGGTGATCGCCACGGCACTGATCGGCATGTGGATGGTCAAGCTGCCCCGTCGCATGCCCTGGTACGTGTTGCCGGTCGCCGACGCCTTCGGGCTGGCGCTCTTTACCGTGATCGGGGCACAAAAAGCCCTCAACTTTGGTACATCGGGGCTGATCGCCGTATTGATGGGCACCATGACAGGGGTGGCTGGCGGCATGATCAGGGACGTGCTGGCCCGGGAGGTGCCCATGGTGCTGCAAAAGGAGATCTATGCCACCGCCTGCATCCTGGGGGGTATCCTCTATACCCTGGCGCTGGAGATAGACGTGGATCGGGTGACCGCCATGCTCATCTGCATGACGGCGGTGTTTGGTTTACGGGTGGCGGCCATCTATTGGCATTTGTCACTGCCCACCTTCTCCCTGCAGCGCAATTGATGCCGTAGCCAGGGGTAGAGTCGCTCTCCTGGCCAGGTTGCGTTGAACCAAGCAGGCTTTTCTGTTGTCATAAGGTCCAGTGTTGTAAGCCGGAATCCCTCATGCAAAAACTTGGACTCATCACATCACTGCTATTGATGAATGTGGCAACGGCGCAGGCCGAAGCGCAGGTACTGTTTGGACGGCTCGCTTCCACTCCGGTGCAGCAGTTCAACCAGCAGATCCGACAGGCAAGCACTGCCCAGCAGAGCTGGGTCAATGACTATCGTGAAGTGGCATTGCGTTTTGTCGGCCACAGCGACATCCCCAGTCGCATCCAGGCACAACAGCTGGACAATGACCTGGTGCTCTCGGTTGCCCTCGACGGCACCAAGAGCGACATGATCTACATCCTGACCCTGTTTCGCAGCAACAACCTGTGGCAGATGCGCCAGGCGGAGATGGGGTGGCGCTGTCAGGGGCAATCCACCTTTACCCCGGTGCCCTGCCCTTAACGAACATCATCTCCCCCGAGTGAAATAAAAAAATCCGGCTCATTGGCCGGATTTTTTTATGCATGCTTGAACGTCATATTACGGACGGTACACCTTGACGTTGGCAAAGCCCTTCTCTTTCAGATAGAGCGCCTGCAGCTTGCTCATTACGCCGCGATCGCAGTAGAGCAGGTAGGTCTTCTCCTTGGGCAGATCGCCAAAGGCGGTGGCCAGCTTGAAGAAGGGGATATGCATGACCTCACGCCCTTCTACCTGCAACGGCTTCTCGTCGTGCTCGTCCATGGAGCGGATATCGAGGATCACCTCGTTGTCGCCGCTCTCGGCGGTAGTCTCCACTTCCTGCACCTCGGCAGTGGTCTCTTCACCGATGCGACGGATATCGAGGTAACGGGCCTCGGCCACCACCTTGTCCAGAATGGCGAAGTCGAAGTTCTCCTCTTCCGCCTCGATGCGGGAGAGCTCGGCCTTCACGGTCGGCTTCTTGGAGATGACACCGCAGTACTCCGGCATGGTCTCGGCGAACTCCAGGGTGCCGATGCGACGGGCTTCGCTGATGATGTCCGGCTTGTCCCAGGTGATGAGCGGGCGCAGGATTACCTTGTCGGTCACCCGGTCGATAACGTTCAGGTTGGTGAGGGTCTGGCTGGAAACCTGACCCACGCACTCGCCGGTCACCAGCGCCGGGATCTGGAACTCGTCGGCCACCTTGGCGGCGGCACGCATCATCATCCGCTTGAGCACCACGCCCATCTGGCCGTTGTCGATCTTCTCGAGGATCTCGGCCACCACCGGCTCGAAGTCCACCGCGGTGAAACGCACCCGGTGGGAAGAGCCGAAGCGGTTCCACAGGTGATAGGCCACCTGCTTGACGCCAATCTCGTGAGCGGCCCCACCCAGATTGAAGAAGCAGTAGTGCACCCGGCAGCCGCGCTTGATGAACTGGAAGGAGGCAACACCGGAGTCAAAACCGCCGGAAATAAGGCTCAGCACGTCTTCCTGGGTGGCGATGGGCATGCCGCTCAGGCCCTGGTGGATGGCACTGACGATGAAGAGCTCCTCGCCGTCGATCTCGAGGTTAATCTTCACATCCGGATTCTTGAGACGCACGCCGTTGCTCACGCAGTGCTGATTCAGGCCACCGCCCACGTAGCGCTCCACTTCGAGGGAGGAGAACTCGTGCTTGCCGTGGCGCTTGGCGCGCACGCAGAAGGTCTTGCCCTCGAGCTGGTCACCCCACACAGCTTTCACCTGCTCGAAGATGTCGTGCAGGTCGGTAAACTTGCTGGCCTGCACCTCGAGGAAAGCCTGAATGCCGGGAATGCAGGCCAGGGCTTCGATGGCCTGTTCACGGAACTGGTCATTGCGGGAGCTCACGATCAGCTTGTCCCAATCCATCCGTACCCGGGCATCGTCGTCGAAGCGGCGCAGGACGTTGCGGATATTGCCCTGCAGGATCTTGATAAAGCGCTGGCGAACCGACTTGCTCTTGATGGTGATTTCCGGGAACAGCTTGATAATGAACTTCATGGTAATGACTCGGGTGACCTTGATTTAAGGGCGCGAATTATATCAGAACTTTGTGGCCAGCGCCTACTGGATGAGCGTTTGCTCACATTCCCCCACGCAATGTTTGCCGCAGCGAGGCAATCTTGCGTATATTCCCGAACCTGCGTCCCGGCAACATTCCTGACCACAGACCCATTCGATGAAGACCTACATCTACTACCCCGGCATGGAAGTGCGCGACGAGCTGTGGCTCAAGTTTGCCCTGCTCTATCTGGAGCGGCTCGCCTTCGTCTTCACCGTCAATGAGAAGAGCGGCCTCACCGCCCTGCTGCAAACCCTCGAGCAGGAGACGGATCTGCTGGCCGAGCGGCCGGATGCCGCCTTCTTTGCCGCCATCACTCCCCAGCTGGAGAGCCAGCTGAGCAGCCTGCTCGCCCCCGACTTCGTGCGCCACAAGGTGTTTGGCAACAAGGAGTTGATCGGGCGCTGGCGCACGCCGGCCAACCACGACTGTTTCTGCCCGGCCCAGGCGGGGCTGGAGCGGCTGCACGGCTTTTGCCTGACTCACGGTTTTGCCAGCCGGGAGGAGGGCGGGTTCAGGATGGCGCGCCGCTTTGCCAATCTGCTCTCCATGCGGCTCGCCCGCGAGTGGGCACTCGCCAATGAGGGGGCCCTCATCACCGATCACGACTATCTGGACCGGCTGCTCCACCTGCTCGAATCCCGCTATCACAACCGCGGTGGCCAGGATTGCTTCCACCTCGAGATCCCGCTGCAAGTGCCCACTCACTTGAGCGATATCCCGTTCGAGGAGTTGATCGCCCTGCGCAGTCGCAGCGGCTTTCGCCAGCAGCTGGCCGAGTTTAATCAGGCGCTCGATGCCCTGCTCGCCATGCTGGGCAGCGGCTACGCCGAGCCCGCCGTGCTGACTCGCTTCGAGCAGGCCCAGCAGGGGCTCAACCAGCTGCTGGGGCCGCAGACCCAGAGCCTGCCGCTCACTACCCTGGTGAGTACCGGCCTGCCTGCCATGGCGATGATCCATCGCCTCAAGGCGAGCCATCCGGACAGCAACCTGGTGTTTCACTCCATCAAGAAGAGCCACTTCCACCAGCGCAAGAGTCAGCACTTTTTCACCCGGCTGGGTCAGGTCAAGCCCTGACTCCGCGACGCCCTGTCGGGAAATCGACAATCCGCTGACGGCATCGGAGCCATCCCCCGATGTCGTCAATATTCTGACACGCCGAAGAGAGGCGCCTCCCCTCAGGAGGGATTTTCCAGCCGAAACTCGATGCGATCGCTGTTGCCCGCCTCATCTACCACCACCAGCTGATAACGACCCGCCTCGCTCAGCACCTGATCCCCGTCCCAGCGCAGCCGCTGGCCGTTGAGAAACCAGGCCGGCTTGCCAACACCGCCCAACACCTTGGGCTGCAGCCGGTAACGCTGGCTGCGGATAAGATTGCCCTCCCCCAGCGCCACGATGCGAATCGGGGCCTGCAGCTCGGCGCTCTGCCCCTCCCCCGCGCAGCCGCTGGCCAGCAGCGCCTGCCGCCGCTCACCGGGCCCCCGCCACGGCTCCAGCGACAATGGCCAGAGCGCCCTAAAACCGGATTGCGCCGCATCCTGGCAACGGGTCAGGGTCGGCTTGCCCCCGGCGGTCAGTGCAACCTGGCGCAGCGGCGACGGCCAGTCCATGGGATCCGGCAAGGTGGGAGGATCGCGCCCTTCCAGCAACCAGGCGCTCTGGCGCTGCAAACACGTCTGCGGCCAGGTCGCGCTCGCCTTGCGCCCCAGCGGCCAGCACACTTCGGCCTCGCTCACCGTGTTGGGCTGCACCGGCAGAGGGCTGTTGTCAGCCAATCGCGAGTATACCGAGAGCAGCAGCGGCACCGCCGCGCTCTGGCCGTAGAAACCGGGCATAGGGGTACCATCCGGGCGACCCAACCAGACGCCGATGGTCCAGCGACCTGAGACCCCCATCGCCCAGCTGTCGCGATAGCCATAGCTGGTGCCGGTCTTCCAAGCCAGTCGGTTGACCCGGCCGGTCGCTTCGCTGGCAAAGGGCTGATCTGAGCGCCCCTGCGCGCTCAATATTTGCCAGATGATCCAGGCGGCCCCCGGGCTCAGCAAGGGGCGCGACACCGCCTGCTGCCCCGCCAACCAGACCGGCATCGCCACCTGCCCCTCCCGGGTCAGCGCACTGTAGAGCGCCACCAGCTGCTCGAGCCGAATGCCCGCCGCCCCCAGCGCGATGGCAGGATTGGGTTTGTCGGAGAGCGCCAGCCTCACCCCGGCGTTGTCGAGACGGCTGACCAGTTTGTCGGGCCCCAGCGCCTCCAGCACCTGCACCGCCGGCACGTTGAGGGATTGTTGCAGCGCCTGGGCCAAGGTCACCGGCCCCTGAAAGGCGCCGGAGAAGTTGGCGGGGCGATAGTCCGAGCCCAGCCTTGGCGCATCGGAGAGCAGAGAGGCCGAGTGCACCAACCCCTCGTCCATGGCCAGACCGTAGATAAAGGGCTTCAGCGTAGAGCCGGGGGAGCGGATCGCCTGCACCATGTCGAGGTAACCGTGGCGGCGCAAATTGCCATACTCGGCGCTGCCCACGTAGGCACGCACCGCCATGGTTTTGTTATCTACCAAGAGCAACGCCGCGGAGGTCTGCTCGGGGAAGCGACGGATATAACTCGCCACCCGCCCCTCCAGCCAGCGCTGCAGATCGCCGTCAATGGTGGTGTGCACCAGCGCTCCCGCCTGATTGTCGGCGGCAAGGCGGGCAAACAGCGGAGCCTCCATCGGCGTGAAGTGACCGCGGGCCAGCACCGGCTCGATGCGCCCCTCCAGCCACACCTGTTCGGGCCAGACACCCTGTGCCACCAGCCGCTGCATCACCTTGTCGCGGGCGGTGCGAGCCCGTTCGGGATGCCGGTCCGGCCGGTTGCGGCTGGGAGCCTGCGGCAGTACCGCCAACAGCGCAGCCTCGGCATAGGTCAGCTTGGCGGCGCTCTTGCCAAGATAGGCAAAACTTGCCGCCTGCACCCCCTCCAGGTTGCCGCCAAAGGGCGCCCGGTTGAGGTAGACGGTGAGCAGGGTGCGCTTGTCATAGTGCCACTCCAGCTGCAGCGCACGGGCCATCTGGCGCAGCTTGCCGGGCACGCTCCTGTGGTAGGGCTCGATAAGACGCGCCACCTGCATGGTGAGGGTCGAACCGCCCGACACGGCCCGCCCGTAACGCAGCCACTGCCAGACCCCGCGCACCATGGCCACCGGGTTGACCCCGGGATGGCGCCAGAAATGGCGATCCTCGTAGCCAAGCAATGCCTCGATATAGCGGGGGGAGACCTGCTCCAGGGTCACAGGATAGCGCCACACGCCACTGGTATCGGCAAAGGCCCGCAGCGGCCGCCCCTTCATGTCGAGCACCACCCGCGCATAGGCCGGGTCGAGTGGCGGCGGCGGGAAGAGTCGATCCAGCGCCAGCAATGAAAGGAGCAGTGCTACAACGCCCAGCACCGAGAAACGCAGCCAGCGTGGCAGATGGCCAAGCCAGCGCCAGCCAGCGCGGCCGCTGCGACTTAGCCTCAGCCAGCCAAGCTGCCAGAAAGTGAGCGGGCGAACCCGCTCACTGGAAGAAACGTTGCTCAGAGGGCGTCTGCGACTCATCAAGCGCCAGCTACTCAGAAATCGTTACCTCATGGATATCCTCACCCACGGCCCGCAGCTCGGGCCGGTACATATCCTCCACCTGGGTCGGCGGCACCTGATAGCGGCCCGGCGTCACCGCCCGCATCAGGTAGACCAGTTGCTGGTTGCTCCTCTCGCTCAGATCCAGCGCCGCCGTGTAGCGGTCGTCGCGAAACTCCTGATGCTTGAGGTAGTCGTTCCACTCGCTCTGCCACGCCGGTTTCCCTTCAATCGAGAGCTCTTCGAGCTTGATGCTGTTGCCAAGCGCCGGGTTCTCCAGCTCGAAGCCGGCGGGCACCATCTCCACCAGCAGGGCATCGGGCACCGCCGATTCGCTGCTGACGTTGAGCCGCACCACCACCAGATCGCCCACCTTCACCTTGGCGGGGTCAAAACGCTGACCGTCGCTGTTGAACCAGCTGCGGGTCACGCTTATCCCCTGACTCAACCGGGCAGGAGCCTGTTCGGGGTAACCTACCAGAGTGCGCTGCACATAGAGCGAGCCCTTGCCCTCGTTGGTGACGGTGCTCGCCGCCAGTGCCTCGAGGGTGCCCTGCTGCAGCGGAGCCGAACCGCTCAGGGGTCCACTGCCAAGAGAGGAAGTTACCCTGGCCTGCCAGTCGACGGCCGGATCGAAGCGGGCGAGTCGCAGCAAGGCGAGCCGCTCCTGAGTGCTGAGCCACTGACGGTGAGCCAGGGTGTCGGCCACCTTGGCACTGAGGGCTGGCCAGCGCTCCGCAGCCAGCTTGTGCTGGCGCAGCAGGGAGAGCTCAAGGGCTTGGTCGCGCAGCGGCGAGCCGTAATCCCCCAGATAGTCGTCACCGCGCTCGGTCGCCAATGCCCGGCTGAGGGCCTTGGCGGCGTTCTGCTCATCCCCCATGGCCGAGAGCGCCAGCGAGAGGTGGAGCAGCGGCAAACCGGATCTGGCGTGATCGGCCTGCTGCTCCCAGACAAGGCGCAGGGTAGCAAGCGGCGCCTTGCCCACCCGGGCCAGCACATAGGCGCTGTAGGCCTGATAGGCCAACCGGCTGTGCTCGGGGGCACTGCTCCAGCGCTCGCCATACTGGCTGTCGGTGAGATAGCTTTGCAGCCGGTTCAGCGCCTGATTGAGCATCGCCTCCGGCACGGCGTCGCCCGCCTCCTTGCGCGCCAGCAGGTAGTCGGCGGCATAGGCGGTAAGCCACTGCTCCTCGTCGGAGCGACCATCCCAGAGGCCAAAGCCGCCGCTTGGCAGTTGCAACCGCTGCAGCCGTTGCAGCAGGGCGCGTTGCACATCCGCCTCGCTCGCCGGTTTGTTGCCATCGATGGGTTTGCTCCAGGCGGTGCGCTCATCCGCCGTGGTCAGCAAGTAAGGCCAGGCACGGGACAAGGTCTGCTCCAGACAGGCGTAGGGGTAGTCAGCCAGCGCCTGCCACTGGGCTGCCGGATCCCAAGGGGGAGTGCCGGAGAGGCTGAGCAGCCCCTGCAGGTTAGCGCGATCCAGCCCAGCCAGCTCACCTTGCGCAAAAGCCATCTGTTGGCCGGGGGCCAGCATCTGGTAGCGCTGGCGAGTCTCGGCAGGCCAGGGGGAGCGCAATGGCAGAGTCCAGTCGCGGCTGATGGCAAAATCCTTGCCGCGGGCCACCAACTGCAGGCTTGCCACGCCGCTCGCCCCGGTCACGGTGAGCGGCAGGGTCAGCCACTGCTCCTCGCCGCTTTTAAGGGAAAGGGTGCCGGGCAGCTCGCCGTGTGCCTTGAGCCCGCCATTGAGAGTCCACACAAGGGAGAGGGTCTGATCCTCACCGCTCATGTTGCGCAGTTGCACCAGCGCCCGGGTCTCATCCCCTCTGGCGCCAAAGCGCGGCCAGCCGATCTCGGCCACCAGGGGCGCCACCACCTTGATGGCGCGCTCGGCCTCACCCACCTGCTGTTCGTTCCAGGCCAGCGCCATCAGCGCCAGCTCGCCGTTGAAGTTGGGTAGATCGAGCGGGATCACCGCCTTGCCGCTCTCATCAAAACTCACCTCGCCGCTCCACAGCGCTGCGATCTCGACCCGGCTCTCCAGCGCGCCGCCCTTTTTCAGCGGCGCCCGGTCCCCCCCATAGTTGAGGCGGGCCAGCTTGCCATCTTGCGGCGGGATCACCTGGCCATAGTTGTCGAACAAATCTTGGGCGAAGCGCTTGCGGCCAAAGAAGATCTCGAACGGGTCGAGGGGCTGGTAGTCGCTGATGTTGAGCACGCCCCGATCCACCGCCGCCAGCACCACCCGCCCCTGACTGTTGGGGGTGGAGGTGGCGGTCACCTCCAGTCGGGTGAGCGGCACCGCTTTATCAGGCGCGCTCAGGGTAAGCGGCAGACGGCGCGCTTCCCGATCCAGGGTGAGCGGCACCAGCCCGACCGAGCGCAGAGTCTGCCCCTGCTGCTTGCCAGCCGGTTTGGACGCGCTGTCTGGCGCGGCGATCTGGGCCGAGATATGCAGGTCATGACGCTGCCACTCGGGGCTGACCGGGATCTCGAACTCGCCACGGGCATCCTTGGCACCGCCACCGGCCCCCTTGAGCTCGATACGCTGCCACCAGCGCAGGCCGTCGCCATCTTCCACCAGCAGCAAGCCCTTGCCGGGGCGCGGGGCCACCAGGGTCACTTTGGCCTTGTCACCCGCCTGATAGGCGCGCTTGTCGAGGGTGATGGCAATCTTGTCAGGCCGCGCCTGCTCGCCACCACCGCCCCAGGCGTAACTGCCGATCTCCACCCGCAGGCTCGATTGATGGCCCTGACTGTTCTCCACCTCCAACCGATACCAGCCCGCCGCCAGTTGCAGCGTGAGCGGGGTCGGCCCCTTGCCATCCAGCTGCAGGGTCTGCTCCTGCTCCAGATAGGGCTGGCTGTTGAACTCGTACTTCCACCCCTCGCCATCGGCGTAGTGCCAGTAGTAGTCGCGGTACTCGTTGATAAGGCGCACTTTCACCGCCCCCGCCACCGGTTGGCCCTTGTCATCGAGGTTGAGGATCTGAAAGGGGAGCGGCTTACCCCCCTCTACCCGATCCGCCACGAAGTCGGCCTTGAGCGCCGGCCACTGGCTGCCCGCGGGCCAGCCATACTGGGTGCGGCTGCGATTGACGGCTCGGCCGCCGGGCTCGGAGAGCGACACCCGATAGGCCACCTCCAGCGGCCCGAGGGCGCCCCCCCCATCGAGCTCATCAGCTAACGAAAAAGTCCCCTGCCCCTGCGCATCGAGGGTGAGATTGAGAGGCTCGAGATCCTTGGCCTGCTCGGCAAGCAGCACGTCACCCAGAGTGAACTCCTGCCACTGGGTAAAAGGCATGGTGGCGCGGCTGATCTTTACCTCCGCCTTGGCCTTGGTGGCACTCGCCGGCGCACCGTAGAGATAGTCGCCTTGCAGTGGCAACGTCAGGGCGGCGTCCAGATCCATGACTTCCCCATCCGGCCCCTTGCCAAGCTGCAGTTTCAAGCGCTCAGGCAGAAATTCCTCCACCAGAAAAGGCCACTCGAAGCGGCTACCGGCGGCGGTCTTGAGGTTGATGGTCCAGCGCCCGAGCGGCGCATCGTCAGGCAAACGCAGGCCGTAATGGGCGGCGCCAAGGTTGTCCGGCAGCAGCCGTTTCTGCTCGAGCAGCTGGCCGTCCGGCTGTTTCACCTCCAGCTCCACCGCCATGCCCGGCAGCAGCTGGCCATCCTGCCCCTTGAGCAGGATCTCGCTGTCGAGCCGCTCGCCGGGGCGATAGAGGTCGCGCCCGCTGAACAGATAGAGCTGCTGGGCCTGCCAGGGCTGTGTACCGAGATCGAAGGTGGAGAGATCGAGCGCCGCCCCATCGAGGCGCAGCACCGCCAGATGGTTGCCCTGCTCGGCCAGCAGCAGACGAGCCCCCTGCACCTGATCGAAGCGGCGATGGCCCTGCGGATCCGTGGTTTGCACCTGCAGCCGGTTGCCCTTCTCGTCGAGCAGGGAGAGCTGCACATCCTTGAGCGGGTCGGCGCTGGCCAGGGAGCTGACGAACACCTCCAGCTGATCGCGGTAACGGCGGGCACTGAGCCCCATGTCGCTCACCGCAAAATAGGTGGTCTCCTTGCGCCAGTCGTAGTTGCCAAGGGGCGACATCACCGCAAAGTAGACGCCAGCTTCGGCCAGCTGCGGCTCCTTCACATTGATAAGGCGGGTCTCGCGCCGGTTGGCATCGAGTTCCAGCGCGTAGCGGCCGCTGAACACCCGCTTGGCCCGCTTGGTGATCTGTTCAAGCTCCCAGTTGCCCATGCCGGCACCGGGACGATACTCGGCCAGAAAACGGGGCAGATATTCCGCATCGACCCGGAAGAAATCGATATTGACCTCGTCCACGTTGACCGCGCTGATGGGCAGGCGCAGCTCGTCGCGCAGCGGCAACACCATGCCACTGGCGGTAAACGAAGCCCCCGCCTCCAGCGGCCGGGTCTTGAGAGTCCAGCTCTGGGGGGATGGGCCCAGCCCCGCCTTGAGGCTCACCTCATAGCTCTTGTCGGGCTGTACGTTCGGGAAATAGAGGGTGCGGCCATCGTCGGCCAGGATCCACTCCCCCTGCACCTGCTTGCCCCCCTCACTGACCGAAAGCCAGCTCTGCCAGTTCGCCTTGGGTGCCAAGGGGCCGGAGAAGACCAGCGCCAGCGCCGGGGCATCGCGATATTGACGGGCATTGGCCTGCACAACTGAACTCGGCGCCCCAGCCTCCTGCCCGGCAGCGGGTTGAGTAGTTGGTGTATTGGCCACAGGCTTGTCGGGGCCGCAGCCGCTCAGCAGCAGTGCCGTGAATCCCGCCAGCAGCAGGGCTGGCCAGCGGCGCCCCGGGGCGGTCATCTGTTGCGGTGAGGAACAAGAGAAGCGAGGGTGAGAGTCGACGCGGCGCATAAATGTCATCCCTGATTGGCTCGCTGCCAGTGCAGCGCAATAGCCAACAGGATAAGGGATCAGGCTCGCTTGACACAAAACTCATTGCCATGTTTGCGACAACACAGGAGGTAACTGCCACTATGACAACAGGGTGCTCTCGCGAGACACCCTGCCTTTATTTACCCGTAGTCAATGCTCAACGCAGCTATTGTGCCGGACCCGCCGATTTGGCCAGTACGCTAAGCGCGGTCGCCGTATTGACCCTGGCCCCGACCGGAATGGCGGCCAGATCCACGAAGAAGTCGGGATTGTGCAACCCATAAGGGAAGGTTTTTCCCTCCGCCCTGGCCTTGGCAAATACCGCGGGCGGTGCCACTCCGATGAATTGATAGGCATAAGGGACATTCATCCCCTTGAAGGCTTCGGCAAAATCTTCTGAGCCCATGGCAGAGGGGAAATCACTGATCACGTTCTGCTCCCCCAGCAGCTGACGCAAGACAGGCGTGACTCGGCTCATCAACTCGGCATCATTGACCACGGCACCGGCACTGCCTTTCATCAGCCGGGTCGGCAACTTGTCATCCGGTACCCCGGCAGCGATGGCGATGCCCCGGTTGACCTCGTCGATACGCCGCAGCAGCAGTTCACGCACTTCGTGGCTGAACCAGCGCAGATTGAGCTTGAGCACGGCACTGGCCGGGATCACGTTGTTGTCACGCCCCGCCTCGATGGCACCCACCGTCAGCACCGCTGGTTGCTGGGGATCGAGATTGCGGCTGATGATGGTCTGATAGGCCAGCACAGCCTGGGCCGCCATCACCACGGGATCCAGCGTCAGCTCGGGGGTCGAACCGTGACCGCCTACCCCGTGAAAAGTAATGTCGAGCTGATCGACCCCCGCCATCCGCACTCCCGCCGCGCTGGCAACCAGCCCGGTGGGGCCAGGTACCACGTGGGCACCAAAGGCGTAATCCGGCTTGGGGAAACCGCGCTGCCACAGACCGTCATCCACCATACTCTGCGCCCCGGTCCCCGGCTCTTCCGCAGGCTGGGCATATACCACCAGGGTACCTGACCAGGCGGGCTTGAGCGCGACCATGGCCTTGGCCATGCCAAGCAACCAGGTGACATGGGCATCGTGACCACAAGCATGCATCACATCGATCTCGCTGCCATCTGCCAGGCGTTGTTTGGTCTTGGCGGCATAATCGAACCCAGTCGCCTCCCGTACCTGCAGCGCATCCATGTCAGCCCGATACCAGACCGTCGGACCGTCCCCGTTTCTGAGCACCCCGACCACCCCGGTCTTGGCGATCCCTTCGGTGACGTCGAACCCCAACTCGCGTAACTGCTGACTGACGATACCGGCGGTGCGCACCTCCGTGTAGCCAATTTCGGGATGCTGGTGCAAGTCCTTGTAAAGCGCGATCAGACGCTCGCTGTCACTTGCCACTGTATCATTAAGCTGGGTCAGCAGCTGGCTGGAGAGAAGATGGGCCTGCGTCGGCAAACTCTCTCTTGCATTCGTTACCGGCGTGATGGCCGAGGAAAGGGCCAGCATGGCGGCGATGGAGAGCCCCTGGCAACATGTGGATTTGTTCATTCAGATCCCCTTGCATGAGATGAAAACGGGGTGAACCGTCAAGGGCGGAAGACACGTGTAGATGCCAGTGCTGGTAGCCCGCGCCAAGCAACGCCCTGGATGGCGATTGCCAGCATGGCACAGGCAAACAACCTCAGCGAGAAATAAGTTGCGTTCGAGTCGCCACAAGCCGGTTAGTGTTCGCAGTGAGACCTACCCTACCAATGGCGGTATTGTCTTCACGTTGACAGGGTTATAACCACCGCAAGCTGTACCGGGGTTTAATCTGTAACGGCAAACCGGCGGAAAACATGTTTCAAAATATGACAAGCACCGGCTTGGTACACATCAACACATGGACGCCGTCAGCATGCTTCCTGTCAATGTCCAACTGTCAACATCGAGCATCTGGCTGCGGACACGTCTTCATCACCGCCATCTGTGGCAACAGAAATATCCAGCCATGACAGGGCCGCAATATCCGCCATTCTACTGCGCACGCTGTCGACGCTATTTTATATAGGCAAATCCGCCCCGTTTTCCGGCTGCTGACTAGACTGGAAACAACTGTTCTCTGGTGCCGCAGGTGATCAGACTCCTTATTACCCAGCCTCATCAGCGCCATTGAACCAATCGACCAGATATCAATCAGTTAAATATTTATTAAACATGGATTGTCGGCACAACAAATAAACCGGGGGCAACCTCGAAATACCCCCTACACTCTGAACTCAGTCTATTTATTACCGTACAACCCGCTTGCTGGGCAGTCCTTCACGTCAGACAAGCACGGTTGTGTGCTCGTCCCTCGTTGGAGTCATACCAGAATGGAAAATAACGATCTGTCCATCGTCGAAAAGCGATTGGTTGCCCGGTTCCTGGATATGTTCATCAAGTTCGGCCTGATCCTGGCGTTGGGCTCTTTCTGCTTCACCGTGTTCTCCCCCTTCATGAACATGATGTTGTGGGCCCTGATCCTGGCCGTCACTCTCTATCCTCTCCACCAGCGCTTTGCCGTGCGGCTGGGGGGAAAACAGGGGCGGGCCTCCACCCTGCTGGTCTTGCTGGGCATCCTGCTGATCGTGGTTCCCACCGTGGCCATGCTGAGTTCCCTGGGTGACAGCGTCAGCGCCCTGATGGAGCGAATGGACAGCAACACCCTGCAGATCCCGGCGCCTTCCGCCGACATCGCCAGCCTCCCGCTGATCGGCACCAAGCTCCACGCCCTCTGGCTGAAGGCATCGGTGGACTTGCCCAGCCTCCTCATCAGCTACAAGCCGCAACTCGGCGATCTCGCCAAGCAGGTGGTCGGCATGCTGGCCAGCATGGGGGGCGGACTGCTGGGTTTCGTCGTCTCCTTCATCGTGGCCGGCATCATGATGGCCTGGGGGGCTCCGGGCGCCCTGAGCGCCGATCGCATCGCCATGCGCATCACGGATGAACGCAAGGGATTGTCGCTGACCAAGTTGTGCACCAGCACCATCCGGGCCGTGGCCATGGGGGTCATCGGAGTGGCCTTCATCCAGGCCCTGCTGGCGGGGATCGTCATGATGCTGGCAGGGATCCCGGCGGTCGGCATCTTCTTCGTCCTGGCGCTGATCCTCGGTATCGCCCAGGTGCCCATGATCCTGGTAACGGGGCCCGCCATCGCCTACATGTGGAGCGCAGGCGATCACGGCACCCTGCTGAACATCTTCTACAGCGTCCTGCTGATCGTCGCCGGCATGGCCGACAACGTGCTCAAACCGCTGCTGCTCGGGCGCGGGGTCGATGCGCCCATGCCGGTAGTATTGCTGGGGGCCCTTGGCGGCATGGCCACCAGCGGCATCCTCGGCATGTTCATCGGGGCCACCCTGCTCTCCATCGGTTATCGCATCTTCATGGCCTGGGTCAACGAAGGTCTGGCTACTGCGGAAAAATAGCCCCATGGCCGTCCAGCGTCATACCATGCGCCCTCTGCTCACGGGGGGCGTATGCCTGCTGTTGAGTGCCTGCACCCTGCTTGGCCCTGACTATCAGGCGCCCCGCGTCGAGGAGATGGCCGGCTGGCACCCCGCCAGCACGGGCCAGCAGGTATCTTCGGCCACCGACTATCGCCAGTGGTGGACCCGGTTGCACGACCCCGTGCTGAGCACGCTGGTGGAAGAGGCATTTATCAAGAACCCGGATGTGCGGATAGCGGGGTTGCGGATCCTCGAGGCCCGGGCCCAGCTCGGCATCGCCGAGAGCCTGCTCGGCCCCCAGGCCACCATCGGCACCGCCGAGCTGCTGCAGGCGGGCCAGACCCGCAACGGCCACAGCAGCTCGGGCAGCAGCTATGGCGCCGGCTTCAACCTCGGTTGGGAACTCGACTTCTGGGGCAAGTTCCAGCGCGGGATCGAGGCGGCGGATGCCAACTACTTCGCCACCCTGGCGCAATATGATGACATCCAGGTCCTGCTGGCGGCCCAGGTGGCCCAGCTCTATGTGAGCATTCGCACCGTCGAGGCCAGACTGCAGATCGCTCGTGAGAATGCGCGTATCCAGCAGCGCAGCCTGGAGATCACCGAACGGCTGTTCAAGAGCGGCAACAGCGCCGAACTGGACGTGCAGCAGGCCAAGACCCAGTACCTGGGCACCCTCTCCGGCATTCCGCAGCTCGAAACCAGCCTGCGCCAGAGCCAGAATGCTCTTTCGACCCTGCTCGCCAGAGCCCCGGGGCCCCTGCCCGAGATGAATGCAGATACCGGCAAGATCCCCCGGGGCGAGCTGGCACTGGTCACCGAACTGCCGGCCGATCTGCTGCGCCGTCGCCCCGATGTGCGGGTGGCGGAGCGACAGCTGGCCGCCCAGTCGGCGCTGATCGGCGTGGCCGAGAGCGAACTCTACCCCTCCATCACCCTGCTCGGTACCCTGGGCATCAGCGCTACCAGCGGGGAGAGCGGCACCTTCTCCTGGGCCGCCGGGCCGTCGCTGAGCTGGAACCTGCTCGATCAGGGGCGGCTCGGCAACCAGATCCTGGTGCAGGACGCCCGCTTCCAGCAGCTGCACGAACGCTATCGCGACAGCGTGTTCAAAGCGGCCAGAGAGGTGGACGACGCGGCCGTGGCCTACGCCAACGGCCAGGACGAGATCGCCCTGCTGACCCAGACCGGCGAGGCCGCCCGCCGCTCTCTGGACATCGCCAACACCCAGTATCGCGAGGGGATGGCGGACTTCCAGCGGGTACTCGACTCCCAGCGCGCCCTGTTCAATCAGCAAGAGCGGCTGGTCAACAGCCGTGGTGCCCGGATGCGCGACCTCATCACCCTCTACAAGGCACTGGGTGGTGGTTGGGAACAGGGGCGAGAACGTCCTCTGGTCACCCCGGCAGTGGAAGCCCGCTTGCGCCAGCGCGCCGACTGGGCCCCGCAGCTCGACGCCGCCCCCCCCTCATCCTCTGCCCGAAAGGTAACCTCGAATGACTGACAGCTCCGCTTCCCCCGGCCAGGCCAGCCGCCGCGCCACGCTCGGGTTGCTGGTACTCATCCTCCTGCTGCTCATCTGGTATCTGCTGGCTGACCGGCTGACCCCCTACAGCTCCCAGGCTCGCGTGCAGGCCTTCGTGGTTCCCGTCGCCGCCGAGGTATCCGGCCAGATCAAGCAGGTATATGTACGCGACAATCAGGACGTGGAAGCCGGCGCCCCCTTGTTCGAGATCGATGCCGAACCCTATGACATCGCGCTGGCCAAGGCGCGCTCCGATTACCAGACGGTGTTGAGCGGTGTCAGAGCAAATAGCGAAGGGGTCAAGGCGGCCGAAGCGGCCCTGATGGCCATGCGCGCCGCCTACGACAACGCGGCCAAGGACGCCGAACGGCAGGAGCGGCTCTATCGGGAAGATCCGGGCGCCATCTCGGTACGTCGCCTCGAGGTGGCCCAGGCCAGCCGCGAGACGGCCAGGAGCCAGGTGGCGGCAGCCCAGGCCGACGTGCGCCGCGCCATCGAGGCCGCCGGGGCGAGCGGCGATCACAACTCCCAGTTGCTCAGCGCCCGTGCGGCGGTACACAAGGCCGAGCTGGATCGCCAGAACACCCGGGTGGTGGCACCGGGCCGCGGTCTCATCACGGATCTTCACACGGATGCAGGCCAGTTCATCGGCGCCGGTGCCCCGGCCATGACCCTGATCGCCATCCACGACGTCTGGGTGTCGGCGGATCTGACGGAGAACAACCTCGGCAACATTCACGCCGGTGACAGGGTCGCCATCCTGCTCGACAGCCTGCCCGGCCGCCTGTTCGAGGGGGAGGTGCACAGCATCGGCTACGGGGTGAGCGACGGCAAGAGTCAACCGGCGGGCACCTTGCCGAGCGTGGACAACAACCGCGACTGGCTGCGCCAGGCTCAGCGCTTCCCGGTCAAGATCGCCTTCAAGGCCGCTGACTTCCCCCCGGTCGAGGCGCTGCGGGTCGGCGGTCAGGCCGACGTGCTGGTCTATACCGGTGGGAATGCCGGCGGCAGCTGGGTGATGAACCTGCTGGGCTCGCTCCATATCCGGCTGATGAGCCTCTGCTCCTTCCTCTACTGAGGCACCCATGCATAACGCCGACAGGACAGTACTGCGCATTGGCACCGGCATCGCACTGGCAACCCTGATCTGCTACGGGCTGGCGCTGCCCATGCCCCACCTCGGTGTCATCATGGCCTGGGTGGTGCTGTGTCGCCCCGGCGAGCCGCTCAGCCTTGGCAAAGGGTTGCTGGGTGGCGCCCTGCTGCTGGCCGTGATGGTCGGCGGCGTGCTGCTGGTGCCCCTGCTGACCCACTATGCGCTGGCGGCGGTGCTGCTCGTCGCACTGCTGCTCCATGGTCTGATGCAACAGGCGCTGACGGGCAAGGGAGCGGCCGCCATGCTGCTCATCACGGCCATCACAGTGCTCCCGGTGGCCGGCCTCATCGAGCAGGCACTTGCCATCGCCCTTGCCCAGCTGATGGCGCTGGGGATCCTGATAGGCACCCTGGTCAACCGGCTGGCCCACAGCCTGTTCCCGCCCCAGCCGGTGACGGGAACCCAGACTAGGGCCACGCCTCAGCGCCCCGAACGTCCGGAGCGACTCGCGCTACGGGCCGTGGCCATCGTGCTGCCGGTGTGGCTGCTGGCGCTCGGCAATCCAGCCTTCTATATCCCGGCAGTGATGAAGACGGTGATGCTGGCCCAGCAGAGCAGCTCGCTCACTGCCAAAGAGGCGGGCAAGGAGCTGGTGCTGTCGACCCTGACGGGCGCCCTGCTGGCGTTCCTGCTCTGGCAGGGACTCGGCCTCTGGCCCTCGCTGTTGATGCTGGTGCTGCTGCTGGTCCTGATGACCCTCTGGCTGGCAAGACGGCTGGTGCGACTGGTGCCAAGTCGCTTTCCCCCCTCGTTCTGGAGCAACGCCTGGATCACCGCGCTGATCCTGTTTGGTCCGGCGATCGAGGACAGTGCCATCGGCAAGGATGTCTGGCTGGCAGCCGCGATGCGCTGCGGCCTCTATCTGTTGGTGGCCAGCTACGGCTGGCTCTGTATCTGGCTGCTTGAACAGTGCTGGCCCGTCGGCCGACCACTGACACAAGCATCAATAGGAGAGTGATATGTTTTCCATTTTTCTGGTCGGCATCCCGGTGATCCTGGCCAACATGCTGCTGCAATCCCTGATGTCCGTCTGGTGCATCCGCTTCTACGTCAAGCGGTTCAGCGAACGGGAAGGCATGCTGGCCGGGGTGCTGGCGCTGTTTGGCATCATCACCCTGGTGATGCTGGGCAACCTGGTGCAGATCGGCATCTGGGGCGCCCTGTTCCTGTGGCTGGGCGAGTTCAACACGCTGCAGGAGGCCGTCTATCACTCAGGCGTCAACTTCGCCACCCTGGGCTATGGCGACATCGTCATGAGTGCGCAGTGGAAGCTGCTCGGGCCGCTCGAGGCGGTCAATGGCGCCCTGATGATAGGCCTCTCCGGTGCCTGCATGCTGGCGATCCTGCAACACCATGTTCGCAAGCAACTGGGCAACACGCCGCACTAGCCATCCATCCGTTAAGCAATGAAAACAAAAAGCCACTCTCCCGAGTGGCCTTTGGCTGGCATTGCCCCTGATGCCCTCCTCGGCCAACGCTATTCGGCGGTGGCCATCTGCCAAGTCTTGAAGCCGCCGGAGAGGTTCTTGACCTTGAAGCCGTGCTGGCTCAGCAGGCGACAGGCCACATGACCGCGCAAGCCCACCTGGCAGCTGATGAGCAGCTCTTTATCCCTGGGCAG
The DNA here is from genome assembly GCF_027706125.1 of Aeromonas sp. Y318-1. Taxonomy (NCBI): domain Bacteria; kingdom Pseudomonadati; phylum Pseudomonadota; class Gammaproteobacteria; order Aeromonadales; family Aeromonadaceae; genus Aeromonas; species Aeromonas sp. Y318-1. The sequence continues at coordinate 188,111 of NZ_JAPDCM010000004.1, forward strand.
CTCATGGAGCCGGCCGCGCAGTTCATCGAGGGGGATGTGCAGGGCGCCCGGGATGCGACCCAGCTTGTCGAGTTCGGGACCATTGCGCACGTCCAGCACCTGCTGATGGGGGTGACGGGCCTCGACCTCAGCTGCGTGGCAGAGCAGGGTATCCCCCTTCAAATGGTTGCTGGCCACGAAGCCGGCCATGTTGATCACGTCCTTGGCCGAGCCGAAGGGCGGCGCATAGGTGAGCTCCAGATCCTGCAGATCAAACACGGTGAGACCGGCGCGCTGGGCCACCGCCAGCACGTCGATGCGCTTGTCGACCCCGTCCTTGCCGATGGCCTGGGCGCCGTAAATCTTGCCATCGGGGGCAAACAGCAGCTTGAGGCTGACCGGGTGGGCACCGGGGTAGTAACCGGCGTGGCTGCCCGGGTAGACATAGGCCTTCTCGAACGGCAGCCCCAGCTGCAGCAGCCGCTTCTCGTTGAGACCGGTGCTGGCCACCGCCAGATCGAACAGCTTGCAGATGGCGGTGCCCTGGGTCTTCTTGTAGGTTTCGCTGCGCCCCAGCATGTTGTCGGCGGCGATGCGCCCCTGCCGGTTGGCGGGGCCCGCCAGCGGGATCAACACAGACTCGCCGGTGACGAAGTCGGTCTCCTCCACCGCATCCCCCACCGCATAGATAAAGGGATCCGAGGTTCGCATGCCGGCGTCCACCTTGATGCCGCCACGCGGCCCCAACTCCAGCCCCGCCTTGGCGGCGAGCAGGGTCTCGGGCTTGACGCCGATGGCGAGGATCAGCAGGCCGGTATCGAGCCGGGAGCCATCGCTCAGGGTCAGCCGCAGTCCGCCCCGCTGCGCAGTCGCCACCGCCGAGGTCTTCTCGGCTGGCACATCCAGGCTCTCGATGGCAGAGAGGCCGGTGCGCAAACGCAGATCGATCCCCTCCTCCCGGATGCGGGCATGGAGCATGTTGGCCATCTCTTTATCCACCGGTGCCATCACCTGATCGGAGAGCTCCAGCAGGGTGACCGCCAGCTTACGCTGGTGCAACGCCTCCATCATCTCCAGCCCGATGAAACCGCCCCCTACCACGGTGACATGGCGCGGCTGATCGTGCGCCAGCGCCGCCAGAATGCGATCCATGTCGGGAATATTGCGCAAGGTGTGCACACCCGGGCTGTCGATACCGGGGAACGGAGGCCGGATGGGAGCCGCGCCCGGGCTCAGCAGCAGCACGTCATAGGCTTCACGGCGCTCTTCGCCGGTCAGCAGGTTGCGCACCAGCAGACTCTTGCCGGCCTTGTCTATCTCGATGACGTCGTGAAAGACCCGTACATCCACGTTGAAGCGGCGCTTGAAGCTCTGGGGGGTCTGCAACAGCAGGGCATCCCGGTTGGGGATGTCGCCACCGATGTGATAAGGCAGCCCGCAGTTGGCGAAGCTGACGAACTCGCCCCGCTCGAACATCACAATTTCCGCTTCTTCGCTCAGACGGCGGGCTCTGGCCGCCGCAGAGGCACCACCGGCCACACCGCCTACAATCAGGATCCGTTTCATCAGCAAGACTCCAGTCAACGACAGATTGCCGTTAAATTAGTATTTTCTAATTTAGAATTCAATGAAATTTTGTTTGTACCGATTTTGCAGTATTCTTGCCACCCGACAGTCGTTCAACAGGATGTTATCAGTTCATGTCGTCAACCGCGCTCAGTCACCTTTCTTCTGCCAGCCAGACACCGCTGTTCTTTCGTCTGGACGTGCGCAGCCAGCGGCTGGTCGCGCTGACCGATGTGATGCAAACCCCGCTCTACTGGCTAGATGAGCCCAGAGGCCCCTGGCCGGCCCAGTTGCCGGATGCGCTGCGCCTGCCCATCGAGCAGGCGCTCACCAGCGGCCAGGGCGGCAAGCTGGTGCTGCGCTTTGCCGGCCAGCAGTGGCACGTCGCCCTCTCCCACGAACAAGATGCCTTCTGGCTCATCTGCCTGCAGACCCTCCGCCAGGAGCCAGTGGCCGATCTGGCGCTGCACCTGCCGCGCCTGAGCCAGATGGCGAGCCAGCAGCAGTTTGCCGCCATGCTGGAGACCCTCAAGGAGAGCCTGGGGGCCGATCGCCTCATTCTCTGGCACTATCAGGCCAACGGCCCCCTCGGCAGCGAGCAGCTGACCCCGGTCTTCACCCTGGGGGCCGACGAAGTGGCCGCCATTCGCGGCGACAGCCGCTACATCCGCGCCCTGCGCACCCGCAAGTCCCTGAGCTTTTCGGAGGCGGCGCACCAGCCCATGCTGAGCCAGCACTACTACCTGGCCAATGCGGGGGTGAGCTCGCGCCTCGACGGCGCGTTGCTGGAGCAGGAAAAACTCATCGGCGTGCTGAGCCTTGAATACCTCAACGCCACCCCGCTCAGCGAGGAGATGCTGCAACTGGTGCGGCACAGCGCCCAGCTGCTCGGCCACTGGCAACCGCTCCCCGAACCGGTGCACAACCCAGTGCTGGCCCTGCCGGCCGAGCTCACCCTGCTGACCGGCATCGCCTATTGCCGCGCGCTGGTGCGCTGGGGCATGAGCGTCAGTGGCGCCCGTATCGGCTGGATCGGCGAGTACCAGCCGCGCGGCCAGGAGCTGTGGATGATCCCGCGCTGCGTGCTGGAGGGGGAGACCTTCTCGGTGCTCAAACCCATCCAGATGGACCCGGGCCCCGGCCAGGAGCTGTTCCAGCACGGCCAGGCGGTCTATGTGGAAGACCTGCCCCTGCGCTATCCCCAGGCCAGCCAGCTGCTGGCACTCAATGCCCCCGTCTATGTCGGCATTCCGCTGCACGGCCAGCCCGGTGCCCCCATCGGCCAGCTCACCCTGTTGCTCGACACGCCGCTGGCCGACCCCATGCCGCTGCTCGACGCCCTCAGCAGCCAGCACGAGCGGGCTGCCGTCGAGTTGCAACGATTGGCAGCCGACGATGCACTGCGGCTGGCCGAGGTGGCCTTCAACACCCACGACGGCCTGCTGGTGATGGATCACAAGGGGATCATCCTCAAGGTCAACCGCTCCTTTGTCCGCATTACCGGTTTTGCCGACGATGAGATGATCGGCCAGCATATCGTCCGGCTCAGGCCCACCTACTATGGCGATCACCTGAAACAGGATGTGCGCCAGGCCGTGGCGGCCCAGGAGTTCTGGATGGGGGAAGAGCGCTGCCTGCACAAGGATGGCCACCTGTTCCCGGTCCGCTTGATGGTGAGCGGAGTGCAGGACGAGCACGGCGAGATCAGCCACTACGTCTGCAGCTTCTACGACATCAGCAAGGAGAAGGAGGCGGCGCGCCACATCGAGCAGCTCGCCTATTACGACGATCTGTGCGGTCTCTACAACCGCCGCAGTCTCAACGACATCATGCAGCGTACCCTGCAGGAGGCCAGCGGCCAGTGGGGCGCCCTGCTGCTGGTGGATCTGGACAACTTCAAGTCGATCAACGACTCCCTCGGCCATGCCTGCGGCGATCTGCTGCTGCAGGCGGTGGTGGAGCGGCTCAAGGGGCTGCCGCAGGACAACCTGGTGCTGGCCCGCATCTCGGGGGACGAATTCGCCCTGCTGTTCACCGCCCTGGGCCAGGGCTATGTCACCGCCAAGATCCTCGCCGAGCACTTCGCCCGCGAGCTGATGGGGCTGTTTCGCATTCCGTTCGACATCGAGGATCACAAGCTGCACTGCAGCGCCTCGGTGGGGATCAGCCTCTTCTCCAGCGAGGACAAGGATCACCTGGTGCTGATGCAGCAGGCCGACACCGCCACCCACATGGCCAAGCGATCCGGCCAGGGCAACTATGTGTTCTTCAGCGAGGCGATGGCCGAAAAAGAGAAGAGCAAGCTGGCGCTCAACAACCAGCTGCGCGACGCCCTGCGCCACCACGAGCTGCAACTGCACTATCAGCCGCAATACCGGGTCGACAACGGCGCACTGTCCGGCATCGAGGCGCTGCTGCGCTGGCAGCGCAGCGATGGCAGCATGGTGCCACCGGCGGAGTTCATTCCCATCGCCGAGGAGACCAGCCTCATCCAGGACATCGGCTACTGGGTGATGAAGACCGCCTGCGCCCAGTACAGCTTCTGGCTCAACCGCGGGCTGGCCATTCCCCATCTGTCGGTCAACGTCAGCGCCCGCCAGTTCCACACCGTCGGCTTCGTGCAGCAAGTGGAATACATACTGCGCGATACCGGGGTGCCCCCCTCCCGCCTGCTGCTGGAGGTGACCGAATCCGTGGTGCTGGAGAACCGGCTGGAGAGCATCGCCAGAATGCGCCAGCTCAAGGAGCTCGGCATCCTGCTCTCCATCGATGATTTCGGCACCGGCTACTCGTCGCTCGCCTATCTGCGCGACCTGCCGGCGGACGAGGTGAAGCTCGACAGAAGCTTCATCCAGACCCTCGTACACAGCGAGCAGGACAAGGCCATCGTCAAGGCGATCCTGGAACTGGCCAAGGTTTTTCGTTTTACCGTCACCGCCGAAGGGGTGGAGGATGAAGAGCAGCTTGCCATCCTCAAATCCCTTGGATGCCAGCATTATCAAGGCTTCCTGACCAGCCGGCCACTCACCGCCAAAGCCCTCGAGAGCCTGCTGGGTGCCCCGGTACCGGGCTAAACATGTAGGATTTATAGGGCTTTATGTAATAAAATAACGGCCTGCTCGAATCATTGGAGTCGTCTATGTCTGTCATTAATCGGATCCCCGCTGTCGAAGTCAGCGCCACCGCCGCTGAAACCAGTGTGACCGCCGATGCATCCGGGGTCATTGGCCGGATCCATTCCGTTGAAACCTGCGGCACCGTCGATGGCCCCGGAATACGCTTCATCGTGTTCATGCAGGGCTGCCTGATGCGCTGCAAGTACTGCCACAACCGCGACACCTGGGACACCCAAGGCGGCCGCGAGGTGACAGTGCCGGAGTTGATGAGCGACATCACCAGCTATCGTCACTTCATGAATGCCTCGGGCGGTGGCGTCACCGCCTCCGGTGGCGAAGCCATGCTGCAGCAAAATTTCATCGCCGAACTGTTCGCCGCCTGCAAAGAGAAGGGCATCCACACCTGCCTCGACACCAACGGCTTCGTGCGCCACTACGACGAGCAGCTCGACAAGGTGCTCGACAATACCGATCTGGTGCTGCTCGACATCAAGCAGATCAACGACGACAAGCACATTCCGCTGACCCACGTCAGCAACAAGTACACCCTGGAGTTTGCCCGCTATCTGGCCGCCAAGGGCAAGACCATGTGGATCCGCTACGTGGTGGTACCGACCTGGTCGGACGACGACGAGAGTGCCGAAGGGCTCGGCCAGTTCATCGCCGAACTGGGAGAATGCGTCGAGAAGGTGGAGCTGCTGCCCTACCACGAACTTGGCAAGCACAAGTGGGACGTACTGGGCGACACCTATGATCTCAACGGGATCAAGCCGCCCAGCAAGGAGACCATGGACCGCGTCCAGGGCATCCTCGCCAAGTACCACAACAACGTCAAATACTGATAGCTCAGGGGCTGGCCGGGAAAACGCCGGCCCCTTTCACATCGGGCTTCGCCCACCTGCATGCCGTCACCGGACAAGGATCTGCCATGAGTGAAGGACAAGCCGCCGCCCTGCTGCTCTGGGTACTGCTGCTCATATTCAGCCTGCGCGGCACCTTGCTGCGCACCCTCTACCACAATCCGCTCTATCAGCATCTCTGCCTCGGTGGCGCCATCGTGCTGGTACCGCTCTGGACCCTGCGGGCCGGCCTGCACGAGGGGCTGGACGTGCACTTTCTCGGCCTCACCAGCCTCACCCTGCTGCTGGGCTGGCGTCTCGCCCTGCTCGCCCCCTGCCTCACCCTGCTGGTGCTCAGCTATTTTGGCGTCATCCCACTGGCCGAGATCGGCTGGCAGGCCCTCATCGGCGTGGCCCTGCCGGTCGCCACCACCTGGCTGCTGTTTCTGGCCAGCTGGGCCTGGCTGCCGCGCCATCTGTTCGTCTACCTGTTCGTGGTGGCCTTTCTTGGCGGCGCCCTCTCCATCTCGGTCAAGGTGGTGGCCAGCGCCCTTCTGATGGGCCTTAGCGACACCTATCCCTGGTACACCATCAGCGCCGACTACCTTTCCATCTGGCCGCTGCTGCTCTTCCCCGAAGCGCTGCTCAACGGCATGATCATGACCCTGCTCGCCATCTACCGCCCCCATTGGGTCAACACCTTCTTCGACCGGGAATACCTGGGCCGCTAAGCGGCAGGCAGCGACAAAAAAGCCCGCGATTGCGGGCTTTTTTATGGCGTTTACACGGTGCGGGGGCGCAGGTGGGCGTGCCAGCGAGCTTCCCATTTCTTGAACAGCCAGACGATGACGAAAGTCAGCAGCATGTAGAGCAGGCCGGCGGTCAAAAACGCCTCGAACGGGCTGTAGTAGCGGGAGTTGATGATCCGCGCGGCGCCGGTCAGATCGACGATGGTGATGATGCCCGCCACCGCCGAGCCCTGCAGCATGAAGATCACCTCGTTGCTGTAGGCCGGCAGTGCCCGGCGAAACGAGTTGGGCAAAATGATCCGGGTCAGGGTCTGCCAGCGGGTCATGCCGAAGGCGTTGGCCGCTTCAATCTGCCCCTTGGGCATGTTGAGCACGGCGCCGCGCACGATCTCGGCGGTGTAGGCCCCGGTGTTCAAGGTAAACGCCAGCAGAGCGCAGAACCAGGCTTCGGCGAACAGATCCCAGGCGACGCTATTTTTCAGCCACTCCCACTGGGCGGCGCCGTAGTAGATGATGAACAGCTGCACCAGCAGCGGGGTGCCACGAAAGAAGTAGATATAGGCCCAGATCGGCCCCTTGATCAGCCAGTTGCGGCTGTTGCGCAGTATGCCGAGCGGCACCGCCAGCATCAGCCCGAGGATCAGGGAAGCCGCCACCAGCAGCACCGTGGTGTAGAGGCCCTGCCAGTAGGTGGGCCATTCGGTGAGAATGATTGAGAAATCCATGGCTTACCTCGTCTTTATCGCATAGTGACGCTCGGCCCATTTCAGTGCCGAGGTGGAGACCGCAGTGAAGATCAGGAAGATCAGGGCCACCGCCATGTAGAAGGTGAAGGGCAGCTGGGTCGAACCCGCCGCCAGGGACGCTTTGCGCACCATGTCATCAAGCCCGATGATGGAGACCAGCGCCGTGGTTTTCAGCAAGACCAGCCAGTTGTTGCCAAACCCCGGCAGGGCGTGGCGCATCATCTGGGGAAACAGGATCCGCACAAACACCTGGGTTGCCCGCATTCCAAAGGCCCGGGCCGCTTCCAGCTCGCCCTTGTCTACCGCCAGAATGGCGCCGCGGAAGGTCTCGGTCATGTAGGCGCCGAAGATGAAGCCGATGGTGGCCACCCCGGCCGCAAACGGGCTGATGTCGATGTAATCGGGCAGCAGGGAGACCCACTCCTGGTTGGGATTGCTCGCCAGCAGGTAGTTGTTGTAGCTCTCGTTGACCCAGGTACAGAGGTTGTTGATGAGCACCTGGCCGCCGAAGAACAGCAGCATCATCAGCACCAGATCGGGGATGCCGCGAATGACGGTGGTATAGGCGGTGGCAAAACCGCGGGCCCATTTATAAGGGGAGAGCTTGGCCAGCGCCCCCAGCATGCCGAGCACCAGCGCCAGCAGCAGGGAGGCCAGCGCCACTTCCAGGGTGACCCAGGCCCCCTCCAGCAGGGAGGTTTCGTATCCTTTCAAATCAAACATATGCGGCTCCATTGCAACTCATTGAGCGGGATCTCCCGTCCCAATATCCTTTCAAACCAAACACATGCAGCTCCATTGCAACTAAGCGGGCCCATCGCTCCCTTGCGAGAGACAACGGGCCCGATGACTACAGACTAGGGTCAACCTGTCGTGATGATTCGCCGCAATTGCGCCGGCGGCTACCGGGGTAGCGCGCCTTCGGGATTACTCGCCGTACACGTCGAAGTCGAAGTACTTGTCGTTGATCGCCTTGTACTTGCCGTTGGCACGCAGCGCCAGGATGGCGGCGTTGAATTTCTCTTTCAGATCCTTGTCGGCCTTGCGCACCGCGATGCCGGCACCCTCGCCAAACCACTTGGGATCGGTCAGTTTCGGGCCGATGAACTCGAACGCATCGCCACCCTCTTTCTTGAGCAGGCCGTCGCTGATGGCGGCGGAGTCGGCCATCACGTAGTCAACCCGGCCGGATTTCAGATCGAGATAGGCCTCGTCTGCGGTGCCATAACGCTTGATGGTGGCGTTGGGGAAGTTGTCGGTGATGTAGGTGTCCATGGAGGTGGCGCGTTGCACGGCCACTGTCTTGCCACTCATGAACTCCTTGTCGAGCTTGATCTCGGTGCCCTTCTTGGCGGCGAAGCGGGCCGGAATGTGCTGGTACTTCTGGGTGAAGTCCACCTTCTTCTTGCGCTCTTCGGTGATGTCCATGGTGGCGATGATGGCGTCATACTTGCGTGACAGCAGCGCCGGAATGATGCCGTCCCAGTCCTGCTTGATCAGGGTGCACTTCACCTTCATCTCCTCGCACAGGGCGTTGGCGATGTCGATGTCAAAACCTTTCACCTCGCCGCTCGGCTCGGTCCAGGAGAAGGGGGGATAGGCACCTTCCACCCCGATCCGCACCTCTTTCCACTCCTTGGCCATCAGGCTGCCGGAAGACAGGGCAGTGACTATGGCGGTCGCCAGCATCAGCTTGTTCATGTATCTCTCCTTGATAAAATCATCGACTGTTGCAATTGCAGATTATTGGGGATCAGCCCCGGCCATCAATAGATGGAGGAGATGAATTGCTTGAACCGCTCGGACTTGGGATGGGCGAAGATCTCCTTGGGATTGCCCTCCTCCTCCACACGGCCCTGATGCAAAAACATTACCTTGTTCGACACATCGCGGGCAAACGACATCTCATGGGTCACCACCAGCATGGTGCGCCCCTCTTCGGCCAGCTCGCGCATCAGGCCGAGCACTTCGCCCACCAGCTCGGGATCGAGCGCCGAGGTGGGTTCGTCAAACAGCATCACCTCGGGCTCCACCGCCAGCGCCCGGGCAATGGCCGCCCGCTGCTGCTGGCCGCCGGAGAGGTGACCTGGGTAGTAGTCGCGCCGCTCCCACAGTCCCACCCGGTTGAGCAGGTGTTCCGCCTTGGCCATCGCCTCGGCGCGGGGCACCTTGAGCACCTGGATCGGCACCTCGATGATGTTCTGCATGATGGTCATGTGGGACCAGAGATTGAAGCTTTGAAACACCATGGCCAAGCGGCTGCGAATGCGCTCCACCTGACGCACGTCCTCCGGCAACCGTTCACCGGCCCGGTTGGTTTTCATGCGAATAAGTTCGCCATGGAGGGAAACCGTGCCGGAAGAGGGTGTTTCCAGCAAATTGATACAACGAAGAAAGGTCGACTTCCCCGAACCGGAGGAGCCGATAAGGGAGATGACATCCCCCTTGTGGGCGGTCATATCGATGCCCTTGAGCACTTCGTGGGTGCCGAAATACTTGTGCAGATCACGAACTTCCAGTGCGGCAACGTCGCTCATCCATTACAACCTTGTCTGTCCCTAGACGCCGCTGGGGCGTGACTCACGCCATCGCTTATTTAACAAAAAGTTAACCGATGGCAACCTTCAGCGAAAATATCACTCGGATAGTTAAAAAACAATACAGAACCGAGGTCTTTGGTGTTTTGTCTGTATTTTTATTGGCCAAACAGGTATTTTTCAGCACTTTGTCTGCATAAAACGCTAATCCACCCTGCCTGACGACACCGCCTTTTTATACCCACAGCGCAAGGCTGGCAAGAAGATTCCTACGTTTTGGCCGCAAGTCACCCCGTTTTACTTTATTCAACCATGCAGTACGCGCATCCTGTTGAAAAATGGGCCTGTCAGACCCCATTCTGGCTGCACCAGAATGGGCCAGCGCCCCAACAGCGGGCCTCGTTTCGCACCAAAAACATAACATATTGATAAAAAAGCTCCGGATGGAGCAGGCAAACACACAAATATGTGACACAGGCCCAATAAGTGATGATAAGGTGTCATTTTTGTCAGTTTTTGTGATCGAGGCCCCGATGTTGCTCAATGTGTTGCTGATCCTGCTGCCGCTGGTAATCGGCTATCTGGTACCCCTCTCCTCTGCCCGTTTGATCAAGCTGGTCAATCAATCGCTGGGCAAGATGGTCTATCTCATTTTGTTCCTGATGGGGCTGGGGCTCGCCTATGTGGAGAACCTGGGCAGCAATCTGGCGGTGATCTTCAAGGTGGCCGGGGTGATGCTCGCCGCCATTACCCTGTGCAACCTGCTGGCCCTCTGGTGGCTGGACAGGCGCTCCCCTCCCACTCATGAGGCCAGCGACGGTCAGATGCCGAGCAAGCTGCACCTGCTGTGGGAGTCGCTGCAGCTCTGTTTCGTGGTGCTGGGCGGCGTCTTGCTGGGGCTGCTGGTCGACCTGCGTGCCCTGCCCATCGACAAGTGGAGCGAGTGGGCGCTGATGCTGCTGCTGTTTCTCATCGGGGTGCAGATGCGCAACTCCGGCATGCGGCTGCGCCAGATCCTGCTCAACCCCTGGGGCATGAAGATCGCTGTCACCGTCATCCTCAGCAGCTGGCTGGGCAGCCTGCTGGCCGCCCAGTTGCTCGGCATGCCGCTGACCCACGGCCTCGCCCTCAGCTCCAGCTTCGGCTGGTATTCGCTCTCCGGCATCCTGGTGGCCGACAAGCTGGGGCCGGTGCTGGGCTCCGCCGCCTTCATCAACGATCTGGGGCGCGAGCTCATCGCCATCCTGATCATTCCGATGCTGATGCGCCGCCACCCCTCCGCCGCCATCGGCTATGGCGGCGCCACGGCGCTGGACTTCACCCTGCCGGTCATCCAGAAATCCGGCGGCATCCAGGTGGTGCCGGTGGCCATCGTCTCCGGCTTCATCCTGAGCCTGCTCGGCCCCATCCTGATCCTGGGCTTCCTGGCCATCTGATTGCCCCTGAGCCACCTACCGCCAACAACGACAAGCCCGGCACTGCTGCCGGGCTTGTCGTTTAAAAGAGGGGCGCGGGCGTGACAGCCCCGCCGTCAACTAGCGGCCTTCAGGTGCGCCAGCGGCCGCCGCTCATCACCCGCTCGATGGTAAGCGTATCGGGGTCGATCAGCAGCAGATCCGCATCCTGCCCCACCGTCAGCGTGCCCTTGGTCGCCAGCCCCAGTGCCCTGGCCGGATTGGCCGTCACCACCGCCAGCGCCACCTCCAGCGCAACCCCCTTGCCGCAACTCTCCACCAGCGCCTGCCACAGACTGCCGATCTGGCCGCAGCGCAGCTCGATGAGACGCCCCTCGCCATCGAAGCGCGGCAGGCTGGCGTTGGCGTCCGAGCTGAAGCTGATACGATCGGCGGGTACCCCGGCCGCCAGCAGCTCCACCAGGGCGTCGGCCGCCAGCCGCTCGCCATCGTCCAGCAAGTCCGGGAAGCTCGAGGTGGTGAGATCGACCCAGCCGCCGGCCCGCCCCCACTCGATGGCCTCGGCAAACAGCCAGGGGTTGCGGTTGCAGTGGGTGGGATAGAGCTGGCGCAGCGGGATGTCGGTGCCATCGCGCAAAGCCCGCAGCGGCGCCAGCGCCCCGCGCCCGTCCCCCAGATGAAAGAAGCTGACCCCGCTCTTGCCGGCAAGCAGCCCGGCCACCCGCGCCTCGCTCACCAGACGGGCCAGCTCGTCGTGGGTCGGCGCACTGGATCTGTGATCGCTGATGGCCACCTCCCCCACCCCCAGCACCTCGGGAATGAGCATGATGTCGGACTCCACCGTGCCGGTGAGGGTCTTGACCGGCAGATGGTAGGAGCCGGTATACATGAAGGCGCTCACCCCGGCGGCGCGAAACTCGCGCACCTTGCCGAGCACCTGGGCCGGGCTGCGAGTCAGGCTGTCGGTACCGAGCGCCGCCACCAGGGTGGTGACCCCTGCGCTCAGCGCCTCCCTTGCCGCCAGCTCCGGCGTGCGAAAAACAAAGCCCCCCTCGCCGCCACCGCCAGTGATGTGGGCCAGCGGATCCACCAGCCCGGGCACCAGATAGCGGCCACGGCCGTCCACCCGCGCCAGCGGCCAGTCGGCGGGGACTGACAAGCCCCGGCCCATCCAAGCTATACGGCCATCGGCCACCAGCAGATCCTGGCGGCCCAGCGCAGTCGGGCCGTAGAGTTCGGCGCCCTCGATCAGGGTCAACATCTGCATGCTCCTCGTGATGATGATGGGCGCCACAAAGCGCCAGCCATGCTGCACTCTACCCAGTCGGCGGTCATGGTGGGAAGCACTTCCTCACGGCCAAGTGCCTGTTCCCGTAGGCAAGGGCCGCCGGATCCGCTAGGCTCAGCGACAATCCCCCCTGGCTGACGTCACCCTTCATGAACTATCTGGCTCACCTGCATCTGGCAGCCCATACCCACAGCTCCCTCACCGGCAACCTGCTGGGGGATTTCGTCAAGGGCACCCTGCCGAGCACGCTCGGCACCGAACTCGACGAGGGGATCTGGCTGCACCGCAAGATAGACGCCTTCACCGACAGCCACCCCGAACACAGGGCGGCGGTGGCCTGCTTCGAGGCCCCCTGGCGCCGCTTTGGCGGCATCCTGGTGGACATGCTCTACGACCACTGGCTCAGCCTGCACTGGCCGCAGTTTCATGACGAAGCCCTGCCCCGCTTCCTGCAGCAGAGTTACCGGCACCTGCTGGTGGAAGCGGACCGCCTGCCGGATGGGTTGCCGCTGCCCCTCCGACGGATGGCGGAGCAGAACTGGATCGCCTCCTATCAGCACAAAGAGGGGCTGGCGCAGGCCCTCAACGGCATCGGCCGCCGGCTGCGTCGCCCCCTGCCGCTCGGCGATGCGCTGCTCACCCTCAAGCAAGTGCAATGGCAAGGATGCGAGGCGGGCTTTCTGCGCTTCTACCCCCAGCTGATGAGCCACAGCGTGCAGCAGCTGGCCCACTATCGCGAGACTGGCGGCCACGCCGGCTTGCGGCCATAAAAAAGGCCCCGTGAGGGGCCTTCTCTGGGCTCTTTATCAGGCCCCTGGCGTGGCTGGCAGGAAGGTGAACGCCTTGGCCGGCACAAACTTGTCCGCCGTTTCCCCCGCATAGAGCTGACGCTCGGTCAGCGGGAGTTTCTTGACCGGGGCGCCCACACTCAAGTCCAGCTGGTCCATGCTCACCCAGAAGGTGTTGGGCAGATGGGTCAGCTCGAAGAAGTAGCGGCGATGCTGTTGATCCGACACGCTGCGCCACAGGGTGGTGGAGATGTTGGGTTGATCCGGAGTGCTGATCCCCATGGGCACCGAGACGTTGCGCATCACGCTCATCACACCGGCCACGGCCTCATTGGCCTGATCCGTCCTGGGCAGGGTCTTGATATAAAAAGAGGCCCGGGCGAAACGATCCGCCGACCGGTTGGTGCCCGGCAGCATGGTAAGCCCGCCTATCTCCTCCCAGTACTCGTTGAGTGCCAGCTGCTTGTCGAACACGGGGGAGTTGGTCATCACCTGATAGCTGCGGTCGTGGTGGATCTGCAACTTGCCATCCACGTACTGGAAAATGGCCGAGTCGCCGCTGGCATCCGAGATGGAGAGGTGCAGCTGGCCCGGCTTGCCATCCGGCGTCAGGGTGGTCACCACATAGAACTCGTCCTTCGACAGGGCGGCAACCGCCTCGCTGACGGTGGCAAAATTGTCCAGCACATACTGGGCCCAGAGGGAGATGGAGAGCGTCTTGCGCGGATCCTTGTCGCTCGGAGTCACATACTCCGACTCGGTCAGATAGAGCAGGTTGGCCACCAGCCCCTTTTCGTTCATGCCATCGGCGGTACCCGCGTCAAACCCCGCGGCGACCAGGGAGCCATAGCGCGCGTTCCACGTCATGGAGTGCGGCCCGGCCGCCCCGCTCCGTTCGATGCCGCGCGGCAAAGCCCAGAGGTTGGTCGGCATGGCGGCGCGCCAATCCATGGTGCGGCCGGTCACCACCAGACCGCCATCGCCCTGATAAACGGCGCGGGTGCAGGCATCGGCCAGCGAGCTGACCGACAGGGCCATGGTCAAGGCCAACAGGGTTTTCTGGAACAAGGGGCTGGATTGGCGTTTCATAGGATGCATCACTCAAGGCTGGTGAAATGGACAGGCTAACGGCGGCCGCTGTATGGGAGCTTAATGAGGATAGTCAGCCGCCTGCCACGCTCCCACCTCGCTGCGGCCAAGATGTGATCACATCGACATAGTGGCTGCAAGATCAGCGAGATACAGCGGACATCTGCGTTGCCAGCAAGCCCTTGGCCCACCCTCTGTTGCGTCGATTCCGGTCGTGTCATGCCGGGCAGCGCATCCATAAAAAAACCGGACTCCAGGTCCGGTTTGCACAGAGCAGGCGCGCTGACGCTGGCCTCAGTGGTCTTGCGCCGAAGGCTCACCCTTTTTCTTGCGAATGCTCAGGCCCAGCTCGCGGCCGCGCAGGCGGGCGTAATAGATGGTACCGATGAAGGCGAGCACGGTGAACACCAGCTCCACCACCGCCAGCCAGCGCTCCCCCTCATCCGTGGTGATCAGGGTCAGGGCGTGCAGGAAGTAGGGCATCAGCACGAAGTTGCCCCAGGCATGGGTGTAGGGGTTGCCCTGCACGATCCCCTTGAGCGGGAACAGCAGCGGTACCGTCCAGATCACCGGCAGCAGCCAGGGGTTGAGATCCGGGTGGGGCGAGAGCCACAGATGCCAGAGGATGACCCAGCCCAGCAGGCCGAAGAAGCCGACCAGGGTCAGCAGGCGGGCGAAGCGGGTGCTCACTTGAGGATCTCCAGCACCTGCTCGGGCGGACGGCCGATGCGGGCCTGGCCGTTCTTGATGACGATGGGCCGCTCGATGAGCTTGGGATACTGGTGCATGGCGTGAATGAGATCATCGCCGCTCACCTCGCCAAGCCCCAGCTCCTTGTAGAGATCTTCCTTGGTGCGCATCAGCTGACGCGGATCGCTGAACCCCAGCTGGCTCAGCAGGGTGCGGATCTCTGCCTCGCTCGGGGCCTGCTCCAGATAGAGCACCACATCCGGGGCGATCCCGTGCTGTTCCAGCAAGGCCAGGGTTTCACGGCTCTTGGAGCAGCGCGGATTGTGGTAGATTTGGGTCTCGCTCATGATAACTCCCTGATTAATCGCAAGATGGGACAAGAAACGGCGCTATTGTAGGGGAAACTGATGGTCAGGGTAAGCGCGAGAGTGCAGGAATTGAAACGAATTTGTTGGCTGATTGTGGCCGGCCTGCTGACGGCCTGCAGCCCGGCTCCCCAATTCACCGGAAGCCAGAACCAGCCGGTGGCCCTGGCCGACTTTGCCGGCAAGCCGCTGTTGGTCAACTACTTCGCCCCCTGGTGTGCCCCCTGCCTGCGGGAGATACCGCTGCTGGAGGCGTTGGCGCGGGAGGGGCAAACTGCCGTGGTGATGGTCAACTACGACCCGGCCACGCCGGCCGAGCTCGCCAAACTGGCCGGGCAGTACCGCATCAAGGTGCCGCTGCTCATCGCCCGGCAGGAGGCGAGCCTCCCCTTCCCCCGCCCCGCCGGGCTGCCTACCAGCTATCTGCTCGATGGCGAGGGCAAGCTCCAGCTGACCCTGGTGGGCGAGCTCAACCCATCGCGGCTCGAGGCCCTCAGGGCATCCGTCAAACCAGTGGGCCACTGAGCACCCAAATCCTTGCGAAAAAGCCAGCCCGCTGACGTTCCCGCCATTCACTTCGCCATCATAAAACGACAAGGGCGCACCGAGGTGCGCCCTTGTCATGAGTGAGAGCCGCTGGCCCGTCAGCCCTTGAGACTGTCGAGATCCTTCTTGGCCCGCTCCAGCTCGGTGATGCGCGCCTCCAGCCTGGCCAGGGTCAACTTGTCGTTGGTGGTGCCACGCGCCACGATCAGCTCGTCGATGGCTGCCTGGTAGTCACCGCGCAGGGAGAGCATCTCGGCCCGCGCCATGTGCAGATCGGTCATCCTGCCCGCCTTGCGATAGGCATCGGAGAGCAGGCTCCAGGCCAGGTTGTTCTCTTCGTGCTCGCGGGCATAGGGGTCGAGAATGGCGATGGACTTCTTGTAGTTGCCCCCTTCCAGATAGGCGTTGCCAAGGTTCACCACCACCACCTCGTTGTCCGGCATCCGGGTGCGGAACTTCTCGAGCCGGGCGATGGCCTGGGCGCTGCGCCCCTTGGCCAAGTCGATGTCAGTGAGGGCATCCACCACGAACAGATCTTCGGGGTGGCGAGTCGCCAGCTCCTGCATCAGGGCATCGGCCTCGTCAGTGCGCTTGAGCTGCAGCAGCGCCAGCGCCTTGCCGTAGGTGGCCGCATCCTTGAGCGGGTAGTCCCCCTTCTGCAGGCGGTTGTCAAAATAGGTGAGCAGGGCCTGCGGGCTCTCGGTGCCAAAACGCACCTGGATGCGCACCTTGGCCAGCCAGAAGTCGAGGCTCGGCGGCAGATCCCGGCGGCCATAGCTGCCCGCCCGGGCGCGCGCCTCGCTGATCCGGGTCTCCGGCAGCGGGTGAGTCAGCAGCATCTCAGGCGGCTTGCTGGCGTAGCGATACTCGGCCGCCAGCTTCTGGAAGAAGTTGGCCATGCCCATGGGATCGAAGCCGGCGTCGTAGAGGGTTTTCATGCCGATCCGGTCCGCTTCGTATTCGTTGTCGCGGGTGTAGTTGATGGCCGACTGCATGGAGAGACCGAGCGTGGTCTGCAGCGCGGCGATGCCCGCGGTGGGGTTGATCACCGCCAGCGCGATGGAGCCCACCAGCCCGGCCAGGGTCATGGCGGAGCTGCTCGCCTGCGCTTCCATGTAGCGGGCGATGTGGCGCTGGGTCACGTGGGTGATTTCGTGCGCCAGTACCGAGGCGAGCTCGCTCTCGCTGTCGGCATAGAGAAACAGGCCGGTGTGCACCTTGACCCGCCCGCCGAGGAAGGCGGCCGCGTTGATGCTGGGGTCGTTGATGAGGAAGAAGGTAAACGGGAAACGCACACCGTCGGCGTTGGAGAGCAGCCGCTGGCCCAGATCGTCGATGTACTGGCTCAAGACGGGATCATCGATGATCGGCAAGCCGGCCCGGGCAAAGCGCATGAAGGCGTTGCCGTAGCGCACCTCCTGCTCGATGGGCAGGGCGGCCACCCCGGCGGTGCCGATGTCGGGAAGCTGGTTGTTGGCCTGGGCATGGAAAGTGGCACCCATCAGGGAAGCCAGCAGGGGGAGCGATGCCATCAGGGGGGAAAAGCGTGCCACGTTATCTCTATCTCCAATCAGACCCTACCGGGACACCGGCAGAATACCCTTGCCCATCAAGGGCTACAAGCGTTGTTTCGCGCTCTCATCACGGCCATAATAGCCGCCTCACGCGCGATGGAGCCTCCATGGAATACCTCGACCTGACCCCCTGGCGCTGCCCCGAGCCGCTGATCCGGCTCAAGCTCTGGCTGCGTCAGGCCAACGCCGGTCAATCCCTGTCCATCCGGCTGGCCGATGCCGGCTCCCGGCAGGACATTCCCGCCTATCTGCAACGCCAGGGTCATGCCTTCACGTTGCAGGAGGCGCCAGACAATACCCTCTCTTTGCAGTTGGTGGTCGGGGCAAAGCACTACGGCAAGCCCCAGTAACCTAAGGATGTCGCCATGTTAGAAGTCATCAAGCGCTGGTATCAGACCCGTTTCTCCGATCCCGATGCCGTCACCCTGTTCCTGCTGCTGGTGGCCTGTTTCGCCGTGCTCTGGCTGTTCGGTGATCTCTTGGCGCCGCTCTTGGTGGCGCTGGTGATGGCCTACCTGCTGGAGTGGCCGGTGAGCCGGCTGCAGCGGGCCGGGCTCTCCCGTACCCTGGCCACCAGCCTCATCCTGCTGTTGTTCATCGCCCTCACCGCCATGGCGTTCCTCGGGCTCATCCCGACCCTGGCGAGCCAGGGGCTGAATCTGGCCAAGGAGTCGCCGGCCATGCTTTCCCATGCCCAGGACTATGTGCGCACCCTGCCGGAGCAGTACCCCGAGCTCATCAACGTCACCCTGGTGGAGACCATCATCGACAACATCCGCCAGCGCATCCTGACCGGTGGCGAGCAGCTGGTGAGCGCCTCCCTCAGCTCCCTCATCAACGTGGTGGCCATCCTCATCTACGCCATCCTGGTGCCGCTGATGGTGTTCTTCATGCTCAAGGACAAGCAGATCCTGATGGGCGGGCTGCGCCGCTTCCTGCCGCGCAACCGCACCCTGGTCAACCGGGTCTGGGTGGAGATGAACGAGCAGATCCTCAACTACATCCGTGGCAAGGTCATCGAGATCCTGATCGTCGGGGTGATCAGCTATGTGGCCTTCGCCATGCTGGGGCTGCGCTACTCGGTGCTGCTGGCGGTGGCGGTCGGCTTCTCGGTGCTGATCCCCTACATAGGTGCCGCGGCGGTGACGGTACCGGTGGCCATGGTGGCCCTGTTCCAGTGGGGACTGACCCCGGAGTTCACCTGGCTGATGGTGGTCTACACCGTTATTCAGGTGCTCACCGGCAACGTGCTGGAGCCCATCCTCTTCTCCGAGGCGCTCAACCTCCATCCGGTGGCCATCATCATCGCCGTGCTGGTGTTCGGCGGCCTGTGGGGATTCTGGGGGGTCTTCTTCGCCATTCCCCTCGCCACCCTGGTCAAGGCGGTGCTCAACGCCTGGCCCAAGCGCGAAGAGCTGCCCGCCGCGACCAAATAGTGCGATAGTCGTCCCATCATCAGTGACAACGGAGTGTCCATGCGCGTATTGCAATCCATCAAACGGGCAGGGCTGGCGGCCCTGCTCCTCACCGTGCTGCCAGCTCGGGCCGACATTGACCTCGGCTCGCTGGATCTGCTCTCCAGTGCCAACCCCAGCAGCCCGGTGCCGCGGGGGCTGGTGGGCGGCGCTGTCCTCCTTGGCGGGCAGGCCCGCTATCAGGCACAGGACAACACCCTCTACCCCATCCCGGGCTTTCTCTATTTCGGCGAGCAATTCATGTACCTGGGAGACCGAGCCCGCTACTACCTGCACAAGGATGAGCGCGTCGCCCTCTACGGTTATGGCCGGGTGCGCTTTGGCAACCTGGATCCCGCCGATGAACCGGCGTTTACCGGCATGGACGAGCGCAAGGGGCAGCTGGAAGGCGGGATCGGTGGCAACCTCATCACGCCCTACGCCCTCTTGACCGTGCGGGCCAGCAGCGACATCAGCGGCCGCAGCAAGGGTCAGGAGCTGCTGCTGTGGGCCGATTTTCCCATCCTGCGTGACAAGCTGCTGATCATGCCGGGGATGGGGCTGATGCTGCGCAGCGACAAGATGGCCAACTACTACTTCGGCGGCATCTCCGAAAGCGAGGCCACCGCCCAGCGCCCGGCCTGGGATACGGGGTCAACCCTCTCCCCCATGGCGGCGCTCATCACCAGCTATCGCTTCAGCCCCAACTGGATTGGCATGTTTGCCATGAACTACGAATGGTACGACGGCGACATCGAGCACAGCCCGCTGGTCCAGCACACTGGCGAACTCTATGCCGGCGTGGGGATCGGCTATATCTGGTAGTCGGCATAGCAGGCAACGACAAGACCACACGCGCAAAACAAAAAGGGAGCCATCGGCTCCCTTTTTGTTTTGCGGCGCACGCCTTACAGCGCAGCCAGAAACGCGCCGAGCTGCTCATTGACGAAGGCGGGGTTCTCCAGCGAGGCGATGTGGCCGGCCGCCGGCACCTCCTTGAACGGACAACCCAGCACCTCGGCCATCAGGTAGCCTTCCAGCACCGGCCGTGCCTTGTCCTGACTGCCGGTCATCACCAGCGCAGGCACGCTGATCTCTTCCAGCCACTCGATACGATCCTCGCGGGTCACGAAGCTGCGGCCCACCGCCACCATGGCGGCCACCTTGTCGGCCGGCCAGGCGGCGAGGCGCGCCTTGAAACCGCTCATCAGGTCGGCATCCGGCTGATCGGCAAAGAACAGCGGCGCCACCTGCTCGACGATGGGGGCCGGGATGGTGCCAAGCTGCTCGATCATCGCCAGCATGCCGAGGTAGCGCTCGCAGGTGATCTGCGGCTCGAGACCGACGAAGCTGTCCATCAGCACCAGGCCCTTGAGGCGCGCGGGAGCCATGCGTGCCAGCTCGACGCCCCACATGCCGCCGATGGAGAGACCCACCAGCACGAACTCATCGATGCCGAGCGCATCGAGCAGCGCCAGATGATCGCGCGCCAGGGTTGCCAGGGTGCAGGCCCCCTCGGGCAGCGCGTCGGAATCGCCGTGGCCCCACAGCTCGGGCACGATGCAGCGATACTGCCCCTTGAGGGCCTCGATTTGCGGCGCCCACATGGCGCTGTCCCACAGGTAGCTGTGACCAAACAACAGTACCGGGCCCTGCCCCTCGTCCAGATAGGCCATTTGGCGGCCCGCGATCTCCATAAATTGCTTCATGTTTTCTCCTGTTTCTGGTGCCGACTATTGACGGGGCGGCAGTGTAGCACGACCCTCTTGGCAGTGACGCCTGCCTGGTGCAATCTGGAAAAGTGTCAATAAGGAGAAGAACATGCCGAAGGACAAGAGCAAGAAACGCCCGCGCCTGGACAAGAAGACCTACGAGCACCACCTCGCCCATCTGCAGGAGGAGCTGGTCAAGCTGCAGGAGTGGGTCAAGCAGGAGGGGCTGAAAGTAGTGGTGCTGTTCGAGGGCCGCGACGCCGCCGGCAAGGGGGGCGTCATCAAGGCGATCACCGAGCCTCTGAACCCCCGGGTCTGCCGGGTCACGGCGCTGCCCGCCCCCTCGGATCGCGAGCGCTCCCAGTGGTACTTTCAGCGCTACGTGGCCCACCTGCCCGCCGCCGGCGAGATGGTGCTGTTCGACCGCTCCTGGTACAACCGGGCCGGGGTCGAACGGGTGATGGGCTTTTGCAGCGACAACGAGTATCGCGAGTTTTTGCGGGCCTGCCCCGAGTTCGAGCGGATGCTGATCCGCTCTGGCATCACGGTGATCAAATACTGGTTCTCGGTCAGCGACGAGGAGCAGGAAAAACGGTTCAAGGAGCGGATCAACACCCCCATCAAGCGCTGGAAGTTCAGCCCGATGGACCTGCAGTCCCGCTCGCGCTGGGTGGAGTACTCCCGCGCCAAGGACGACATGTTCACCTACACCGACACCGAGGATTGTCCCTGGTTCGTGGTGGAGGCGGACGACAAGCGCCGCGCCCGCCTCAACTGCATCTCCCACCTGCTGGGCAAGGTGCCCTATGAGGCGATCCACTACGAGCCCATCACCCTGCCCCCCATCAACACCGAGGGTTACGAGCGCCCGCCGCTGACCAACCAGCACTTCGTGCCCGATATTACCGCCGCACTCGAGGGTTGAGCCCTGCCACCTCGCCTGCCGTTCTCGCCAAACGGCAGGCAATAAAAAGCCGGTCTTGCGACCGGCAAAAAGGCATTGAATCTAAAGAAAGGAAAACCTCGGCAGCCGCCCCTGGTCAGGTGCGGATGTATTTGGCCGTGCGCGGGAAGGCTTGCTCCTTGGCATCGAACAGGTAGCAGGCTTCGGCCGGAATGCCGACGCTATACTCCTGACCGGTGGCCACATCCACGTCGGAGCTGGCCTTGACGGTGAAGTCGTGCCCAGCCACGTCCATGTAGACGAAGGATTCGGCCCCCAGGTGTTCGGCCACCTGCACCACCCCGCTCACCTTGCTGTCGGCATGGGGGTGATCCAGCGGCACCAGGTGCTCGGGACGAATGCCCAGCTCCACCTTGTCGCCGACCGCGCCGCTGCGGGCATCGACCCGGGCACGCACGGTATCGCCGGTGGTCAGCTTGACCACGCACTCCTGCTCGCCAATCTCCACCAGCTCACCGGCCAGGAAGTTCATCTTGGGAGAGCCGATGAAACCGGCCACGAACTTGTTGTCCGGGTTGTGATAGAGCTCGAGCGGAGTACCGAACTGCTCCAGGTTGGTGGTCGCCTCGCCCTTGAGCGGGCTCAGCACCACGATGCGGTTGGCCAGGGTCATGGCCTCCACCTGGTCGTGGGTCACGTAGATGATGGTGGAGTTGAGCTCCTTGTGCAGCTTGGCGATCTCGATGCGCATCTTGACCCGCAGGGCGGCATCCAGGTTGGACAGGGGTTCGTCAAACAGGAACACCTGTGGCTGCTGGACGATGGAGCGACCGATGGCGACCCGCTGACGCTGACCGCCGGAGAGTGCCTTGGGCTTGCGGTCCAGCAGCGGCTCGAGACCCAGGATCTCGGCGGCGCGCATCACCCGCTTGTGGATGTTCTCCTTGTCCATCTTCTTGAGCTTCAGACCGAAGGCCATGTTCTCGTAGATGTTCATGTGCGGATAGAGGGCGTAGGACTGGAACACCATGCCCACGTTGCGCTCTACCGGCGGCACGTCGTTCATGTAGCGACCACCGATGGTCAGCTCGCCGCTGGTGATGTCTTCCAGACCCGCGATCATCCGCAGCAGGGTGGACTTGCCGCAACCGGACGGACCGACGAAGACGATGAACTCCCCTTCCTTGATGGCCAGGTTGATATTGCGCAGGGTGTCCTTGTGAACAGCCGGGTCGTAATTTTTGCGAACGTTGTTGAGTACTACTTCAGCCATGTCGAGCTCCGCTCTTGAATCTTTGCAAATCGTGATGGCGGGGGGAGTCGGCTCCCCCGGCCATGAACCTTAACCTTTCACGCCGCCGGCAGTGAGACCACCTACCAGCCAGCGCTGTGCGAGCAGGAACACCACTGTGATGGGGAAGCCCGACAGCACGGCCGCCGCGGCAAAGTCGCCCCACAGGTAGTTCTGCGGATAGAGGTACTGCTGGGCCCCGACCGCCAGGGTCAGATTGTTCACATCCTGCAGCAGGATGGAGGCCATGGGCACCTCGGTAATGGAACCGATGAAGGCCAGGATGAACACCACCGCCAGGATGGGCACCGACAGGGGCAACAGGATCAGGCGGAATGCCTGCCATGGGGTGGCACCGTCGATGGCCGCCGCCTCCTCCAGGGAGGAGTCGATGGTCTCGAAGTAACCCTTGATGGTCCAGACGTGCAGGGCGATGCCACCCATGTAGGCCAGGATCAGGCCACCGTGGGTGTTGAGACCCAGCCAGGGGATGTAGTCACCAATCTTGTTGAAGAGCGCATAGATGGCCACCAGTGCCAGCACCGCCGGGAACATCTGGAAAATCAGCATGCCCTGCAGGATGGTGGACTTGCCACGAAAACGCAGGCGGGCGAAGGCGTAGGCACAGGTGGTGGAGAGCACCACGATCATCAGGGCGGTGATGCCTGCGATCTTGATGGAGTTCCACAACCAGGTCAGCACCGGGAACGGCGGCGGCGTGATGCTGCCGTCGGCGTTGGTGATGGACATGCCCAGCGCCAGCTTCCAGTGATCCAGGGTCGGGTTGGAGGGGATGATCTCCCCTACCGCGAAGTTGCCGTTTCTAAACGAGATGGCGATGACCATGATCAGCGGGAAGATGATCAGTGCCAGGAAGCCCCACATCACCAGGTGGGTTGCCCACACCCGGTATTTGACTGATTTGGGTTGTACGATTGCCATGTTGAAGCCTCCTTACAGTTGCTTGTCGGCTTTGGACAATTTCAGGTTGAGCAAGGCCAGCGCACCCACGATGAGGAAGATGGCGGTGGCGATGGCACTGGCCAGACCGTAGTCCTGACCACCCGAGCCCTGGAACGCGATCCGGTAGGTGTAGCTCACCAGCAGGTCGGTGGTACCGGCCGGGGTGCTGGCGCCTATGATGTCCGGCGCGCCGTTGGTCAACAACTGGATGAGCACGAAGTTGTTGAAGTTGAAGGCGAACGAGGCAATCAACAGCGGTGTCAGCGGCTTCATCAAGAGCGGCACTGTGATCTTGAAGAAGTTCTGCACCGGACCGGCACCGTCCATGGCAGACGCTTCATAGAGATCTTCCGGAATGGCTTTGAGCAGCCCCATGCAGAGGATCATCATGTAGGGGTAGCCAAGCCAGGTATTGACGATGAGGATCATCACCTTGGCCAGGAAGGGGTTGGTATACCAGTCCGGCTTGATGCCGAACGCCGCTTCCAGGAACAGGTTGATCTCACCGAAGTTCTGGTTGAACAAGCCCTTGAACACCAGGATGGAGATGAACGCCGGGATGGCATAGGGCAGGATCAGCATGACCCGGTAGAAACCGCGCCCCTTGAGGGACTCCCACTGCACCAGACAGGCCAGCACCATGCCGATGGCCAGGGTGAAGCCCACCGAACAGGCGGAGAAGATCACGGTCCAGACGAAGATCTGCAGGAACGGTGCCTGGATACCCGGATCGGTGACGATGCGGGCGAAGTTCTTCCAGCCCACGCTCACCACGAAGCCTGGTGCCACGCTCTTGCCGACAAACTGGCCCTGCTCGTCGATGTATTGATAGAAGCCGGTGTCGCCGTTGGGCAGCATCAGCTCGCCGCTCTGGTTGTCACGCAGCAGGTTGCTGTCTTTGATCACCACCCCGGACTTGAGCACGGCACCGTCCAGCAGACGGGTGTACTGCTGCTTCTGGGCAGCGAACTTGCGCAGGCTGCTCAGGGTCAGGTGGGTTCCGCCATCCGGCAGCACCAGATCGAGTGCGCTCAGGTGGATGCGATGGTCGACGATGGCCCGGATGGGAGCCACCTTGTCCACGGCCTCCCCTGCCAGGGGTTGCAGCTGAACAACCTGCACCGGTTCATGGACTCTGCCCTCGCGGACAGCCAGTTCACGGGCCTTGTTGCTCATCAGGGTAACGGGTTGACTGATAAAGGATTGGTCGTCCTGTTTCAGCAGCAGCTGAAACTGATTGTTCTCACCACCCAAGAGGGTGAAATCGAATTCACCGCCCGCCACCTTGTAGGTTTTTTTCAGATGGTAATCCCGCGCCTGTTCGATGGAGAGCAGGTTGGATCCCGAATAGTTGGTGAAGGCGATGCCGATCGTGTAGGCAAGAGGGAAGATGATAAAAACAACCATGCCGGCCACACCGGGGAAGATATAGCGGTGGGCATAGGTCTTCTTGTTCATGAAGACATACAGACCGACGGAGACCACCACCAGATCCAGCAGAGCGAATACCCACTCACCGCTGGCGTACATCATCACGGCTGCATAACCGTTGAGGATGGCTACCAGAGCAGCAATGGTCCACTTAAGCCAGGTGTGCTTATCCTTCGGACCGGCATAGGATTCAATAGAAGGTACTACTTCCATGCCAATTAACCTTTATAACGCCAAGAGAGATTTGAGAGAGTGGGAGGCCGTTGCGGCCTCCCGGGTAGTGCGTGCTTACTGAACGATACGCTTGGCAGCGGTATCCAGGGCTTCGTCAACGCTCTGACGGCCGGAGGTTACGTTCTTGAGGGCAGTTTCGAAGGAGGACCAGAAACGGCTCATCTCAGGTACGGACGGCATCGGCTCGCCATTCTGGGCGTTTTGCATGGTTGCCTTGATGTGCGGATCGGATTCCAGGGTCTTCTGGAAGGACTTCAGCGCCACGGCGCCCAGCGGCTTGTCGGCGTTGACCGGTGCCAGACCGGCGTCGGTCAGCAGGTAGTTTTCCAGGAACTCGATGGCCAGATCCTTGTTCGGGCTGGCGGCGTTGATGGTGGCACCCAGCACGCCGACGAAGGCCTTGGCCGGTTTACCCTTCAGGGTCGGCAGCGGCGCTACGCCGTACTTGATGCCGCTCTTGTCCAGGTTGCTCCAGGCCCAGGGACCGTTGATCATCATGGCCACTTCGCCCTTGTTGAACTTGGCGTCCATCACACCGTAGTCGATGCCTTTTTCCAGGTGACCGGACTTGATCATCTCGGAGATGTAGCCGACACCGGCCTTGGCACCCGCGTTGGCCACGCCGGTGTCTTTCACGTCATAACCGGTAGCGGTTTTCTTGAAGGCATAACCACCGTTGGCAGCCACCAGCGGGTAGCTGAAATAGGGGGTGTCATAGGCCCACATGATGGCGCGCTTGCCGTTCTTCTTCAGAGTCTCGTCAATCTTGGCGATCTCTTCGAAGGTCTTCGGCGGCTCCGGCAGCAGATCCTTGTTGTAAATCAGGCTGACCGCTTCCACGGCAACCGGGTAGCCGTAGGTCTTGCCATCGACGGTCATGGCATCCCAGGCGAACTGTTCAAACTTGGCTTTGGTGGCTGCATTCGGGGTCACGGGGACCAGCAGACCGGCCTTGACCCACTCACCGTAACGGTCGTGAGCCCAGAAGAAGATGTCCGGACCGTTGCCGGTGGCAGCGGCTTGCTGGAATTTCACTTCCACCTGATCAGGGTGCGCAACCGTCACCTTGATGCCGGTTTCGGCTTCAAACTTCTTACCTACTTCGGCCAGACCATTGTATCCCTTGTCACCGTTAATCCAGATGGTCAGTTGACCTTCGTCAATGGCGGCAGTGGCAGAGCAAGCCACGCCCAGAGTAGCCAGACCGATCAGGGATGACAGCAATTTCTTTTTCATGAGCCTTTCCTTGTATTAGTTCCGCGCTGTAAGAGCATTGTGTGCGAGATGAATATTATCCCAAGCCGTTACCGCCTCACATGACGCAACTCGCATTTTTGAAACGCAATTACGTATTTTCTTCCAGAAAGTTCTGAAAACATTTTCTTATTTCAGGGGGTTATCGCCATTTATTGGCATATTTATCGCCAAATTAAGAAATTAAATTACCAAAGAGAAATAAAAAAACATGAATGAAAGGGTTTTCACCTCACTGAAAACCCTTTCACGGGGATTATTCTGTTTAATTTGTTAACAAAGCACCGAGTTGGTTTCGCTGCTGCCTACCCCGTTAAATAAAAAGACACCGCAGCGAAGTGCGGTGTCTTTTTGCCAAAACTGGAAAGCAGATCACATTACGACTGGCGCAGCAGCTGATCCTTGAGGTTGGGCGGGACCCCCTTGATGGTCAGGGTATCGGTCTGGGGATCGTAGAACACCCGGCTGTTGAGCAGCTTCTGCTCGAAGCTCAAAGTCAGCCCGCCACCGGAGCCGACGAACTTGGTCAAGCCGCGCAGGGTCGAACGGTCGGCCGGGAAGCGATCTTCCAGTTCATACTCCTGACCGATGAAGCTGTAAAAATCGAGATCGCCATCGCCCGGCAATTCCGCCGACAGCTCCTTGATCTCGATCTCTTCACCGGCGCTGGCCTGCTCGGTGCAATATTTGAAGACCTGTTTCTTGTAGTCGTTGCGCTCGGCCGGCTCGAGCTGGCGGCTGTCGCAATAATCGTCCACCGCCTGCAGCAGCCCCTTATTCTGGATCTTGGCATCCATCCCCTCGCGGGCACCCAGTAAATCCATGAAAAAGTCACCCAGCTTGCGACCGACCCGGCCCTTGCTGAAAGTGATATAACGGCGTGAATCCGGCTGGGTTTTCCATTCGGTCAGATCGATGCGGGCCACCAGGTTCAATTTGCCGATATCCAGATACTGGATGTGACGCAGCTCCAGTGCCTCGCTGACGGTGACGCTCTCCTTGCCCTCCAGCAGGGCGATCATCAGATAATCCACCCCCACGTAGTTGTATTTGGCAAACAGCAGCACCCCCTGCTCGTCGAGGGCGTGCTCCACCAGCTGCTTGACCAGCAACTGGGTCATCTCGACCGAAAAGGGGACGAAGTCGGTCTGTTCGCCGAGCAGCCGTTCGAGGGCGATGCGAAAGAGCAGAGAAGGTTGTTTGGGGGCGCTCTCCCCCTCCGCCAGCTCGGCGACGGCGGCCTCGGGGTCGGCAAAGAAGCCGAAGCCCTTGCCCCCCTTGCCGTTGTAAATGCGATGCAGCTCCGCCATCAGCCCCTGTACCGCCTCATCGGCAGGCAGAAGCTGGCTGCGGGTGTCGGCGTGAGGTTGACCATCGCCGCCCTGGCGCAAGGAGTGAAGAATGATCTTGTCGATATCGAGACTCATGTCACAAAGCCATAGTGTTAGCCGAAAGGGTGAAGTATTATAAGGCGCTTTGAACCGAGATGAACCCAAGATTATGCCCATCGTATCAAAGTACAATAACGAGCAGTTTGACGCCCTGATGAACGACCTGATCACCGCCCTGGAGAAGCACAAGGCGCCGGTGGATCTGAGTCTGATGGTGCTCGGCAACCTGACCACCAATATCATCAATGGCATGGCCCCGGCCCAGCGTCAGGCGATCACCGAAAAATACATCCAGGCGCTCACCGCCTCGGTGGATCATCGCCACGATGCTCACTGAGTCTCTTCGCATTCTTTGATGTTTTTCAAGCAGATGGATCACTATGGTCGAAACCGGCAACCCCTATCGTGATAATGTTTCTCGCCTGATCACCTGGGGGCATTGGTTCTCCTTCTTCAACATCATTCTGGCCATGCTGATTGCCACCCGCTACCTGGGGGCGATCAGCTGGCCGTCGACCACGCTCGGCGTGACCTATCTCATCATCAGCTGGATCGGTCACTTCTCGTTTCTGAGCTTTGTCACCTATCTGTTGACGATCTTCCCCCTGAGTTTCGTGCTGCCCAAAGAGAAGCCGCTGCGCTTCATCTCGGCCATCATCGCCACCCTGGCGCTGGTGCTGCTGCTCATCGACACCCAGGTGTTCCAGCTGTTCAAGTTCCACCTCAACGGCCAGGTGTGGCAGTTGCTGCTGGATCAGGCCCAGACCGAGGAGGGCTCGATCTGGAGCATCATCTTCGTTGCCGTGCCCACCATCTTCCTGGTGCAGCTGCTGCTGTCGGCCTATGTCTGGCGCAAGATCAACAAGCGCAAGCGCCGTCAGTACGGCAATCAGGTGGGGCTGGCCCTGCTGGTCTGCTTCATTCTGACCCACGTGGTCAACAGCTGGGCCGATGCCACCCTGTATCAGCCCATCACCATGCAGCGCGCCAACTTCCCGCTCTCCTACCCGATGACCGCCAAGAGCTTCCTCGCCAAGCACGGCTGGCTGGATCTGGATCAGTACGAGAAGAAGGCCGAATCACAGGATGGTGACAATGCGAGCCGCTTGCGCTACCCGCTGCGCCCGCTCAGCGTCAACGCTCCGCTGACCCACAAGAACCTGCTGATCGTGGTGGTCGACTCCCTGCGGGCCGACATGCTCAACAACATCAACATGCCCAATCTGCAGCGCTATGCGGATCAGCACCTCAACTTTGCCAACCACATGAGCGGCGGCAACGACGATGTGATGGGGATGTTCAGCCTGTTCTACGGCCTGCCGGGCCACTACTACGACGACATTCGCAACGACAAGACGCCACCGGTGCTGTTCGACGAGATGCTGCGCCAGGACTACCAGTTCGGCCTGTTCGGCGCGCTGGAGGATGCCCAGAAGTACCGTCAGAGCATCCTCTCCGGCCTGCGCAAGCAGGTGTTCGTCTCCGAGCAGACCGATGACACCCAGCTCATCGGCGACTGGCAGCAGTGGCTCGCCAAGCGCTCGCCAGACCGGCCCTGGTTCTCGCTGGTCTATCTGTCGAGCCCGGGTGACTACCAGCTGCCGGCCAACGTGAAGGGGCCCTTCCAGCCGGAGCTCACCAAGTTCAACCCGGCCACCGCCTATCAGGCCGAGAATCTGGTGAAGCTGGAGAACCGCTACAAGAATGCGGTCTTCTATACCGACCAGTTGCTGGAACAGATGCTGGCCCAGCTGCAACAGCAGGGGCTCGGCGAGCAGACCATCGTCGTGGTCACCGCCAACCATGGTCAGGAGTTCAACGAGACCCAGAACAACAGCTGGGGCTATGGCACCAACTACTCGCCCTATCAGGTGCAGGTACCGTTCGTGCTGGCCTGGCCGGGCAACGATACCCTGCCGACGAGCCCGGTGAGCAGCCACCTGGATCTGGTGCCGACCCTGATGCAAAGCATGCTGGGAGTGCGCAATGCGCCGCGGGACTACAGCATCGGCCGCAACCTGTTCGACACCAGCCCGCGCAACTGGCTGCTGGCGGGGGATCAGCGCGACTTTGCCATCTATCAGGGCAACACCATCACCCACTTCAACAAGCAGGGTGACTTCGAGCTGCTGGAGCGAAACAGCTACCGCCCCATCAAGCACGGCACCCCCGACATGGGTGTCATGATCCAGGTGATGAACGAGCTGAACCGCTTCTATCGCGCCCCCTGATAGCCGCCTCCTGCCCCTTGAAAACCCGCTCCTGCAGCGGGTTTTTTTATTGCCGATATCACCTTGGCATCAGCTGCCAAGCCCTCAGCCAACACCTTGCCACCCTCCCCCGTTTCATCCCCTGTCTGCCCGCCCAGCACCATGCAGGCGCAAACGTTGGCCCGCGTTGCTACTGATGCCTTCATCAAAAAATGCAGTCTGATCAGGATCATAAAAACAAAATGATAATGATTATCAATCGTTGATCTGACTGGACCTCTCTGCAATAATCCGCGGCCTTCAGGCTTAAATAATAATTATTCTCAACATGAAAACACTGCTTCACTACTGGCCCATGCTGCTGTCCGGTACAGCGCTGGCCGCCGGCGATCCCGCCGGCATAGACACCTCCGGCACCACCCCGCCCAAGGCGCGAGAGACCATAGTCGTCAAGGGTCAGCGGGTCGAACAGAAACTGTCCGACATCTCGGGCTCCATCACCGTCATCACCGAAGAGGATCTGGAGCGCCAGATCGCCACCGAGCTCACCGACGTGTTCAAGAACGAACCCGGCGTCTCGGTGACCGGCTCGGCGGGCCGGCCGCAAAACATCAGCATCCGCGGCATCGGTGGCAACCGGGTGTTGATCATCAAGGACGGGGTCCGGGTCAGCGACGGCTTCGGCGCCGACGACCTCAACGACAAGGTGGGCCGTTTCAGCTTCGATCTCGATGACGTCAAGCAGATCGAGGTGGCAAAGGGGGCCGGCTCCGCCCTGCACGGCTCGGACGCCATCGGCGGCACCGTGGTCATCACTACCAAGCAGCCGGAAGATTACCTGCAGGGGCAGGATGCCTACCTCAGCAGCAAGGTGCTGCACGATGGCAGCAGCGACAAGCAGAAACTGAGCGCCACCGGCGCCGCCCGCTGGGGCGAGAGCGCCCACCTGCTGCGTCTCTCCGGCTGGCAGGGGCACGAGACCGCCAACTACGACCAGAACCGCATCCCGGCGGATCTCGATGGCCTGAGCGCTTCCACCAGCTCCAGCCTGACCCTCAATGAACAGCATCTGCTGCGCCTCGAGCTCGACTACTTCGAAGACAATGCCAAGCGGGATCAGGGGCCGCGCGAAATTCCCCAGCCCGACGGCAAGTGGCAGGTGCGCCAGTATCACGAGAACGGCACCCAGCGCTCCCAAGGCGGCAAGCTGAGCTGGGAGGCGCAGGATCTCGGCCACCCGCTGGCCGACCGCTTTACCTGGAACCTGCACGGCAACTACGCCAAGAACACCGCCAACAAGCGCAGCCTGCTGCAAAATGACGAGCTGAGCGGCTACCCCCGCTATCGCAGCGAGCGGGAGCTGGCCACCTTCACCGAACAGCTGATCGGCAGCGAGCTGGATATCCGCCGCGATCTGGTCACCGGCCCCATCGAGCACAAGCTGAGCTACGGCATCGAGCTGGCGCGCACCCGGCACGAGCGACCGGTGGAGAAGCTGATGCTGGAAGCCGGCATTCCCCAGCCCACCCAGTCCGCCCCCTTCAGCAGCGCCCGCACCGATCGGGCCGGCATCTGGCTGGGAGACGTGGCGACCCTGGGCCAGTGGCAGTTCACTCCGACCCTGCGCATGGATCAGCAGTGGCTGAGCCCGCAGGATGGCCGGGGCGAGAGCAACCACAGCTGGCATATCTCGCCAAGCCTGGCCACCAGCTACCGCTTCAACGAGCAGTGGCGCAGCTGGCTGAGCTACGCCAACGGCTTCAGCGCCCCCTCCTACGACAAGGTGTACGGCAACATTCCCCACTACTTTGCCCTGCCGCCGTTCGAGATCATCGCCAACCCTAACCTCAAGGAGGAGACCAGCCACAGCTTCGAGTGGGGGGTGAGCGGCGAAGGGGATGAGTGGAGCATCAAGCCGGCGCTCTTTTACAACCGCTACTACAACTTCGTCGACTGGCGCCAGGTGGGCTTTCGCCTGAGTGACGGGGTCATGCTCCGTCAATACCGCAACGTCGCCAAGTCTGAAACCTGGGGCGCCGAGATCGCCACCAGCTACTGGCTGACCCAGCAGTGGCAGCTGGCCACCAAGCTGGGCTGGGTCGACGGCAAGACCAGCCAGGGCGAATCGCCGCGCAACCTCACGCCGCTCGAGGGCAACACCCGCCTCAGCTATCAGGCCAACGACTGGAGCCTGGGGCTGCAGGCCGACTACGCCGCCGCCATGAGCCGGGTACCCAGCTGCGGCAACAGCCTGACCCAGCAGCAGGGCGAGTGTCTGAAAACCGCCGGCTGGCTCAGCTTCGCCCTGACCGCCGACTGGCAGATCACCGATGCCCTCAAGGCCAACCTCAAGCTCGACAACCTGCTCGACACCCGTTACACCCGCTATCAGGATGTGGCCGGGCTGGAAGCGGGCACGGATGCGGGCCTCTACACCCAGACGGGCCGCTCCCTGAGCGCCAGCCTGCGCTACACCTTCGTGGGGCTCTGATGCATGCACTCCTGATGCTGGCCAGCCTGCTGGCCAATCCGGTGCCGGCCCAGCCTGCCGCTCTTGCGACTGCCGATACCCAGAGCCAGTCCGTCGCCACCTCGGCGCCGCTCGTGGCCCCGCTTATTCCTCACCGCCCGCTACCGATGCCGGGAGAGCGGGCCCGGCTCGATCCCTATGGCGGCTGGCGCGACGACAGCCGCCAGGATCCCGCCCCGCTGGCCCTGCTGGGCGAGCAGAACCGCTGGACCGAGCAGCAGCTCGCCGCGCAGCGGCCGCTGGAGCAGGCCCTGCAGGCCGAGTGGCAGGCGCAGGCACGCGGTGAACCCATGCCGCAAGAGTGGCTGCGCGAGGCAGGCAGCCAGTGGCGGATGGAAGCCGACGGCAGCCTGTGGCAGCGAGACGGCGAGCAGGCTGAGCCCCGCCAACGGCTGGCAGCCCGCCAGCCGGCCAGCGGCTACTACGAGCTCGCCAGCTGGGCCCTGCACCCGAACGGGCGCTGGCTGGCCCTGGCCGAAGATCTGCAGGGCGATCGGGATTACCGCATCACCCTGCTCGACCTGGCCGACGGCAAGCCCCTGGCCACCCTGACCCACCGGGCCAGCGATCTGCTCTGGAGCCTGGACGGCAAGACCCTCTACACCATCGCCAACGAACCCCGCACCCTGCGCCCCTGGCAGCTGTGGGCCTGGCAGGGTGGCAAGGAGCAACAAATCCATCAGGAGGCGGACCCCGCCTGGCTGCTGAGCCTCTATCGCACCACGGATCGGCGCCACCTGCTGCTGCAGAGCAACAACCACGACAGCGCCGAGCAGTACCTGCTGGACGAGGGCACACCGGCTCTGCTCAAGGCTCGTCAGGCTGGCCTTGAGTACTATCTGGATACCCAGGGGGAGCGGGTACTGCTCAAGAGCAACCGGGACGGTGCCCTCGGCCTCTATCAGGTGGCCGACCTGAGCCAGGTGGCCAAGGGAGAGTGGCAGCCGCTCTGGTCTGGCGAAGAGAGGAGCCTCGAGAAGTGGCGCCTGTTTGCCGGCTACACGGTGCTGCAGTATCGCCATCACGGGGATGACTGGCTCGATGTGCTGGATGGCCGCGGCCGGCTCAGCCATCGCCTGCTGCTGACCGAGGGGGCCGGCACGGCCTGGATCCAGGGCACCCACGACCCCGCCAGCGGGCAGATCCTGATCCGCCGCCAGGGCATGGCCGAGCCGCCGCACCAGCGCCTGCTCGATCTCGCCAGCGGCCGCTGGCTGCCGGACACCCGGGCCGCCCTCCCTTCCCCCTACCAGAGCGAGCGCCGCTGGGTAGTGGGCAAGGATGGCGTCAAGGTGCCGATCTCCCTGGTGTGGCGCAAGGACATCCACACCCCCAAGGCCCTGCTGCTCTACGGCTATGGTGCCTACGGTACCCCCATGCGCCCCTACTACCAGCCGCAGGTGCTGAGCCTGCTGGATCGCGGTTTCGTCTACGCCATCGCCCACGTGCGCGGCGGCGGCATGCTGGGGGATGCGTGGTATCTGGCGGGGCGCGGTCGCCACAAGCAGCGCAGCGTGGACGACTTCCTGACCGTGGCCGATGCGCTGGCCCGGGATCCCGCCATCGACCCCGCCCGGCTGTTTGCCATGGGCGGCAGCGCCGGTGGCCTGCTGGTGGCGGCGGCCCTCAACCAGGCGCCGACCCGCTTCGCCGGGGCCGTGTTGCAGGTGCCCTTCGTCGATCTCATCGGCACCATGAGCGATCCCGAACTGCCGCTCACCCGTCAGGAGTACGCCGAATGGGGCAACCCGGCCATTGCCGCCGATTACGCCGCCATGCGCCGTCTGAGCCCTTACGACAACCTGCACGCGGCCCCCTATCCCCCCGTCTATGTGACGGCCGGGCTGCACGACAGTCAGGTGCCCTACTGGGAGCCGCTCAAGTGGGTGGCCCGCCTGCGGGAACACAGCACGGGAGCGGGCCCCTATCTGCTCAGCACGGCCCTCGACGGCGGCCACCGCACCAGCCCGGGCAACGCGCGCCAGCAGGCGGCCCGCGAGTACGCCTTCCTGCTCACCCTGGCGGGCGCCCGCCGGTGATCCCTTTTCATTTTTGTGTTGGAGTAAACCATGAAACCCTCTTCCCTGGCCCTCTGGCTTGCGGCAACCCTGCTCTCCCAGCCGCTGCTGGCGGCCGAGCTGCAGTTTGTCGATGAACAACCGCTGACCACCACGCCGAAGCTCTGGCTCGAACAGCGCCTTGGTGTGAGCCTGGCCCCCGACTACGAGCGGGCCAGTCTGCTCGGTCATCACTACAGCTTCCGTCAGCTGGTCAACGGCCTGCCGGTGGCCACCATCCAGGCCGCCGTCAGCGTCGATCAAACAGGCAAGCCCTGGCGCATCTATCACAACAGCCGGCCGCTGCAGAGCAGCGAACCCGGCTGCGACGCCGCCGGCACTCTGGATCCCCTGCTGGAGCAGCTGCGCGATGGTGGCAGCGACATCGACACCCTTGGTCCGGTCGAGGCCTGGTATTGGCGCGACGGTGACACCCTGGTGCCGGCGCTGCGCCAACGGGTACGCGAGCATCAGGCGGGCAACGCCAAGGCCAGCTATGTGCAGCTCTTCGCCAGCTGTGACGGCAGCCGCGAGCTCGGTCGCTGGATGGATGCGGCCACCACTCAGGCCAGCCGCGTCGCCGACGCCGGCGACACCCAGCTGGAGGCTCGGGTATTCGATCCGGATCCCCGTACCCAGCTGCGCGACGCCAGCCTGGTCTGGCACGAAGCCCTGCAACTGGCGGATGCCGCCTATCAGGACAAGGTGCCGTTGCCGGTCACCCTGGCGGGCGGACGCTATCTGCTGAGCGGCCCCCACGCCAGGGTGGTGGATGCCATGGAGCCGGACACCGCCCCCTTCAGCGCCGACAACCCGCAGGCGTTTCGCCTCACCCGCGATGATCGTGGCTTTGCCGACATCAACGCCTACTACCACCTGGATCTGGCCCAGCGCCACCTCAAGCGCCTCGGCTTTGTCGATCTCATCCCGGGGGCGCTCGACATCGACACCGAGGCCGGCTATCAGGACAACTCCCTCTACGATCCGTTCGAGCGCCGGCTGGAGCTGGGTCGCAGCGGCGTGCCCGATGCCGAGGATCCCATGGTCATCTGGCACGAGTTCGGCCACGCGGTGCAGCATCATATAGTGCCGGATCTGGGGGACGAGGCGGACTGGGGCGCCATCGGCGAGGGCTTCAGCGACTACCTGGCCGCCAGCCACCGCCAGCGTAGCGAAGCCGGCCGCCAGTTCGAACCCGCCATGGTGTTCAACTGGGATGCCCGCTTCACCGACCGAACCCCGCGTCAGCTGGACGATCTGCGTGCCCGCTACCACCCGGATTACAACTACCCGGCCCACCGCACCATCAACGGCAGCAATGGCGATCAGCTGTGGGGCACCCCGCTGTTCCAGGCGCTGCTGGCCGCGGTCGCCGAGCAGGGCGAAGGGGTGCGGGACGAGTTTGATCGCCTGATCATCGAGTCCCACTTCGGTCTCGGCCCGGCCATCCGCATGCCGCAACTGGCCCGCATCACGGTGGATACCGCCGCCCGGCTCTACCCGGCGCGCCCCTATGCCAGGCTGCTGGAGCAGGCGTTTCGCCAGCACGGCCTGTTGCAGGCACCGGTCAATATCGGCCTCAGTGATGGCAGCGTCATCGAGCTGGGGCAGCGCCAGTCGGTGCAGCTGACCCTCACCAACCAGGGCAAGGCGCCGGTGACCCTCAATGAGCTGGCCCTCACCCTGCCAACCGGATTGCAGGCCGATCCTTACCGCTGGCAACCGGCGACCCTTGCAGCGGGTGCCAGCATGACCACCACCCTGCGCCTGCTGGCCCAGAGCCCGCTCGCCTGTGGCGACGAGGTGGCGCTGCCGGTGAGCCTCGCCATGAGCGGCACCAGCCCGACCGAGCGCCAGTGGCAGCAGTCGCTGACCCTGCCCATCGGTGCCCCCATCGTCAGCCGTGCCAGCGGCCAGCCGCTGACCTTGAGCGATGCCATGAACGACGAGGTGCGTGGTCTCAGTGAAACCAGCCTGCTGATAGAGAGCAGCGAGGACAGGGTGAGCGACCGGCTGCAACTGAACCTGGATCTGCAACACCCGGCGCTCGATGAGCTGGAGATCTGGCTCAACTCCCCCTCCGGCACCCGCATCCAGATTTGGAACAAGGGCTACAGCCCATTGCCGCTCCTCAAGGGGGTGTTCCCCACCGAGTTGCTGCCCCTGCAGCCCTTCAGCGCGCTGGAAGGGGAGCCGCTGGCTGGCCGCTGGACCCTGGAGATAGTGGACAGCAAGCCCGGCAATCGGGGCCGCATCAACGGTTGGAGCATCAGCCAGCGCACCGGCGCCCAGTGCAGCAAGCCGATCACTCCCCCCGATGACGGCATTATCCACTTTCAGGTGGACGACGGCAGCGGCGGCGGGGCAGCCAACCTGCTCTGGTTGCTGCCGCTGACGCTCTGGCGCCGCCTGCGCCAGCGCACCTGAATCCACCCCATCCATATATAAGAAGAGGGGGCCAAGGCCCCCTTGCCCAAGGACAAGAGATGACACCACATTACTCCCGCCTGGCCTGCCTGCTGGCCCCCCTGCTCACCGCCTGTGGCGGTGGCGGCTCGGACGAGGCGCCGCTGGCCGTCCCCGACTACAGCCTGACCGTGACCCTGCCCGAAGCCGGCACCCTGTGCGTCAACCTCAACCAGAATGCATCTTGTGATGCGGGGGAGCCCAGTGTCAGCGGTGCGGCCGGTACTCACCGGTTGAACGGCAGCGCCCCGGCGCTGTTGACCAGTACCTTGCTGTTCTTGCCAAGCAACCCGGCCGCCCCCGTGCTGCTGCACCCCGCCGCCCGGCTCGATGACCAGCACCTCACCCCCAGCCCGCTCAGCACCCTGCTGCAATACCGCATCGCCGAGGGGCAGCCCCCGAGGCAGGCCCTCGACCAGCTGTTGAGTGCGCTGGCGCCGCTGCAACCGGGCCAGGAGCTGGCCGCCCTCTCCCGGCTGAGCGACTTCAACCTGGCGCTGGGTCAGTTGCTGCAGGCGATCGTCGAGACCGATCTACAGGCGCAGGAGGGCTTCTCGACCGCCACCCTGCATATGCTGGTGTGGCCTGCCATCGGCAGCCTGCTGCCCGAGCTGGCCAGCCACTTTGCTCTTCACGACGAGCTGGCCAGCCAGCAGGAGCGCGTCCGCGCCCGGCTGCGGCAACAGCACTCCCATCCACTGATCACCGGCAGTGGCGTCACCACCTACACGGACGGGGTCGATTACCTGCTCACCCAGGAGCCCGCCGATCACCCGGGGCAGGAGGCCAGCCTCAACAAGGCGCCGCTGCGCTATCGCAAGCTCGACGGCCAGGGGCAGCCGCTGGCCGATGACGCCCCCGCCTGGGAGTGCGTGGAGGATCTCAATACCGGCCTGGTCTGGGAGAAGAAGCTCGATGATCCCGCCAGCCCGCGCGACCTGCACCGCACCTTCGCCTGGGAGCTTGGTGACTATCACCCCACCCAGGAGGAACGTGACTACGCCTGCCCGGATGGCGAAGCCATCTGCACTACTGAGCAGTACCGCCAGTGGCTCAACGCCCAGCAGCTGTGCGGCATCACCAGCTGGCGCATGCCCCACTCGCGCGAGCTGATGAGCCTGCAGCACTACGGCTCCCTCGCCCGCCAGGACGGCCAGCCGGTGAGCATGGACGTGCGCTACTTCCCCGATGTCGGCACCACCAGCAAGGATTTCAGCGGCTACTACTGGAGCCAGACCCTGACCCCTTCGCGCCGGCTGGAGAGCGCTCCCATCAGCGCCATCGCCCACATCTTCCTTGGCGATGACGCCGGCACCGACTACGCCACCACAGTTCAAAACAGCGATGATGCCAACGGTCTGCAACTGCGGCTGGTGGCGGAGGTAACCCGATGAACCGCTTGATGTTGACCCTGCTGCTGACCCTTGGCAGCCCCCTCGCCCTGGCCACCGCCATCTGTGATGACAACATGCCCAGAACCAGCCCCACCGCCCGCTTCATCGACCACGGCAACGGCACCGTCACGGATCGCTCCACCGGCCTGACCTGGATGCGCTGCCAGCTCGGCCAGACCTGGCGCAACCAGAGCTGCCAAGGCGAGCCGACCCGGCTTTACTGGCAGCAGGCCCTGCTGACCGCCGAGCGGATCCGCACCGAGCCGAGCCATGCCCTCTACAACTTCGGCGGCCACGGCGGCTGGCGGCTGCCCACCATCAAGGAGCTGGCCAGCGTGCTGGAGTCCGCCTGCTACAAGCCGGCGCTCAACGAAACCATCTTCCCCCGCGCCATGGCCGGCGAAGGAAAAGAGGTGAACGACGGCTACGTCTACCTCTGGTCCTCCACCCCGGTACCGGCCAGCAAGGGGGTCGCCTATCTGGATATCACTAGCGGCGCCGTCGGCATGCGAGCGCCCGGCGCCTGGGCCAAGCAGGTGTTGCTGGTGCGCTGATGAAGCCGGGTGGCCAGGGGATCCCGATGAGCACAGGATCCCGGCTGGCCACCCGCATTTGGTACCCGGCCTGTCGCTTAGCCTCTCTTCCGTCCTGTCAGAAAATAGCCAGAACACGTCATTGTGTGCCGGATCTGCGTCATTTTACGCAGTTTTTACGTAGCAGATCGCTGGCATGAAACGGGCAGAGCGGTTAGTCTAGCGGCGTTGAACCAACCCCATGAGGTACAGATGAAAACCGTATTGCGTTTTAGCCTGCTGGGCGCCTTGTTGCTGGGCGGCCATGCCTTCGCCGCCGAACCGAAAAAATTTGATATCAGCATGTTCCCGGCCGCCGAAGTGAACCAGGAACGTGTGGTGATCCGCCTGCCGGAAGTCGAGAACGAAGCCGACATGATGGTCGAGCTGCAGGTCGGCAAGAAAATGATGGTCGATTGCAATGTGCCGCGTTTTGCCGGCAACCTGGAACAGCACAGCGTCAAAGGCTGGGGCTACAACTACCTGATGCTCGGCAAGGTGTCCGATCCCATCAGCACCCTGATGGCCTGCCCGGATGGCCAGAAGAAAGAGACCTTCGTCCAGATCTACGGTCAGGGCTTCTTCGTGAACTACAACTCCAAGCTGCCGTTCGTGCTCTACGTACCGCAGGAGTATGAAGTGCGCTACCGTCTGTGGCGTGCCGACACCCTGGCTCAGCCAGCCATGATAGAGTGAGTCTCCATCGAGACCAAACCTCCCGCTTTGGTTCATGAATACAACAAAATAGAGCGCCGAATGGCGCTTTATTTTTAGCCAAATGTCGTCTGACCAGAGGCTCCAACCTTTACAGAACCTGACATAACTCCGCTTTTTTTCTCACTTTTTTGCCCTTCCCCCCGGCTCAGACCCACTGGATCATGGCTAAACCGCTTTCGATTAAAGATATTTATCCATATAGTGAAAAAATTGATTTTGCACTCTGCGACGGCCTGATGATACTTGCCCGCAAAGGTCAAACTAACCAGAAAAAGAGCACTATGAGCTTCGAATCAGACAAGCGTTTCAACGACTTCAAACATTTTCCCCGTGGCCTGCGTCGCAGTGGCGAATTCACTGTGGCCGAAGCGGACAGTCTGGAAAAATACGGCACCGCCATGCTCGCGCTCTATCAGGGCAACCTGACCCCGCGCGATGACGTAGAAAGCGCCTTTATCGAACAGGTCAAATCCGGCGCCGCCGGCAGCAACCCCCACGCCAAGGTGTGGTTCAAGTATCTGAAGGTGATCGGTCCCAAGCGCGTGCACCGGCTGTGCACCGTCGCCGGCGGTGCCAACGAGGAGACCGGCGGTGGCGGCTTTGAAGGTGGCAGCGGTGGTGGCAGCGACGAGTCCATCGATTAATGGATACCGAACTGCTTCGGACGTTTATCGAGGTCAGCAAGACCCGGCACTTCGGCCGGGCAGCTGAAAATCTCTACCTGACCCAGTCGGCAGTGAGCTTTCGGATCCGCCAGCTCGAACAGCAACTCGGGGTCAGTCTGTTTGCCCGCCATCGCAACAACATCCGCCTGACCGCCTCCGGTGAGCGTCTGCTGCCCTACGCAGACGCCATCTTGCATACCCTGGGCCGCGCCAAGCAGGATGTGGCCCTCTCCCCCGGTTTCAGCCAGCAGCTCGCCATCGGTGCTCCTGCGGTGTTCTGGG
This sequence comes from Aeromonas sp. Y318-1, assembly GCF_027706125.1. Taxonomy (NCBI): domain Bacteria; kingdom Pseudomonadati; phylum Pseudomonadota; class Gammaproteobacteria; order Aeromonadales; family Aeromonadaceae; genus Aeromonas; species Aeromonas sp. Y318-1. Next base: position 228,925 of record NZ_JAPDCM010000004.1, read on the forward strand.
AGCTCGACTTCAACGACTGGCTCAACCATGTCTATGCCCTGGCCCCCGGCCTTGCGGTGCGGCTCGAAACCGCCTCCCGCGAGCACCTGTGCCGCCAGTTGCTGGAGCGCTCCCTCGATCTCGCCCTGCTCTCAGAGCCGACCAAGATCGACGAGATTGCCCTGCACCCCATCGGCGAGCTGGTGTTCGAGCTGGTGAGCCGGGATCCCGCCGCCAACGCCGACAGCCTGATGCAGATGCCGCACATTCATCTGGATTGGGGCACCAGTTTTGAGCCCCAGCCCAGCCGGTTGCAGAGCCTGCAAAAGACCCCGGTGCTGCACTCAAGCTCCGCCAACATGGCGCTGCAGTTCGTGCTGGCCAACGGCGGCGCCGCCTATCTGCCAAGGCGCATGGTGAGCCCCTTCCTCGAGCAGGGGCGCCTGCACCTGGTGGAAGGTGCCCAAGCCTTGAGCCGTCCGCTCTACCTCGCCTATCTGGAAAAATCCGATCGGCGGGAGCTGATCGATCAGTTGCTGACCCTGCCGCTGGGCTGGGATGGCGCTGATCTGCGCTTGCCGCAGCCAGAATAAAAGCGCCGCAGCGCACAAGCGGGAGTGCAAAAGCAAAAGGGGCCGACAGGCCCCTTTTGCTTTTAGTTATTCTCAGCCGTGATGACGACGATCGTTGGCCTGCGCCAGCAGGGTGCGGCTTTCGCGCAGGAATTCGTCCGCCCGCTCGCCGAAGAAGCCGGAGACCTGGCTGAAGGCCTCGATGAAACCCTCCCGGTCCCCCCGCTCCAGCAGGCCCAGCGCCTCGCCGAAGTTCTGGTAGTAGCGGCGGATCATCGCCAGATTCTGCGGCGACGACAGTATGATGTCGGCGTAGAGGTGGGGATCCTGGGCGAACAGCCGTCCCACCATGGCCAGCTCCAGCCGGTAGATGGGGGAGCTCAACGCCAGCAGGCGATCGATGTTGGCCTGCTCGCGAGAGAGATGCCAGCCGTAGGCAAAGGTGGCAAAGTGGCGCAGCGCCTGGATAAAGGTCATCGCCTCGTCGTGGGCCTTGGCCTCCACCTGCTGCAAACGCGCCCCCCAGATGGTCATCTGCTCCAGCAGCCACTGGCTGGCGGCGGGCTCGCGCCCCTGACAGCAGACGATCACCTGCTTGGCGAGGCTCGCCACATCCGGCCCAAACATGGGGTGCAGCCCCAGCACCGGCCCCTGGTGTACCGCCAGCATATGGGCAAGCGGTTCACTCTTGACGCTGGTCACGTCCACCAGCAGGCAGTCCGCCGGCAGGTTGCCGAGCCGATCGATCACCTCGCAGGTGACATCGATGGGCACCGCCACCATCACCAGCCCGGCCCCGTGCAGGATCTCGTCGGCCCGCGGCCAGTCGGCCTGACCCAGGGTCTCGACCCGGTAGCCCGAGAGGCTGAACAGGTTGCCAAACAGGCGGCCAAGCTGCCCCTCGCCACCGATGATCACCACCTTGCCGAGCTCAGGCTTCATACACTTGAAGTGGTGCTCCTTGTCGCTGGCGGACTCCAGAATATAGGATTCGCGCATCACCCGGCGCAGCACGTCTTCGATGAGATCTCCCGGCACCCCCAGTGCCTCGGCCTCGGCGCGGCGGCGAGCCAGCATGCTCGCCTCCCGATCCGGTGCATAGATGGGCAGGCCGTGCCGGCTCTTCACTTCCCCCACTTCCCCTACCAGGGCGAGACGGGCAGCCAGCAGATCAATCAGCTGCTTGTCCACCGCATCGATTTTGTCCCTGAGGGCATTCAACTCTTCAGCCATATCCGGTCCCTGCGGCGCCGCCCGCAGCGACGCCCTGTGATTCAAGAGGCAACGAGGTGCCACCGCCTCGGCCGGTGACACCTCGATTGTTCAATCAGTGCTGACAAGATACCACGGCTTATGCCTTGGTTCTGGCCAAAAGTGGTGCCGCCAGCTGGCTGTGGCAGCGGGCCAGCAGCGCATCCGTGGTCTCCCAGTCGATGCAGGCATCGGTGATGGAGACGCCGTAGCGCATCTCGCACTTGGGCTGCTCGCTGGACTGGTTGCCTTCGAACAGGTTGGATTCGAGCATCACCCCGATGATGGAGCGGTTGCCTTCCTGGATCTGGTGGATCACGTTGTCCGCCACCTTGGGCTGCAGGCGGTGATCCTTGCTGGAGTTGCCATGGCTGCAATCCACCACCAGACCGGGCAGCAGGCCCGCCTTCTCCAACGCCTCTTCCGCCAGCGACACATTGACCGAGTCGTAGTTCGGATGCTTGCCGCCGCGCAGGATCACATGACCATCCGGGTTGCCCTGGGTCTGCAGCAACGCGACCTGGCCCTGCTGGTTGATCCCCATGAAGGCGTGGGGGCTGGAGGCCGCCTGCAGCGCATTGATGGCGGTGCCCAGGTTGCCGTCGGTGCCGTTCTTGAAGCCGACCGGCATGGAGAGGCCGGAGGCCATCTCCCTGTGGGTCTGGGATTCGGTGGTGCGGGCACCGATGGCCGACCAGGAGAAGAGCTCTGCCAGGTACTGCGGGCTGATGGGGTCGAGCGCCTCGGTGGCCAGCGGCAACTCCAGCTCGGCCAGCCAGCAGAGCAGCTCGCGGGCACGGTGCAGCCCCAGTTCCACGTCGAAGGTGCCATCCAGGTTCGGATCGTTGATAAAGCCCTTCCAGCCGACCGTGGTGCGCGGCTTCTCAAAGTAGACCCGCATGACAATGTAGAGAGAGTCCTGATAGGCGTCATGCAGCGCTTTGAGTCTGGTTGCGTACTCTTTGGCGGCGTCCATGTCGTGGATGGAGCAGGGACCACAGATCACCAGCAAGCGGTGATCGCGACGGTGGATGATGTCGGCGATGGTATTGCGGGCCCCTTGCACGAATGCCAGCGCGCGATCGGAGATGGGCAGTTTCTCCTTGAGCTGGGCAGGCGTGATCATCACTTGTTCGGACTGGATATGGATGTTGTTCAGGGGATCTCTTTGCATGTTCTCATTCTCTCTACTGTTTCAAGCCAATTGCGCCGACCGTTCATTTTTGTTTACACAAGTCAGCGCCTTGTTACGCAACCGCCCTCACCTTACCAATTAAAAACAAACAATCAAGTGAAACCAGTGGACCTATTCGCTAATAGATGGATAAATGACCACAAAAGAGAGCCTTTCGGCCAGAAAGTAGCGATCCACACATACTCTACACACCAAAATCGTAAACATATAATTACACCTCTTTTGTCTTTCCTTGCCCACCGACATAAAAAAGCGGGGCACCTGGCCCCGCTTGCATTCCCGTGTTGCTCTTCTTTTATTATTTGCCGTGAGCCTTGATCACCTCGACCGCCTTGTCGGGGAAGTCGCTGAATACCCCGTCCACATCGGCCTGATAGAGGAAGATGTTGAGCAGATCGGTGAAGTCTTTCGCATAGGCCGGGATCTGGCCCTCATCCTGACGGAAGGTATAAGGATGCACTTTGAGGCCAGCCGCGTGGGCCTCTTTCACCATGCCGGTGAAGGTCGGTTTGCCCGGGGTCCCCGGCTCCGGCACTATCATCGGCTTCCAGGGGCCGATCCCCTCGGCATAGCCGGCAATCTCCTTCATGGCGCCCGGCTTGAACATCCAGTCATAGCTGTAGGGGGTCGCCTTGCCCTTGGCGTCATAGACCATGGTCTCATTCCAGTCGGTCTCGGCCATCAGCTGCACCAACTTCAAGTCCATGCCCATGGCAGGCATCAGTTCACTGTTGATGCGCTTGAGCTCGTTGGTATCGAAACACTGCAGATAGACCTTGTCGTTCTTGCTGGTGTAGCCGTACTCCTTCAGCACCTTGAGTACCGCCTTGGAGATGTCCTTGCCCTCGTGGCGGAACAGCCAGGGGGCCTTTATCTCCGGGTAGATACCGATGTTCTTGCCGGTGCTCTTGTTGAGCCCCTGGATCATCTCGATCTCTTCCTGGAAGGTATGGATCTTGAAGCTCGACTTCCACAGCGGGAAGCGGGCCGGATAGACCGGCACCTGCTTGCCGTCCACCAGCTGGAACGGCTCGGTCATGCGCAGGGAGCGCACCTCGTCCAGGGTGAAATCCACCACATAGTAGCGACCATCCGGGCGGGCCCGGCCGGGGAAGCGTTCGGCCACATCGGTGATGCCATCGAGGAAGTGATCGTGCATCACCACCAGCTGGTCATCCTTGGTCATCACCAGATCCTGCTCCAGATAGTCGGCCCCCATGCCATAGGCCAATGCCTTGGACTCCAGGGTGTGCTCGGGCAGGTAGCCGGAGGCCCCCCGGTGAGCGATCACTATCTTGCCTTCATCGGCCGCCAGTGCGGGCAATGCCAGGGCGGCCCCCAGACCAAGGGCAAGCAGGGAGAGAGTGTGTTTTTTCATGCGCGGTGCTCTTTGTTATTGTTTATGGGATGTAGGTTATTGTTATAACAGAGGTTTTTGCATTTTTACGGCGGGCGGCCAGGGCCGCCCACCGGGGGTGATCAGCAGGCTTCGGGCAGGGCGTGGTGGTGTTCGCTGAGCCAGGCAGCCAGTTGCTGCTGCTCGGCTTCGGACAGACGCAGCCCCAGCTTGCTGCGGCGCCACAGAATGTCTTCCAGGCTGCAGGCCCACTCCCGCTCGATAAGGTAGCGTACCTCAGATTCGTACAGTCCGGCACCAAAGTGCTGACCACGATCCTGATGCAGCCAGAGACGGGCATGGGCGCCATAGGCCTCGGCAATGCGCAGGGCACTGCGATCATCGAGCCAGTCAAATTCCAGCGCAAAGGCGCGCGCCAGCTCGCGAACCGAGCAGTCGAACTCGCCACCGGGCAGCCGGCTGTTGGCGGTCCAGTCATCCCCCATCTGGCTGAACCAGGGCTTGAGCTTGTTGCAGGCAGCCTGGGCCAGCTTGCGATAGGTGGTGAGCTTGCCGCCAAACACTGACAACAGCGGCGCACCGTCGGATTCGCCGGACAGTTCGAGGGTGTAGTCGCGGGTCACCGCCTGCGGCGAATCGGACTCGTCGTCGCACAGCGGGCGCACCCCGGCGTAGGTCCAGATCACGTCTTTGGGGGCGATCTGACGGGTAAAGTGGGCGTTGACCACCTTGCACAGGTAGTTGATCTCGGCGTCGCTGATCTTGGCTTCGCGCGGGCTGCCCTTGTGCTCCACGTCCGTGGTGCCGATCAGGGAGTAGTCCTGCTGATAAGGGATGACGAAGACGATGCGGTTGTCCTCGTTTTGCAGGATGTAGGCCTCTTCGCGCTCATGGATGCGCGGCACTATCATGTGGCTGCCCTTGATGAGGCGAATGCCGCGCGGAGATTTCTCGTGCAGGCTCTCGTCATAGAAGGTCTTGACCCAGGGGCCGGCCGCATTGACCAGACCGCGGCAAGTGACGTTGAACTGCTTGCCCCCTTCCCGCTCCAGGGTCAGGGTCCAGTGTTTGGAGCCGCGCACCGCCTTGACGCAGCGGGTGCGGGTCTGCACATCGGCGCCCTTGTCGCGCGCCATCATGGCGTTGAGCACCACCAGCCGGGCGTCGTCGACCCAGGCGTCCGAATACTCGAACCCCTTGCTGATGCCGGCGGTGAGGCCATCCTGCGGCAGGAAGCGCACGCCGCAGCTGCCCTTGAGCTTGTCGCGCTTGGCCAGGTTGTCATAGAGGAACAGGCCGGCGCGGATCATCCAGGCCGGGCGCAGGTGCGGGCGATGGGGCAGCCGGAAACGCATGGGACGGGCGATGTGGGGGGCCATGCCGAGCAGCACCTCCCGCTCCGCCAGCGCCTCTTTCACCAGCCGGAATTCGTAGTGTTCGAGGTAGCGCAGGCCGCCGTGGATCAGTTTGCTGGAGTTGGAAGAGGTGGCAGAGGCGAGATCGCGCGCCTCGAACAGGGCAACCTTCAGACCCCGCCCCGCTGCATCAGCCGCAATGCCTACCCCGTTGATGCCGCCGCCAACGACGACCAGATCATAATGTTCGCTCATGTTCACCTACTTTCTTATTTTGACCTTGCGAAACCGTCGCAATGTTTGATTTCGCTCATATTAGAGCATGAAAAAATGATAAACGAACATTTTATGGAGAAAATGTGATCGCGATTGTTTTGGCAATGCTAAAAATGCTGCCGGTCGGTGATAAAGCGGCGCAGCCTGCAGGAAGCGGAGGCAAGGCTGTGAGCGAGATCGCGCTTTTGGGGACATCAGCACGACATTGGCGGTGGGATGAGGGCGGGCATAAACGCGGGAAGGCTGAAAACGAAGCGGCCGCCCGATGGCGGCCTGGTGCTGGAACGGGTTAACGGCAACTCAGCAGATGTGGCACTCGATCTGATGCTGGGACATCAGCCGCATCAGCTTCTCCGGCGGCTCCTGATCGGTGAACAGGGCGTGGATCTGGCTGAGGTTGCCGAGGTTGACCATGGCGTTGCGACCGAACTTGGTGTGGTCGGCGGCCAGGAACACCTGACGGGAGTGGGCAATGATGGCCTGGGCAATCTTCACCTCGTGGTAGTCGAAGTCGAGCAATGAGCCGTCGCTGTCGATGCCCGAGATGCCGATGACGCCGTAGTCCATGCGAAACTGGCCGATGAAGTCGCGGGTCGCCTCCCCCACGATGCCGCCGTCCCGGTTGCGAATTTCGCCGCCGGCGATGATGACGGTGAAGTCATCCTTGGCGGTGAGGATGCTGGCCACGTTGAGGTTGTTGGTGACGATGCGCAGCTCCCGGTGATCAAGCAGGGCGCGGGCGATGGCTTCGGTGGTGGTGCCGATGTCGATGAACAGCGACGAGCCGTCGGGAATATTGGCGGCCACCTCACGGGCGATACGCTCTTTCTCCTTGAGCTGCATCACCTTGCGGGCGCTGTAGGCGGTGTTGACGGTACTCGAATGCAGGGAGGCCCCGCCATGGTGGCGCCGGATCTTGTTCTGCTCGGCGAGATCGTTGAGATCCCGGCGAATGGTCTGGGGGCTGACGTCAAAGTGGGTCACCAGATCCTCGGTCGAGACAAAGCCCTGCCGCGTCAGGACGTCCAGGATCTCCAGATGTCGTTGGGTTTGCTTCACGCTTGAACTCCGATGATGAGACGAAAAAAGGCCCCGGCAGATGCGGGGCCTTGGGGAGTTTACCTGATCCCTTTTCCAATCGATAAGGGCAGGATCACGTTTTATGCCTTATGGGCAGCCGCTTTGGCGGCAATCGACTGGTTCTCGTGCTTGAGGGTCATCGCCAACAGGATGATGGAGAGCACGCAGGAAGCGGTCAGCACCATGAAGCCGCCATCCCAGCCGAAGTGGTCAACGGTGTAGCCCAGCATGGCGTTGGCCGCGACCGCGCCACCCAGATAACCGAACAGACCGGTGAAGCCTGCCGCAGTACCGGCGGCCTTCTTCGGCGCCAGCTCCAGGGCATAGAGGCCGATCAGCATGACGGGGCCGTAGATCAGGAAGCCGATAGCCACCAGCGCCATCATGTCGACGGTCGGGTTGCCGGCCGGGTTGAACCAGTAGACCAGCACGGCCACGGTCACCAACACCATGAACAGGATGCCGGCCGGCGCACGGCGGCCCTGGAACATCTTGTCAGAGATCCAGCCGCACAGCAGGGTGCCCGGAATACCCGCCCACTCGTACAGGAAGTACGCCCAGGAGGAGTTGTCGACGCTGAAGTCCTTGGCCTCTTTCAGGTAGGTCGGCGCCCAGTCCAGCACACCGTAGCGAATGAGATAAACGAAGGCGTTGGCAATGGCGATGTACCACAGCAGCTTGTTGTGCAGCACGTACTTGACGAAGATCTCCTTGGCGGAAAACTCCTGCTCGTGGCTTTCGTTGTAGTCCTTCGGATAGTCGTTCTTGTGCTCTTCGATGGGAGGCAGACCGACCGATTGCGGGGTGTCACGCATCACGAAGAAGGCGATCACCGCGATGGCAGCGGCGGCGGCAGCCGGCACATAGAAGGCACTGCGCCAGTCGTTGAACCAGCCCATCCCCAGAATGAACAGCGGGCCTATCATGCCGCCACCCACGTTGTGGGCCACGTTCCAGACCGCGACCACTTCGCCGCGCTCTTTCTGTGACCACCAGTGCACCATGGTGCGACCGCAGGGCGGCCAGCCCATGCCCTGTGCCCAGCCGTTCAGGAACAACAGCACGAACATGATGGCGATGCTGGAGGTGGCCCAGTGCATGGTCCCCATCATGAACATGATGCCGGCCGACAACAGCAGACCGGCGGAGAGGAAGTAGCGGGCGTTGGAGCGGTCCGACACGTTCCCCATCAGGAACTTGGAGAGACCATAGGCAATGGAGACGCCAGACAGCGCCAGACCCAGATCACCGCGGGAGAAGCCCTGTTCGATCAGATAGGGCATCGCCAGACTGAAGTTTTTCCGTACCAGGTAGTAACCGGCATAACCGAAGAAGATCCCGAAAAACACCTGCCAACGCATGCGTTTGTAGAAGGGGTCGACCTTGTCGGCCGGGAGCCTGTCTATGTGTGGTGCAGGCCTGAAGAGACTAAGCATGTTCTGCTTCCTTATTGTTGTTGTGGGCGGTTGAGGGTGCCCTGTCCATGCTGACCAATCAGATGAGTCCTGATTCGAAAGCGAGCCTATTGTGCTCATATGTGAACATTTAATCTGTGATGGAGGCTGAAATATTGCAGTTTTATTACAAAAGAAAGTGTCAAATGAGCAATCACTCATCAGCCGCAATCCCTTATGTAGCAAGGCTTTTGGCTACCCACTAAGTGGTATAACCACTGTATCAACTTGCTTTCCGTCACATTTTTTTAGCAATGAGTGGGATCTTGTCCACATTTCCTGCGGGGAGGGAGTGGTGAATGGGCGATTTAGGTTTATTTTCTCTCTCGTCCGAGAACGAGCGCAAACGAGCATAACGTTTGCGTCAGCTCAAAAAACAAGAAGAAACGTTTTCGGACGCAATAATGGGAATGAAAAACAACAAAACGGAACATCAAACCTACTCTGGGTGGATATAAGGAATAACGGTATGAGCATACAAAGACCCAATACCCTGCTTGGCGAATGCATTGCCGAGTTTATCGGAACCGGCCTGCTGATATTTTTCGGCGTCGGCTGCGTGGCCGCACTGGTGCTGGCGGGAGCCAACTTCGGGCAATGGGAAATTTCCATTACCTGGGGTCTGGGCGTCGCCATCGCCATCTATGTCACCGGCGGTATCTCCGGTGCCCACCTCAACCCGGCCGTGACCCTGGCGCTGATGACCTTCTGCGGGTTCGACAAGCGCAAAGTGGTGCCCTACATCATCGCCCAGGTTGCCGGCGCCTTCTGCTTCGCGGCGCTGGTCTACTTCCTCTATGGTAACCTTTTCACCCAGTGGGAAGTGACCCACAACGTGGTGCGCGGCAGCGTCGAGAGCCTCGGCAGCGCCGGCATCTTCTCTACCTACCCCAATGCCCTGCTCTCCAACATGCAGGCCTTCGCAGTCGAGATGGTGATCACCGCCGTGCTGATGCTGGGCATCATGGCACTGGGTGACAACAACAACGGTGCCCCCAAAGGCTTCGCCGCCGCCCTGCTGATCGGTATCCTGATCGCGGTGATCGGCGCCTCCCTTGGCCCGTTAACCGGTTTCGCCATGAACCCGGCCCGTGATTTCGGCCCCAAACTGTTCGCCTTCCTGGCCGGCTGGGGTGACGTGGCCATGACCGGTGGTCGTGACAACCCCTACTTCTGGGTTCCCATCCTCGGCCCCATCGTCGGTGCCCAGATCGGTACTGCTCTTTATGTAAAAGTGTTGGCTCCCTGTGTGCCGGGCAACCGTGTTGCCGCCACCGAGCAAGCAGCCCAAACCGCCAAAGAAGAGGCCGCCGCTTAAGAGCGGCCCTCCCCAACGTGTAAAAACGTGGAAAATAAAAACGTGGAGAACATCATGTCTGCTGAAAAGAAATATGTCGTCGCTCTGGACCAGGGAACTACCTCTTCCCGTGCCATCGTGTTTGATCAGGATGCGAATATAGTCGCGACCTCCCAGCGCGAATTCACCCAGCACTACCCGAAAGCGGGCTGGGTGGAGCACGACCCGATGGAGATCTGGGCGACCCAGTCCTCCGTCTTCACCGAAGTGCTGGCCAAGAGCGGCCTTCGCAGCGAAGAGATCGCCGCCATCGGCATCACCAACCAGCGTGAAACCACAGTGGTATGGGAAAAGGCCACCGGCAAACCCATTTACAACGCCATCGTCTGGCAGTGCCGCCGCACCGCGGCCATCTGTGAAGAACTGAAAGCGCGCGGCCTGGAAGAGTACGTCCGTGAAAACACCGGTCTGGTGCTGGACGCCTACTTCTCCGGTACCAAGGTGAAGTGGATCCTCGACAACGTCGAAGGGGCCCGCGAGAAGGCGATGAACGGCGAGCTGCTGTTCGGCACCATCGACACCTGGCTGGTATGGAAGATGACCAACGGCGAAGTGCACGTCACCGACCCGACCAACGCCTCCCGTACCATGCTCTACAACATCCGCGACCTGAAGTGGGATCAGAAGATGCTGGACGAGCTGGGCATCCCCATGTCCATGCTGCCACAAGTAAAACCCTCTTCCGAAGTGTACGGCTACACCACCCGTGGCGGCGGCTCCCGCATCCCCATCGCCGGTATCGCCGGTGACCAGCAGTCTGCCCTGTTCGGCCAGCTCTGCTTCGAGAAAGGGATGGCCAAGAACACCTACGGCACCGGCTGCTTCATGCTGATGAACACCGGCACCGAGCCGGTTCGCTCCAACAACGGCCTGCTGACCACGGTCGCCATCGGCCCGAAAGGGGAAGTGAATTATGCCCTCGAGGGTGCGGTATTTATGGGTGGCGCCACCATCCAGTGGCTGCGTGACGAGCTGAAGATCATTCACGATGCCCGCGATACCGACTACTTCGCCTCCAAGGTTGGCGACACCAACGGCGTCTATCTGGTACCGGCCTTCGTCGGTCTGGGTGCCCCCTACTGGGATCCGTATGCTCGCGGCACCATGGTCGGTCTGACCCGTGGCGCCAACCGCAACCACATCATCCGTGCCGCGCTGGAATCCATCGCCTATCAGAGCCGCGATGTGCTGGATGCGATGCAGCAAGACTCCGGCATCAAGCTGGCCGCCCTCAAGGTAGACGGTGGCGCGGTAGCCAACGACTTCCTGATGCAGTTCCAGGCCGACATGATGCACACCCCGGTAGTACGTCCGACCCGGATCGAGACCACCGCCATGGGCGCCGCCTTCCTGGCTGGCCTGGCCGTCGGCTTCTGGAAGAGCTCGGAAGAGCTGGAAGACAAGTTCAGCGTGGACCGCGAGTTCATCCCGCAGATGGACCGCGACGATCGCGCCAAGCGTTACAACGGCTGGAAGAAGGCAGTGGAACGTTCACGCCGCTGGGCAGAAGAGGAGTGATCGGGCAACCGACACAGTCTTGAGCTGAAAAACGTGAGAGGCCGACAGCGATGTCGGCCTCTCTTTTTTAGCGCAGCTCCCATGATGACGCCCCCTATCCTGCCTCGGCAGGCACCCCAAGCACGGCGGGCCCTTTCTGGCGGGCAGCCAGGTCAGAGCGCGGGGACTAGAGCATCTCGCTGCCGAGATGCTCTTTGAGGAAATCGAGCCAGATCCGCAGCCGGATGTCGCGCTGGGCATCGGAGTAGAACACCGCGTTGATGGGGCGCGAGGCACCGCTGTTGCTGCGGGCCAGCACCTCCACCAGGGCCCCGCTCATCCGATCCTGGCCGGTCATGAAATCCGACAGACAGACGATCCCCTGCCCCCGCAGTGCCAGCTGGCGCAGGGTTTCACCGCTGCTGGCGCGCAGGGTCGGGGTGATGGGAAAGCGGTCTCCCTGCTCCTGACTCAGCAGCGGCCAGTGGTTGAGGTGATCGGGGTGCAAAAAACCGAGCAGCTCGTGCCCGCTCAGCAGATCCATCGGCTGGCGCGGAGTGCCGCGCTCGCGCAAATAGTCGGGGGACGCCAGCAGCCGCAGCCGCGAGCGGCCCAGCGGCAGCGCCCGCAGGGAGGAATCTGTCAGCTCGCCGATGCGAATGGCCATGTCCACCCGCCGCTCCATCAGGTTGATGAAGCCCTCGGAGCTGTGCAGTTGCAGCTCGATGGCGGGATAGCGGCGGCGAAACTCGCCGATGATGGGCACCAGCCGGTGCAGGATGAAGGGGGTGGCGGCATCGACCCGCAATACCCCCTCCGGCTGCTCGCGGCGCATCAGCAGCAGCCCCTCCGCCTCGCTCATCTCGGTCAGGATCTTCACCGCCCGCTGATAGAACCAGCTCCCCTCCTCGGTCAGGCTGACCCGCCTCGTGGTGCGGTTGAGCAGCACGGTCGAGAGCTTCTCTTCCAGCCGCTTGATGCCGCGGCTCACCACCGAATTATCCATGCCGAGGTTCTCCGCCGCCTGGCGAAAACTGCCCGCCTCCACCACCGCCACAAACAGGGTCAGTTCATCAGAATGGGTCTTCATTGCTGCAATCCAGACAAGAGTAATGGGTCTTTATAGGCGTAGCCGCTGTGGGTTGGCAAGTGTACGGTGAGGACAGTGCTTTTTTCTACAGAGAAAGAACGTGACCGCGAGCCCACATCAAACTGGCGATTTGTCAGTACAATGCAGCCAGAAAAGCACCGTATGACACCTCTCATTTCACAAGGATGAATACCATGACATTTGAAGAGCGGCTGACCGCCGCCCATCAGGAACTGGAGAGCAAAGGGGTATGGCATGCCAACTACAATCCCCCTCTGTGCAGACTGCTGCGCAGGTTCGGTTATCCCGTCAAACCGCCTCACTATGAAGGTTGGCTAACCAACTCTCTGGCATTCGGTATCAGCTTTGGTCTTGTCTGGGGCATGATGATGTGGTTTTTCAGCTGGTGGCCTATGGGAACCGAATCGTTATTTGCCCTGCGCCAAATCGCGCTATTTGCAGGATTGTTCGGCCTGACCATGGCATCTTTGCTCTGGCTACGGCACAAGCAGCTTAAACTGACCCCGTGGGAGCAACTTGCTGAGCCCACCGATGCTGATGATGAGAGAGACGAACTGAATGAAAGCCCATGAAAAACTGAACTATGTGGAGTTTGCAGCCAGAGATCTTGCCGCCACCAAGGCCTTCTTTCAGGCCGCTTTCGGCTGGCAATTTGCCGATTATGGCCCCGATTATTGCGCCTTCGAGGGGGAAGGGCTGGATGGCGGCTTCTATCGCGCCGATCTGTGCAGCCAGAGCGCGCAAGGCGGCGCCCTGATGGTGTTCTACAGCGCCGATATTGAAGCGACTCAGAGCAAGGTAGCCGGCGCCGGGGGCACCATAGTTCGCCCCCTGTTCGACTTTCCCGGTGGCCGCCGCTTCCACTTCGTCGAGCCCAGCGGCAATGAATTTGCGGTCTGGTCCGAGCCGGCCAATGCCTGATGACAAGGGGGCGCCCCGGCGCTCCCTGCTCCTTTTACCGCCCTGACTTCCTCACCACCACCTCGCCCCGGTCCCTTCATTGCTGCTCTTATCTCAATAGTGTTTTGCGACTGCGGCCCTGTTTCGGGCAAGTCACGGTGGGCATACTGACTCCCGTCTTAACGAGGAGGTTCAGATGTCATCCCCCGTGATTGTGATTGCCCAGCTTGAAGCCAAACCCGAATTCGCCCCCCAGTTTCGTGCCGCCCTCGATCCGCTGATCGCCGCCACCTTGCAGGAGGCCGGCTGCCTGCGCTACCAGCTGCATCAGGATTTGGACAATCCCCACAGCTGGATGCTCTACGAGGTGTGGGAGAGCGAGGCCGCCCTCCGCGCCCATCAGGGCCAGCCCCACTTTACCGAATTTGTCGCCAAGGCCGAGCCCTGGTTTGCCGGCAGCACCATTCGCCGCTATCAGCCGCTGGACGCCTGATTTTCCGCGCCGCTGAGCGCCCTTTTGCAACCTATTTGAGGAATAACATGATGAAGATGCCCAACCTGGGTCTTGGAACCTTTCGCCTGACCGGCCAACCCCTGCGCGACTCCCTGCTGCAAGGGCTCGAGCTTGGCTACCGCCATATCGACACCGCCCAGATCTACGCCAACGAGGCCGAAGTGGGCCAGCTGATGAGCGAGAGCGGCGTGCCCCGCCAGGATATCTACCTGACCACCAAGGTGTGGACCAGCGAGTTCGGCCCGGGCAAGCTGCTCCCAAGCCTGGAGGTGAGCCTGGAAAAACTCGGCACCGACTATCTGGATCTAGCGCTTATTCACTGGCCCTCCCCCAAGGATGAGGTGCCGATGGCGGTCTATCTGGAGCAGCTGGCCGAGGCCAAAACCCGGGGTCTGGCCCGCGAGATCGGGGTCTCCAACTTCACCGTGGCCCAGCTTAAAGAAGCCATCGATATTCTGGGGCCGGGCGTCATCGCCCATCAGCAGGTGGAGATCCACCCGCTGCTGCAAAACCGCAAGGTGGTGGAATTCTGCCAGGCCCATGGCATCGCCATCACCGCCTATATGCCGCTCGCCTATGGCAAGGTGCTCACCGAGCCGCTGCTGATGGAGATCGGCAAGCGCCACGGCGTCTCGGCGGCCCAGGTGTCGCTGGCCTGGCTGCTGGCCCAGGGCATGACGGTGATCCCGAGCTCCACCAAACGGGAGAATCTGGCCGCCAACCTGGCAGCGCTGAAGGTGCAACTCAGTCGCGAGGAGATGGCCGCCATCGCTACCCTGGAGCGGGGCGAGCGCTGCGCCAACCCGGATTTTGCGCCAGATTGGGACTAATAAGCAGGTTCAACTGGATTGTTCCCTCTCCCCATGGGAGAGGGCTAGGGTGAGGGTATAGCAGGCTACCCTCGGCTAGTTTTGCTGCATATACAGAATGCCCCTCATCCCCGACCCTTCTCCCGCCAAGGGAGAAAGGAGGCAATAACGATCCGGGATATTTCTCCAACCCCTAGCGGGAGGCACTGTGCCTCCCGCTTTTTTTGGTTTTGTGCACCACTCACACAATTCCCCGCCCGACAAGACCCGAGCCATCGCGATGATTGCTGCTGATTTGGCAAAAGTAATTTGATGTCACCGTCATTTTTACCAACAAACGCCCTCGGCATACTGGCGCCATTCTCCCGTCGGGAGTCCCTATCCAAGGAGTTGTTATGCCACTGGCGTTATTTGCCCTCACCCTGAGTGCCTATGCGATCGGCACCACCGAATTCGTGATCGTGGGGCTTATCCCCACCATCGCCGAGCAGCTGAATGTCTCGCTCCCCTCCGCAGGCCTCTTGGTCAGCCTCTATGCCCTTGGCGTGGCCATCGGCGCCCCCGTGCTGACGGCACTGACCGGCAAGGTGCCGCGCAAGTGGTTGCTGGTGGGGCTGATGGCGCTCTTCACCGCCGGCAACCTGCTGGCCTGGCAGGCCCCGGGTTACGAGAGTCTGATTGTGGCCCGCATCCTGACCGGGCTGGCCCACGGGGTCTTCTTCTCGGTGGGTAGCACCATCGCCACGGGTCTTGTGGCCAAAGAGAAAGCGGCGAGCGCTATCGCCATCATGTTCAGCGGCCTCACTGTGGCGCTGGTGACCGGCGTACCGCTCGGCACCTGGATTGGTCAGGTCTTTGGCTGGCGTGAAACCTTTCTGGCGGTAAGCCTGCTCGGCCTCGTCGCCATGGTGGGCAGCCTGCTGCTGATCCCGAACAACCTGCCCAAGGGGGAGGCCTCCACCATCCGCGAGCAACTCTCGGTACTGACCAAGAAGCCGCTGCTGCTGGTCTACGCCAAAACCGCCCTTGGTTACGGCGGTGCCTTCACCGCCTTTACCTTCCTCGCCCCCATCCTGCAGCAGGTGAGCGGCTTTAGTGCCGGCGCGGTGAGCCTCATTCTGCTTGTGTACGGGGTATCGGTCGCCGTCGGCAATATCTGGGGCGGCAAGCTGGCCGACAAGATGGGCCCGCTGCCTGCGCTGAAGCTGCTGTTTGCCGGTCTCGCATTGGTGTTGCTGGTGCTCACCTTCACCGCGCCGCACCCGGTGCTGGCGGTACTGACCGTGCTGGTGTGGGGCGCCTTTGCTTTTGGCAACGTGCCGGGTCTGCAGGTGCTGGTGGTGAAACAGGCCGAGCAGCACACCCCCAGGGCGGTGGACGTGGCATCGGGCCTCAACATCGCCGCCTTCAACGTCGGCATTGCGCTCGGCTCCGTCGTCGGCGGTCTGGTGGTGGAACACCTGGGGTTGATGCACACCCCCTGGATCGGCGCGCTGATCGTGCTGCTGGCCTACGGCCTCACTCATGTCAGCGAGCGGCAGGCCGCCCGGGTCGCCCTCCCCGCCTAAGCTAACCCTCCAGCAGGATGCAAAAAGGCCGACACCTGTGTCGGCCTTTTCATGGCTGCGTCTCAAGACTCCTTGAGATCCTCATCGGCGGCCCAGCGCGCCTCCAGCCAGAGCAGGTTGACCAGCCCGCACAACAGGGCGAAGCCCAGTCCCAGAATCCAGGTGAAATACCACATATCGCATGATCCTTTGGTTGAAGAGGGTTAGTAGAGGCTGTGGCCGTGCTGGCGGATCTGCTGGGCGCTCATCTTGCCGCGCACCACCCGGTAGACCCAGAGGGTGTAGCCGATGTTGATGGGCATCAGCACCCCGACAATCCCCAGCATGATGAAGAGGGTGCGCTCGCTGGAGGTGCTGTCCCACAGGGTCAGGCTGCTGGACGGATCCAGCGACGAAGGCAGCACGAACGGGAACAGGGCGATGGCGATGGTCAGCATCATGCTGGCGCAGGCGCCGCCGCTGGCGAGCAGGGCCGTGCGCGGCAGCTCGCGGGCGCTGGCCAGGCTGCTCACCATGGGCAGCACCAGGCCGAGCGCCGGCACGCACCAGAGCCAGGGATGGGCGACGAAGTTGGCAAGCCAGCCCTGCTGGGCCACCCCCACCTCCTTCATCAGCGGGGTGAGCGCCCCGTTGATATCCCCTATCTCCAGCACCCGGTAGCCGGCCATCTGGCTGAGCCAGACGCCGCCCAGGGCAAACAGGCCGCTCGCCAGCGGGCCGAGCCAGAGGCTCTGGCGGGCGCAGCGCCGGGCGATCTCCCCCTGGGTCTTGCACTGCAGGAAGCTGGCGCCGTGCAGCAACAACAGAGCCAGCGCCGTCCCCATGCAGGTCAACAGCAGCGGCCAGTGGAAGTCAAAGGCACCGTAGTGGATGCGCAGGGCCGCATCGAAGCGAAACGGCAGCCCCTGCAGCAGAAAGCCCAAGGTGGCGCCAAACACCAGGGTCGGCAGCAGGCCGCCCACCACTAGGGCGCGATCCCACCAGCGGCGCCAGACCGGGTCCGCCAGCTTGCTGCGATAGTCAAAGCCCACCGGGCGCAGGAACAGGCCGAACAGCAGGAACATGAAGGGCACGTAGAGCGCCGAGAAGGCGGCGGCATAGACCAGCGGCCAGGCGGCGAACAGGGCGCCGGCCCCGGCGATGAGCCACACCTGGTTGCCCTCCCACACCGGCCCCACGCTGTTGAGCAGCACCCGCCGCTCCTCGTCGTTCTTGGCCACCACCGGCAGCAGCATGGCCACGCCGAGATCGAAGCCATCCATCACCACGAAGCCGACCAGCATGAACAGCACCAGCCCCCACCAGATCAATTTCAGAGTTTCGTAATCCATCAGGCAGGACTCCCGTTTTGCAACACTTCACCTTGATAGCGACCCGTCTGCAGGCTGGCGGGCCCTTTGCGGATCACATGACGCAACAAGAACAACTCCACCACCAGCAGGCTGGTGTAGATGAGACAGATGGAGATCAGGCTGAACCAGAGCTGGCCCGGGGTCAGCAAGGAGACGGACGCCGACACCGGCAGCACGTCGCTGATGGTCCACGGCTGGCGACCGAACTCGGCCACGAACCAGCCCGCCTCGATGGCAATCCAGGGCAGCGGAATAGACCAGAACAGGGCCTTGAGCAGACGCGGGGATTGCACCAGCTTGCCCCGGCACAACTGCAGGAAGGCGGCAGCAAACAGCGCCAGCAGCACCACGCCGATGCCCACCATCAGCCTGAAGCTCCAGAACAGCGGCGCCACCTGGGGGATGGAGTCCGCCACCGCCTTGGCGATGGCCGCCTCGTCCGCCTTGCCAATCTCCTTGGCATAGGGGGTGAGCAAGAGGCCGTAGCCCAGATCCTGGCGATGACGCTCGAAGGTGGCTCGCGCCGCCTGATTGTTGCCATCTGCCCGCATCGCTTCGAGCGCCTCGTGGGCCAGCATGCCGCTGCGAATGCGCTCCTCGTGCCGCGCCTTGAGATCTTTGAGGCCCGTCACCTGTTCATCGAGGGAGCGGGTGGCGATGATGCCCATCAGATAGGGGATCTTCACCGCGGCATGGGTGGTCTCGGCGGCCTGATCCGGAAAGCCGAACAGGGTGAAGGAGGCGGGCGCCGGCTCGGTGTGCCACTCCGCCTCGATGGCGGCCAGCTTCACCTGCTGCACCTCACCGGTGCGATAGCCCGACTCGTCGCCCAGCACGATGACCGAGAGGATGGCCGCCAGACCAAAGCCCGAGGCGATGGCAAAGGAGCGCAGGGCGAAGCGCACCTCCATGCGGCGCAGCAGATACCAGCTGCTCACCCCCATCACGAACAGGGAGGCCGCCACATAACCCGCCGCCACCGTGTGCACGAACTTGACCTGGGCCACCGGGTTGAAGATCACCGCAGCCACGTCCACCAGCTCCATGCGCATGGTCATGGGGTTGAACTCGGCGCCGACCGGGTTTTGCATCCAGCCGTTGGCGATGAGGATCCAGAGCGCGGAGAGGTTGGAGCCGAGCGCCACCAGCATGGTCACCAGCAGGTGCTGACCGCGGGAGAGCTTGTCCCAGCCGAAGAAGAACAGACCCACCAGGGTGGACTCGAGGAAGAAGGCCATCAGCCCCTCCACCGCCAGCGGCGTGCCGAAGATGTCGCCGACATAGTGGGAGTAGTAGGCCCAGTTGGTGCCAAACTGGAACTCCAGGGTAATGCCGGTGGTCACCCCCATCACGAAGTTGATGCCAAACAGCTTGCCCCAGAAACGGGTAATGTCTTTGTAGATCACCTTGCCGGTCATCACGTAGGCCGACTCGGCGATCACCAGGATCCAGGACAGCCCCAGGGTAAGGGGCACAAACAGAAAGTGGAACATCGCCGTCGCCCCGAACTGCATTCGGGAGAGGCTGACCACATCATCCAGGCTTATCATGCATGACTCTCTATGTTGCATTTAACAGACAGGTTTCGCCCGTTAAGTACATCACGGTCCATGACACCTATAACAGATGCAGTTATAGTGAAATACACCTATAACAGTTTAACAATCCCATGTCCCTATACGGCCAGCTGGCAGATCAGCTGCAACAGCAGATAACGAGCGGCCTCTGGCAGCCGGGGGAGCGCATTCCCTCCATCCGCCAGAGCTGCAAGACCCATGGCCTCAGCCCCATGACGGTGCTGCAGGCCTACCAACTGCTGGAGAGCCGCGGCCTCATCCTGGCACGGCCCCAGTCCGGCTACTACGTCAAGGCGGCCCCCTCCCGCCCGGCCGCCAGCCTGCCCCAGCAGGCGCACTACAGCGGCTCGGTAGACATCAACGATCTGGTGTTCGAGGTGTTGCAGGCGAGCAAGTCGCGGGAACTGGTGCCGCTCGGCATGGCGGTGGCCGATCCCACCCTGTTCCCCCACCCCCAGCTCGGCCGGGCGCTGGCCAGCAGCATGCGCCGGCTCGACCCCTTCAGCACGGTGGCAGACTTGCCCCCCGGCAACGAGGCGCTGCGCCGCGCCATCGCCCAGCGCTACGCCGGCGAGGGGCTGGCGGTAGATCCCCAGCAGATCATCATCACCACCGGCGCCATGGAGGCACTCTCCCTCAGCCTGCAGGTGCTGACCGAGCCGGGCGACTGGGTGGTGGTGGAGTCCCCCACCTTCTACGGCGCCCTGCAGGCCATCGAGCGACTCAAGCTCAATGCGGTGGAGATCCCGGTGATCCCGGGGGTGGGCATCGATCTCGCCCTGCTGGAGGAGGCCCTCGCCCAGCGCCCCATCAAGGCGTGCTGGCTGATGGGCAATGTCCAGCACCCGCTCGGTCACACCATGCCGGATGACCACAAGCAGGCGCTGATGGCCCTGCTCAACCGGCGCGGGGTCGCGCTGGTGGAGGACGACGTCTATGCCGAGGTCTACTTCGGCCGCGAGCGGCCAAGGCCCATCAAGTATTGGGATACCAGTGGCGACAGCCTGCTGTGCAGCTCCTTTTCCAAATGCCTGGCGCCCGGCTTTCGGGTCGGCTGGGTGGTGGCCGGTCGCCACGCCGAGCGGGTGCAGCGACTGCAGCTGATGTCGACCCTCTCCACCAATGTGCCAAGCCAGCTGGCGCTGGCCGAGATGCTGCGCCAGGGTGGCGTGGATGCCCACTTTCGCCGGCTGCGCCACACCCTGGCCCAGCGCCAGCAGCAGATGCGGGCCGCCCTGCTGCGCCTGCTGCCGGGGGAAGTGAGCATCTCCTCCCCCGATGGCGGCTATTTTCTCTGGCTCGAGTTTGATCCGCGCCTCGACAGCCGCGCCCTGCACGCCCAGGCGCTGGCCAGCGGCTTCTCACTGGCCCCCGGCGCCCTCTTCTCCAGCAAGGGGCTGCACAACCACTGTCTGCGCCTCAACAGCTCCCATCCCTGGAGCGAGCAGTTGGAGGCGGCCCTGATCAAACTGGCCGGGCTTATCGACGCCACACTCAAACAGAGCGCGTCACATGAATAGAGCTCTGGCTTAATAACACATGACCCGAGTGGGAAGTGCGCTTGCCCCCTGCATATGGGAACAGGCATTTACCCAGCCACCGATAAGGAGTGCCATTTAATGGCAGTTGTCAGATATTTTCACCAGAGTGGCGTCAAGGACAGCGTCATTATTATCGGCAAAGACAGCAATCCCCTTTACCATTCCCCCCTGCTTGAGAACACCTGACAGCAGGGCTTCATCCACAGTGTCAGCGTTGAACACCTGATTATTTCTGCCGTATGCTTTCAAACACATCTTTGATAAATCAATATCACCACCTGATAGTTTGGCCAAGGCAATATCAAAGGTTTTTGTGTACGCGTTGTTGGTTCCTATCGATATAGAACCGTGCGATTTTTCTGTGGCATACACGGCGATATCCCCAACCGTGGCCGCATTGGCAGCGAAACCGGAACCAGCCAGTACCAGAGTGGCTGCGACAATAGAGTTTTTCATTTCAATCTCCTGATAAAAAATGCAAATAGACCCGCCTTATAAAAAACAGAAAGGTCATCAGTCAATATTATTTGTCACCATGGCCTACTTTATTAAATCGCCACCATGACGGGTTAAGTACATTTTCAAAATATAATCTTCACCGACCCGGAGTAAAGGGTGAAATTACATTTACTTACAATTGCACAAGTTGTTGCTAAATATGACAAGCCTGACTTGCAACGCAATTTCGCCATCAATGACTACGCAGCAAAATAATATTGTTTCACTCAATATTGGCAACCGATGACCAAAGAACGACAGAAAATAATTCGGTGACAAGAGCAAACAACAGAGGCCCATAACGGGCCTCTGTTTGGGAGATAACCTGGCTTATCTGGCCATGGTCTGTGACAACATCTTGAACCCCAACGCCTCGTAGAGTGCCTTGGCCCGTTCGTTGAACGACATCACCTCCAGCCGGATCTGGTGGGCACCGTGCGCCTTGCCCCATTCGTCACAATGGGCGATCAGCGCCTTGCCGATGCCTTGGGAGCGGCGCCCCTCATCGACCACCACGGTGCCGATGCGGCAGATGGGCTCTTTGCAGAGAAACGGGATGGTCTCGTTGATGTCGATGCGGGCGGTCAAAAAGCCCACCACGGCCCCCTCCTGCTCGGAAACACAAAACAGCCGTCCTTCGGCGGCGATGGCCGCCAGCAAGAAAGTCCGCTCCTCGGGGGACGGAGGACAAAAGACCTGCGGGGCCTGCTCGAAGTGGATCTCTCCTATCTGCCGGTTTAGCTCGAGGATGGCGTCGATGTCCTGCTCTTGTGCCTTGCGTATTTCCAATCAATGCTCCTTGCCTCTGTGTCCTGGCGATGATCGATGATGTGCCCTGGCGATGAGACGGTCTCATCTGCTCCCTTTTGGCCGAAGAGCCATCATAGTGGCTGCCCGCGCCAATAAGAAGTGCCGTGACCAGTGACCAGACACAACAAGGCCCCGTGACGGGGCCTCATCGACAATCCTTGTCCCTGACGGGGTTCAGACCGGCTGCACCAGCTGGGCCACCTGCCGCTCTATGCTGCCTTTGAGGTTGTCATCGAGCTTGAGGGCGCGCGCCAGCTCGTCCAGATAACCGCGCTCCATAAAGTGATCCACCTCGATGGCGAGCAGGGAGGCGAGGTAGACCTCGGTCGCCAGCTCCATGTCGGTCACCTCCCGCGCCAGGGCATGGGGGTCGAGCGGGCGGGCCAGTTCGGCATCGATCCAGCGGGCCGCATCGCTCTGGCCCTGTTCGGTCAGGTACTGCTGGATCTTCTGGCGCTCGTCGCCGTCGATATGACCGTCGGCCCGAGCAGCCGCCACCATGGCGCGCACCAGCAGGGCGGCTCTGGCATCCAGCGCATTGCCCTGCAGGGTATCGAGGGGCTGGGTCGGCTGGGCCGGGCTTGACTGCTGGGCCTGCCAATCCTGATAGAGCTTGTAGGCCAGCCCGCCGAGCGCCGCCGCGCCGCCCACCGCCGCCACCTTGCCGCCATATTTGCGCATCTTCTTGTTGCCAAGCAGCAGGGCCATGGCGCCGGCCGCCAGGCCCCCTTGCGCCATCCCCTTCATCTGCGCCTTGCGGCTGTCGCCGCCTTCGTTGAGCCAGCCTTTGCCAGCGCCCAACAACTGATCAAGCATCTGTTTCATCATGACTCCTCGCTATTGACTCCCCATGCTTGCGCCGAGCCGATGAACCAAGAGTGAATGAGAGCCCATTATCTCAGCAGAGCCTGTGCATCCCGTCGCCATTCGCAGTATACCTGAAACAGGTCAACAAGGAGCAACCGGATGCGCACCCTCACCCCATGGATCCCCCTCGGCCTGGCCCTGCTGTTCGGTCCCGCCCATGCCGCCAGCGAGCTCGATCGCCCGGCCCAGCAAGCCAAGCTGGATGCCGCCTGCCAGCAGGCCCAGCAGCAGCTGGTCGAGCAGGGCAAGCAACAGCGGATCGACGCCTGCATCAAGGCGGGCGGCAAGGCCGCCAAATGCCAGCAGGAGTTCGCCAGTTTTGGTCAGCGCGAGGGCAACAAGCGACCCGATCTCAACAACCTGGCCCCCTGCCAGCAGGCTGACGCCTATCGCAAGAGCTACCGGCAATGACCCTCAATCAAGGAGCACCCATGACCCCACCCCGCGAGCTGACCCTGCAGTTTCTGGCCGAGCCCGCCGACGTCAACTTCGGCGGCAAGGTACACGGCGGCATGGTGATGAAGTGGATCGATCAGGCGGGTTACGCCTGCGCCGCCGGCTGGTGCGGCGGCTACGCGGTGACCGTCTACGTGGGGGGGATCCGTTTTCTGCGCCCCATCCAGATAGGCCAGCTGGTGGAGGTGCACGCCCAGGTGATCCACACCGGCACCACCAGCATGCACCTGGCGGTGGATGTCTACAGCCGCCATCCGGCCAGCCGGGAGCGCCACAAGACCACCCACTGCATCATCATCTTCGTGGCCATGGACGAGAGCGGCAAACCGACTCCGGTGCCCCAGTGGCAACCGCAAAACGAGAGCGATCGGCAGTTGCAGCAGTACGCCCTCAAATTGATGGCCCTGCGTGAGCAGATCGAGCTGGAGATGCGCCAGCACCTCTAGCCGGGTCGCCCGCAACACCAGACAGGTCCCCATCCGGCAGCGGCCCTGTATAATGGCGTTTTCCCCGCTATGGAGTCTGTCATGTCATTGGAAACTGCCCCGCCCGAGGTCCAGCTCGCGGTGGATCTCATCGAACTGCTGGAGACCAACCGGATTGAGCCGGCCCTCGCCCTGGCGGCGCTGGCCATCGTCTCCGCGGACTATCAGCGCAAGCTCAACGAAGGCAAAGAGTGCTGAGCGCGCAGCGCTGCTACCCCATCCTGCACAGGAGGTGTCATGACAGATCCCATCCGTATTGAAACCGGCCGCCCCATGCTGCTTGGCGGCCTGCGTCGTCACCATGCCTTCGCCCACGCCGACTTCGGCGGCCAATGGCGCGATTTCAGCGCCCTCGGCCCGCTGCCGGGCCAGCTGGGCGAGCATGCCTATGGCGTCATCTGCGGCGTGACCGCCACCGAGTGCGAATACATGTGTGCGGTGGAGGTCGCCGCGCTGGAGGTGCTGCCCAAGACGCTGGGGCGGATGCGCATCGAGCCCCAGACCTATGCCGTTTTCCTGCATCAGGGGCATGTCTCGACCATGCCGCACACCTGGCAGCAGGCGCTGGACTGGCTGGCGCAGTCCGCTTACCAGTCGGCCCACAAGCCCGATTTCGAGCGCTATGGCGCCGCCTTTGACCCGGACACCGGCAGCGGCGAGGTCGAACTCTGGCTCGCCGTGCTGCCGCGCCAGGCCATCGCCTGAGCATCCCGCGCTCTCTGCCCTGATAAACCGGCACGGTTTAACCCAGACGAGGGGCTGACTCGGCGCTCGGGCAGTGCAAGGATATGGCTCCCTTACTGCCCGAGAGTTGTTATGGATAACCAGGAATGTCTCGACCAGGCCGGTCTCTGGAGCCGCTCCGCCCGCATCATGACGCTGGCCTGCCTCATCGTCTTCATGGCCCAGATGGCCACCACCGTTTACCTCCCCTCCCTGCCCGTTGTGATGACGGATCTCGCCATGACCCGGCAAGGGGCCGAGCTCTCCATCTCGCTGTTCGTCATCGGCGCCGCCCTGCCGGTGCTGTTCTGGGGCGCCGCCGCCGATCGCTACGGTCGCCGGCTGCCCCTCGCCCTGTCACTCTTGCTGTTTGTCGGCCTCAGCCTGCTGCTGGCCACCACCAGCCAGGGGCCGCTGCTCTTGATCCTGCGTACCCTGCAAGGGGTGGCGGCCGGCGGGGCGGCCATCATCGCCCGCATCCTGGTGCGGGATCACTGGCACGGCGATGAGCTGGCGCGCCGCCTCTCGGTGCTCTCCATCGCCTTCATTACCGCCCTCGGCGGTGGTCAGTGGATAGGCGGCCTCATCAGCCGTTATGCCCATTGGCAGCTGGGATTCGTGCTGATGGCCGGGGTTGGTGTGCTGGCGCTGCTCTTGATGAGCAGCCTGCCGCTGCAGGGGCCCAATCCGGCGGCGACGGGCGGCGGCATGTGGGCCCGTTACGCCAGCCTGCTGCGCCGCCCCGGCTTTTTCTGGCCGGCCTGCGCCGGTGGCATCGGCTTTGCCATCACGGTGACCCTGCAGGAGGTGAGCCCCTTCGTGCTGCAGCAGGGGTTTGCCCTCGAGGTCACTACCTTCGGCAGCCTGGGATTGCTGATCGGTATCGCCTACTTCGCCGGCGCCATGACGGTCAACCGGCGGGTCGCCCGGGTGGGAGGCCGCCAGCTGATGCGCCAGGGGGCCGCACTCATACTGCTGGCGGCTAGTGGCATGCTGCTGCTCTGGGCACTGGGCGCCCTGCAGGGCAGCGGTGGATTGGTGGCCATGATGACCTGCTACTGCCTCATCATCTTCGGGCAGGCGGTGCTCTTTCCCAACAGCATGGCGCTGGCAGTGAGCGATGGCCGCGAGCACGGCGCCTACGCCATGGCCCTATGCGGCTTCCTGCAGCAGGGGGTGGCCGGGGTGGCTGCCGCCGGCGCGACCCTGGTGAGCCATCACGGTGCCTGGGCCCCGCTCGTCTTCACCCTGGCGCTCATCACCCTGCTCATCGTGCGCACCAGGGTGCGCTAAGCAGGCCCCTGCCTGCGTCCCCTCACCGCTCAGCGGGCCCCATCACCCGATCGCACAGGCTGATAAGGGCCTCGCAGAGGCGCGTGAGCGGCTCGCCGCGCTCCGCCCCCAGATGCAGCGCCAGCTCCACCGGCGCCACCGCCGGCCAGTGGGTCAGCTCCTGCTGATCCGGCTGCAGCAAGCGCCGGGGCAGCAGGCTGACCCCGATCCCGGCGCTCACCGCCCCCTGCAGGCTGGCCAGGCTGGCGCTGACGTAGGCGATGCGCCAGCGCCGCCCCATCCCGTCGAGTGCCTCGGTCACCTGCCGCCGATAGAGCCCTTCGCTCGGGAACACCACCAGCGGCAAGGGATCCCGCTCGCTGGCGGGCCAGGCACGGCTGTCGACCCAGGCCAGCGGCTCGCGCCAGCAGGCGCGCGGCGCCCCCTGTCCCCGCGCCTGTTTGACCAGCGCCAGATCCAGCTCGCCGGCCTCGAAGCGCTGCCAGATCTCGTGACTGAGGCCGCTGTGCACCTCCAGCCGCACCTGCGGGTAATCGCGGGCAAAGGCTGCCAGCACCGGGGCGATGGCGCCGGCGGCAAAATCCTCCGGTACCCCCAGGCTCAGTTGCAGGCTGGCCTCGGCCACCTGCTCCTCGGCCCGGGCCAGCAGGGCCAGGATGCTGCGGGCCAGCCCCAGCAGCTTCTCCCCCTCTGCCGTGGTCACCACCT
Source organism: Aeromonas sp. Y318-1 (assembly GCF_027706125.1). Lineage (NCBI taxonomy): Bacteria > Pseudomonadati > Pseudomonadota > Gammaproteobacteria > Aeromonadales > Aeromonadaceae > Aeromonas > Aeromonas sp. Y318-1. Next base: position 255,510 of record NZ_JAPDCM010000004.1, read on the forward strand.
GGCGACCGGAGCGGTCCAGCAGCGGGCAGCCGAGCTGCTGTTCGAGGCGCCGCATCTGCTGGCTGATGGTGGACTGGGTGAGGTGTACCCGTTCACCGGCGCGGGTAAAACTGCCGCTGTCGACGATGGCGACAAAGCTGCGCAGCAAGAGGGGATCCAGCATGGCGACTCCATTTACAAAACCACTGGATGCCATTCTATCATTTAATTTCCCCATGACTGATTCCCCCGCTAGGCTGGTCTCCTCCCCTTGCCTCGAGGATCCGTCATGCCCCACTCCCTTGCCGAACCCGCCGGCTCACGCCTGATCGCGTCGCTGACCGCCAACCCCAGCCATCAGGAGTGGCTGGAGCAGGCGCTGCAACTGGCCCTTCATAACCGCCAGCAAGGAGGCCGCCCCTTTGCCGCCCTGCTGGTGCGAGACAACCAGCTGGTGACCAGCGCCGTCAACGGCATGCACCAGGATGGCGACCCCACCCGCCACGCCGAGCTGGAAGCCCTGCGCCAGGCCAGCCAGGTCGGGCCTCTGGCGGGCGCCATCGTCTACGCCAGCGGTCACCCCTGCCCCATGTGCCTGAGCGCCCTGGTGATGAACGGCATTGCCGCCGTCTATTATGCCTTCGATAACGAGGATGCGGCCCCGTTCGGCTTTGACAGCACGGCCGCCTACCACAAGCTGGGCCTGCCCCTCGCGCCAGCCCCCCTGCCGCTTATCAAGCTGCCGAGCCCGCTGGCCGCCGCCGAGCTCTACGGTGCACCAGACCATGGTTGAGGCCCGCGTCGATGCGCGCCAGCAGCAGGCCCTGCTGGTGCTGGTGATCCTGATTGGGCTCAACCTGCGGCCGTTTCTCACCGCCATCGGCCCCTTGAGCCGCGACATTGCCGAAGCGCTCGGGCTTGGCATGGACACCCTGGCCTGGCTGACCCTGCTGCCGCTCTGGCTCATCGGCGGCGGCGTGCTGCTCACCCCGGCCCTGCGCAGTCGCACCGGGCCGCGTCAGCTGCTGGGTGCGGCCCTGCTGCTGCTGGGACTGGGCAGCGCCATGCGCTTCGAAGCAGGCAGCGGCGCCCTGCTCATCGCCAGTGCCGCCCTCTGCGGACTGGGTTCAGCCCTGGTGCAGGGGGTACTGCCCGGCCTCATCAAGCAGGCGTTTGCGCAGAAGGTGCCGCTGGTGATGGGTATCTTCTCGGCCTGCATGATGGGGGGCGGGGCGCTGGGTGCCAGCCTCACCCCGCAGCTCGCCGCCCGGCTCGACTGGTCCCAGGCGCTGGCGCTGTGGAGCCTGCCGGTGCTGCTGGCCATGGGCTGGCTCGGCTGGCGGGTACGGCTGCCCGCAGCGCCGGTGGCTGTGTCCGGCGGCGGCGAGCAGCGCCTCATCAGCCTGCCCCGCAGCTGGCTGCTGATAAGCTGCTTTGGCATCATCAACAGCGGTTACGGCATCGTCGTGGCCTGGCTGGCGCCAGCCTACATGGCGCAGGGCTGGAGCCCCCAGCAGGGGGGCGAACTGGTGGCCTGGCTGGCGCTGGCCCAGACCGTGAGCGGCCTCGGCCTGCCGCTGCTGGCCGCCCGTCGGCTCGACCGCCGACCCTGGATGGGATTGGCCATCGCCATGCAACTGGCCGGCTTTGGCGGCCTCTGGCTGGCGCCGACTGCCGCCCCCATCCTCTGGTGCATGCTGTGCGGCGCCGGGCTTGGCGGCAGCTTCTCCCTCATCATGGTCATCGCGCTCGATCACCTGCCGGATCCGCGCCGCGCCGGCACCCTCAGCGCCCTGATGCAGGGATTCGGCTTCATGCTGGCGGCCACCGGCCCCTGGGTAGCGGCCCGCCTGCATCACCTGAGCGGTGACTTCGCCGCCTCCTGGCAGTGGCAGCTGGCCGGCCTGATGCTGATGAGCCTGCTGGTCTTGCGCCTCGACCCGCGTTACTACCCGAGGGCGATGCGACAATCCAGCAACGAAACTACTGCCCCGCTGACGCGGAACACCCCTTCCGCCTAGCTCAGTCGCCAAAACAAAAACACCGGCCTGTGGCCGGTGTTTTTTACTGTCAACGCGGGGAGTGAGAGGGGGCTTAGCGCCCCTTCTTCTGCCGCCCACCCTGACCGGCGCGCGGTTTGCCGGCGGCCGGTTTGGCCCCCTTGCTCGGGGCACCTTTGCCTGCGCTACCTTTGGCCGAGCCGCCTTTGCCGGCAGCACCCTTGCCGGCCGGGCTCTTGCTTTCAAATGCCGACGGCCCCGGCACGTTGGGACGCCCGCCAATCTCGTGGTCATCATCCCGGCGCGGTTTTTTGCCCGGTGCCGACTTGCCAGCTTGCGCGGTGGACGCCTTGGGTTTACCGCCCTGCCCGGCGGCAGCTTGCCCGCCTTTGGCCGGTTTCACCTCGGAGGAGGAGTCTTCAATCAGCTTGAACAGTTCGATCAGCTCGTCGTCGGTGAGATCCCGCCACTCGCCCACCGGCAGCCCCTTGAGGCTGACGTTCATGATGCGGATGCGCTCGAGCTTGGTCACCTCGAAGCCGAAGTGCTCGCACATGCGGCGGATCTGGCGGTTCAGCCCCTGCACCAGCGTGATGCGAAACACGAACGGCGCCTCTTTCTTCACCTTGCACTTCTTGGTGACGGCACCCAGGATCGGCACCCCGGCGCCCATGCCCCGGATAAACTCGTCGGTGACCGGCTTGTCCACGGTCACCAGATACTCTTTCTCGTGATCGTTGCCCGCCCGCAGGATCTTGTTGACCAGATCGCCGTGGTTGGTCAGGAAGATGAGTCCCTGGGAGTCCTTGTCGAGCCGGCCGATGGGGAAGATACGGGTACTGTGGTTGACGAAGTCGACGATGTTGTCCTTCTCGCCCGCCTCGGTGGTGGAGACGATGCCCACCGGCTTGTTCAGGACGATGAAGACCAGGCTGTCCGCCTCGCGCGGCTCGATCACCTGGCCGTTGACCTTGACCAGATCCCCGGCAAACACCTGATCCCCCACCCCGGCCCGCTTGCCGTTGATGAAGACGTTGCCCTGCTCGATAAAGCGGTCGGCCTCGCGGCGCGAGCAGATGCCGCTCTCGCTGATGTATTTGTTCAGGCGCATGGATTCATCAGCCAGCATGGGTCACCTGCCACTGGCCTGCGGCCTGGATCCGGGTCATCAGGGCGGCACGCTGCCGGTTCACTAACTCAAAATTGTGCATATCATTCCATCTTCAAAAAAGGCCGCTACCGACCTGTCCGGCAAAAAGCGCCGACACATTAACATATTGCCCCCTGACACACGCCGGATAGTTGCACTCGGCCCATACCCTTCTCGCAAAATGCGCCCCCTGTCACGCGGCCAGCCCCCAGAATTGCATGACCATTCGATTGCCGCCAGCACCGCCGAAGTCAGCCTGGCACTGGCCACTTCCGCCGTTGTGCGGGGTTCTCTCGCTACGCTATAAAGATGCATGAAATATGCAAGAAACGATAACCCAAGCCAAATGACAGCAACATTTTCTTGCTATTTATTAATCAAAAATGCATAAAAAGATTTTGATTCGCGCGAATTATCTGCCCCTTCCGGCGCTCTTTTCTGCTGTTTTCGGCGATTCGCACAACAATTTTCGCCCAATTGCGAAAAACACCAAATATTCACCTGCATCCAGGCCTGACAAAAACCATAAATTTGGCTGCAGGGTGTGCACTTTTCTCTGGCAAGAGGCCACTTTTACCCTTCACTACAGGAGTTACAGATGAGTCATTCCCTCTCCCAGGCGGATTTTCTGGCCCAGGTCGCCAGCCGCAACCCCCATCAACCGGAGTTCATTCAGGCCGTGAGCGAGGTGATCGCCTCCATCTGGCCTTATGTGACGCGCCACCCCCGCTACCTGCAGCACGGCCTGCTGGAGCGGCTGGTGGAGCCGGAGCGGCTGATCCAGTTTCGGGTGAGCTGGGTGGATGATCGAGGCCAGGTGCAGGTGAACCGGGGCTACCGGGTACAGCACAGCTCCGCCATCGGTCCCTTCAAGGGGGGGATGCGCTTTCACCCCTCGGTGGATACCTCGGTGCTCAAGTTCCTCGCCTTCGAGCAGACCTTCAAGAATGCCCTCACCACCTTGCCCATGGGCGGCGGCAAGGGGGGCAGCGATTTTGATCCCAAGGGCAAGAGCGAGGGTGAGGTGATGCGCTTTTGCCAGGCGCTGATGCTGGAGCTGCATCGCCACCTCGGCGCCGACACCGACGTACCGGCCGGCGACATCGGGGTGGGCGGGCGCGAGGTGAGCTACATGGCGGGCATGATGAAGAAGCTCACCAACAGCGCCGAGTGCGTCTTTACCGGCAAGGGGCTCTCCTTTGGCGGCAGCCTGATCCGCCCGGAAGCCACCGGTTACGGCCTGCTCTATTTCGTCGAGGCCATGCTGGCCAACCGGGGACAATCCCTGGATGGCATGACGGTCTCTGTGTCGGGCTCAGGCAACGTGGCCCAGTACGCCATCGAGAAGGCGATGGCCCTCGGCGCCCGGGTCATCACCGCCTCCGACTCTGGCGGCACCGTCTACGATCCGGCGGGCTTTACCCCCGAGAAGCTGGCGCGGCTGATGGTGCTCAAAAACGAGCAGCGCAAACGCATCGCCGATTACGCCCACGAAGAGGGGCTGGAGTTTTTCAACGGCCGCACCCCCTGGCATCTGCCGACGGACGTCGCCCTGCCCTGCGCCACCCAGAACGAGCTGGATGAGTCGGACGCCGTCACCTTGATTGCCAATGGTGTGCAACTGGTGGCCGAGGGGGCCAACATGCCGAGCAGCGCCGCCGCCATCCGCCGCCTGCACGAGGCCAAGGTGCTGTTTGCCCCGGGCAAGGCCGCCAACGCCGGCGGGGTCGCCACCTCGGGCCTCGAGATGAGCCAGAATGCCCAGCGCCTCTGCTGGAGCCGGGAGGAGGTGGATGCCCGCCTCAAGGGGATCATGACCAGCATCCACGCCACCTGCGTGCACTATGGCCAGGATGAGACGGGTCACGTGAACTACGAAAGCGGCGCCAACATCGCCGGCTTCGTCAAGGTGGCCGACGCCATGTTGGCCCAGGGGGTCTGCTGACGCCGTCAGCGACCGCACGGACGGATCCACGTACCACAGAGGGCAGCCCAGGAGCTGCCCTCTGTTTGATTGGATGAACTGCTCACTGTCTGTACTTATCACCTTGTTTCCATTAGGCTTTAAGCCAGCTTTCGACCCTTAGTACAGCCGCCGTGGACGCGGGGTCGCCCCTCTTTTATCAGTGCCAAGGACTCTCCCATGCTGGCTCGCACCCGCCGCCTCGTTCGCCGCCTTCTTCTCAGCCTGCTGGGCTTGCTGTTGCTCGGCTGGGCCCTGGTAGCCTACTTCGCCTGGCAGGCAGCGCCGCTGCAGCCCTGGCACACCCTGGTGCCACCCGAGCTCAGCGCCGAGCAGCTCGATAACAGCGACTGGCAGGCCTATCTGGCCCACGAGCAGCAGCTGTTCGAGCTGGTGACCAAGGAGGTGATCGCCAGAACGCCGCCGGAGCAGCAGCTCGACAGCAATCGCTACTATCAGGATGCCCCCATCAATCCGGCTCATTTTGCAACCGACTGGAACCGCTCCTATCTGCTGCGGCCAAGCGGCGAGGTAAAAGGGGTGGCGGTGTTCCTGCACGGTTTGACCGACTCCCCCTACAGCCTGCGCCACCTGGCCCAGCGCTACCGCGAGCAGGGCTTCATCGCCCTGGGGCTGCGCATTCCGGGCCACGGCACCGTGCCGGCCGGGCTGATCGACATCGACTGGGAGACCTGGCTGGCCGCCACCCGGCTGGCGGTGCGCGAGGCCAGGGTACTGGCGCCAAGCCCGCTGCCGCTGCATCTGGTGGGGTTTTCCAACGGCGGCGCGCTGGCGGTAAAATATGCGCTCGATGCGGAAGGTGACAAGACAGGGGCACTGGCAAGGCCCGATCGGCTGGTGCTTATCTCCCCCATGATAGGGGTCACCCGCTTTGCCCGCTTCGCCGGCCTCAAGGCGGTGCCCGCCCTGCTGCCCGCCTTTGCCAGCGCCGCCTGGCTCGACACCATGCCGGAGTTCAACCCCTTCAAGTACAACTCGTTTCCGGTCAACGGCGCGCGCCAGTCTTACCGGCTGACCCACGCCATCCAGCAGCAGGTGCGTGAGCAGGCCGCCAGCGGCGAGTTGGCGGCCTTCCCGCCCACCCTCACCTTCCAGTCGGTGATGGACTACACCGTCAGTACCCGCTCCATCATCGCCGATCTCTATCACTTTCTGCCTGCCAACGGCAGCGAGCTGGTGCTGTTCGACATCAACCGTGGCACCCTGTTCGGCCCGCTGCTGAGCAGCGCCTCCGAGCTGGCGCTGAGCCACCTGCTGCCGCGCCCGCCGCTCTCCTACCGGCTGACGGTGGTGGGCAACCAGGCGCCCGCCAGCACCCGCACCCAGGCCAGCAGTTTGCCGGCCGGTGGCGGACCTGAGCAGATCCAGCCCCTCGACATCGACTACCCCAGGGAGATCTACTCCCTCTCCCACGTGGCCCTGCCCTTTCCGATGGATGACCCCCTCTACGGCATGGCGCCAAGGCCCGAGCAGCGCGAGCAATACGGCATCAATCTGGGAGGGTTGGCCCTGCGCGGTGAGCGCGGGGTGCTGATCGTCAACCCCGGCGCCCTCACCCGTACCTCCTCCAACCCCTTCTTCCCCTATCTGCAGCAGAAGGTGATAGAGACGCTGACCGCGCCAGCCCAACCGCCGGCGGGCAAGCAGCCAACCCCGGTCTGGGACAGCGAAGACGAAGCCGCCTATCAGGCGGAGCGGGAACAGTTTCTACAGGATGTGCAGGAGAGCGAAGCTCCCTTCTAGAGCCCTTGCCAGGACCCGTTGCGCCTGTGCGTCAGGATGGGGCCAGCACGGGGCCTCTCACCACTTGCCCCAATCGCCCCGGCAGGGCGGTATCCACCGGCCGTCACCCAATGCCAAGCGCCATCAGGGATAGCGGCTGATCTCAATCAGGTTCTGATCCGGATCCAAGCAGTAGACCGACTCGATGGGGCCGCAGGCCCCGCTCTTGGTTACCGGCCCCTCTACTATCTCCACCCCGTGGCAATGGAGCTGGGCGATGACCTGTTCCAGCGGCCAGCGGGTGATGAGGCAGAGATCCCCCGAGCCCACCTGCGCCCGGTTGCGCGGCTCCTGCCCCAGCAGTTGCAGATTGATCTTCTGGTTGCCAAAGCGCAGGGCCCGGCGCCCTGCCCCGAAGGTGATGGCTTCCATGTTGAGCACTGAGCTGTAAAACCCGACGGCTCGCTCGATATCATTGACCGTCAATACCAGATGGTCGATATGGCTGATCATGTCCCCTCCTGGCTGATGTGTGTCGATAACGCTGGCCCGGCAGACGGGTCTGTGGGCACCCTCATCATACCCAAGTGCCCACCTGGCAACTGTGCCGAATGGCGCAAAGATGGCCGAGTAAAGCCGCTAGCTGAGTGAAGGCGGCGGTGGCTTTCACTGTTGGGTGCGACACGCCTGATCACGCTGGGCCAGCAGGGTTTCATCATCACTGTCCATCGCAGCCAGAATGGCCTGATTGCAGGCGCGTTCGGCCTGCCGGGCAGCATCCGGTTTACTCTCGCGAATGTCGGCGATCATGGGGCGGTAGTTAACTGAAGCTGCGCAATACATGGCGCGATACTGAGGCTGCTGCGAGTGGCTGTCGTCCTGGCGCGACAACTGATCACACAGCTTGCTAAATAGCGCTGCCGCCTTGACGGTGCATTGGCTGAAGCGCCGTGCATCCTGCTCGTAGCTGCGGCAGACGCTTTTCGGCTGCAGCTGCCAAAACTGGAAGGCAAAGGGGATTTGTTCCCCCTCATACTCCACCACCAGCGACTTGAGCTCAGTGCCATAAATATCCGATACCTGCTGCTGTACCAGATTGAGATAAGCCGAGAAAAGATAAGAAACCGGATCCATCACCACCTCCTTGTGGTTGACCTGGGTGAATTGACGTTTGTAACTCCCCTACTCTAAGTCCTCAACGAAAGGACCCACTCTAGCCTACTGCTTACTATCAGCTAATTGCTTGATGATGCACACATTATTGTGCCAACACAGCTGAAATAAGGTGTCGATTGGATTAAGATGCGCGCCATATCAGGTAACTCGGATGGGGCCATCCCGATCAAATCGGGGCTTGAGGCGACCGAGAAACAGGGCTGAGGAGCCAGTTTTGCGCGGGACATGGACAGAAGAGGAACTAAGGGCAACGGTCAGCGCCTATCTGGCGATGCGCACCATGGAGCAAAATGGCGTCCCCTTCGTCAAAAAGCGCTATTACACCGAACTCGCTAACCAGTTTGGCCGCACCGAGAAGGCATTCGAGTATCGAATGCAGAACATCTCCTATATCTGCGCCCTGCTAGGACGGACCTGGGTATCTGGTCTCAAGCCGGCTAAAAACGTGGGCCCCCACAATGCCCCCATCATAGAGCGCCTGCTCTGTGAACTCGATGGCCAACCCTATACCGGCAAGGCTGCCTTTGAGCATCAAGTGAGCCGCTACAAGATCAAGCCAGTACTCCCCACGCCCATCGGCATCCAAGAACCACAGCAGCGTTATGGAGCCAACCCTAGCTATGGGCGGGATCCAAAGGTGAAGGCTTGGGTATTGATGACGGCGGCGGGCCACTGCGAAAGCTGCGCCCAACCGGCCCCTTTTCATGCCACCACAGGGGACGCCTTCTTAGAGGTGCATCATCTGCGCACACTCGCCGAAGGGGGTTCGGATACCATTAGCAACACGGTGGCGCTCTGCCCTAATTGCCACCGTGAGCTGCACTATGGCGTCAACCAGGCACAAAAGCGTGAGGCCCTTTACCAGGCGCTGCCCAGGCTGGTGCGAGAATAACGCGCCTGCTTCGCTCATAAAAAAACGGCTCGCCGATGGCGAGCTGTTTTGGGGTCAGCAGGGGATCCGCTCGATGCGGCCACCGCTCAGTTTGAAGAAGGCATCCTGCGGCAGCTCCTGCAGCCAGGTGGTGGTGTAGTCCAGTTCCGCATAGGCGCCGCGCAGCATGGCCCCAAACAACCCGTGGGAGACCACGATGGCGCGCTCGGCGATACGCTCATCCTGCAGCCAGCTCAGCGCCCGGCCTTGAATGCTCTGAGAACTCTCCCCCTCGGGGGCCTGCAGATACCAGTCTGGCTGCTCCAGATCGAGCTCAGGGTGGGCCGCCAGCAGCTCGGGCACCCGGCGACTCTCCCACTCTCCCATCCCCAACTCCACCAGCCGCTCGTCCCAGACGATATGCGCTTGGTCCAGGCCAAGTTGCTGGCACACCCGCTCCGCGGTCTGGCGCGCCCGACCAAGGGGGCTGGCGTAAAGGGTCCAGTCGGCGGGCTCGACCAGCAGCTTGGCCAGACGAGCTCCCATGGCGAGGGCCTGGGCTTCCCCCTTGGCGGTCAGTTCGGAGTTGCAGCGCCCCTGCAGCCGCAGTTCGGCGTTGTAACGGGTCTGGCCGTGGCGCAGCAGATAGAGGGTACGGGACATGGTTTCTCCAGCAGGTTCAATGAGATAACAAAAACAGAAGAGGCATGATAACAGATGCACAGAGGCAGCCAAGGCGCGGGCGGGGGGCGTAAAAAAACAAAACGGGTCAATGCTGACCCGTTAATGCTGGCTGGCGCCGCGCGCTCAGCCCTTCTTGATCTCCCGCAGATAGCGGTAGATGGAGTGAACCGAGATGCCGAGCTGGCGGGCCGCTATCTGGGCGCTGTCTTTGAGCTCGAAGATGCCGAGCTCGTGCAGCTGGTTGACCATGACCCGGGTCTTCTGGGACGGGGGCACCGCCTCGTTGCCGCGCACCTCGGCACTGACGGTGTCGATGGTGCTGTTGAGGGCCTCGTCGATGTTGCGGGCAAACACCTCCGGGGTGGCATGACCATCGTGGCCGTGCAGGCACTCCGGCATCATGGTGCGCAGCACGGATTGCAGCGGGGCATCCATGTCGGTGTTGATGCAGAGCAGACCGATGGCCTGCCCCTCGCCATTGCGAATGACGGTGGTGAGCGAGCGCAGGGTCTTGCCGGTGGCGCACTTGGTCATGTAGGGGCTGGAGATATCCTGCCCGCTCTTGAGTTTCATCATCGCCAGGTTGGTGATGGGGGCACCGACGCTGCGCCCCGTGATATGGCCGTTGGCAATCTTGATGATCGACGGATTGCGCGCATCCAGGCTGTGCAACAGCACCTCGGTGTGCTGACCATACATGGCGGCGATGCCGTCCACGATGATCTCCATCGCCTTGAGGATCTCGAAATCGGTCTGACTCAGCTCTTGCAGCTTCACATTGAAACCTTATAAAAGGGCCGCCGACCCGGGCAAGGGCGGCAGCCGACAGGGACACTCAGGCGGACATGATATCAATAATGGTGCTGTCTGTGGCAGACATGCCGTCTTTGACCATCTGGCCCACGTTGCGAATGGTCTGCTCCACGTTGCCCGCCACGATCCCCTGCCCCGATACCGCATGGCTGTTGAGCGCCATCAGGAAGCCGCGCACCGCCGCCCCGGAGGAGGTGCTCACCTTCATGGCGCAGGAGGCCTTGGCGCCATCGCACACCATGCCGGCGCTGTCGCTCAATACGTTCTGGATGGCGTGGCAGGATTGCTCGAAACTGCCGCCCGCCAGATAGACCATGGCCATGGCCGCCGCCGCGCTGGTGACAGTGTTGCCGCAAAAGGCCGACAACGGCGGATAGTGGGACTTGATGTAGATGGCCCCCAGGTGGCTCATGATGAGGGCGCGGGCCAGCTGCTCTTCGCTGGCGCCGAAGCGCTCGGCGATGACCACCACCGGGATGGTGGCGGCGATGCCCTGGTTGCCGCTGCCAAAGTTGCTCATGGCTGGCAGGCTGGCGCCCCCCATGCGGGCATCGGAGGCCGCCGCGGTGCGCATCACGATGCGGTTCATCACGTCCTCGCCGATGAGGCCGGCCTGGATGTTCTGCTGCATGGTGCGGCCGATCTCGAGGCCGTAGGGGTTGTTCATCCCCTCGTCGGAGAGTTTGCCGTTGAGCTCGGAGGCCTGCAGGATAAAGCGGATCTGCTCGAACTCCACCTGGGTGGCGAACTCATGAATGGCGGCGATGCTGATGTCGACCCCGTCGCAGATGGCACCGGTGGCGCCGCCCTGGCCCTGCTCGGCCGTGAAGGTCACTTCATCATTGCGGCGCTGCTCGACGATGCGGGTATGGCCGCCACACAGGGTCACCTCGGCGCTGTGCTCGGTGCCCTCTGCATCAAGGCCCAACAAGCGGACCCGGCAATAGATGAACTCGGGGGCCGAGGTGCGGCTCACCTGTACCTGGCCTGCATCGATCAGCTCCTGCGCCTCTGCGACCTGGGCCGGCGTGATGGCGGCCAGCACCTCCAGCCCGGCCTCGGCGTTACCACCGATGGCGCCGGCGGCAGCGGCAATGGCCAGCCCGATCTTGCCGGTGCCCGGCACATAGACCCCCATGGAGTTCTTGTAGAGGTTGTCCGACACCACCACCTCCAGCCGGACGGGCTTGCAGCCCAGTTGCCGAGCGGCGACGGCGGCGGCATAAGCGGCGGCGATGGGCTCGGTACAACCCAGCGCCGGTTTGACAACCTGTTGAATAATCTGCAGATACTGCTGCCACGCTTGCTTCATCAGAACACCCTTTCTATCAACATTAACCAGCGATGTGAGCGATCGCTTCCACTTCCACCCTGACACCCATCGGCAGATCCTTCACCGCAAAGCAGCTGCGGGCCGGGCAATCTTTCAGGAAATAGCGTTTATAAACCTCGTTGAACGCGGCAAAGTCACTGATCTCGGCGAGATAGCAGGTAGTCTTGAGCACGGTATCCAGGTTGCCGCCGGCGGCCTCCAAGACATGCTTGAGGTTCTCCAGCGCCTGACGGCTCTGGGCTTCGATGCCCCCTTCCACCACGCCGCCCTGCTGCTTGCACACCGGCAGCTGGCCGGAGGTAAAGATGAGGTCGCCATAGGCAGTGCCATGGCTGTAGGGACCGATGGCATCGGGTGCGGCTTCTGCCACGATGATCTTTTTCATATTGCCACTCCTTAAAATGCAATTATTTTTGCAATCAATAGTCTCGTCTTGTTCAACATTATTTGCTTATTAGGCATTCCATTCAACTAAAACCTGCAAAAACAGCGATAAATTCGGTAGCAGGCGCAAATTGAAAGCGTGATCTGTCTCCCTCTTTAGGTAGAAGAGCGATAAAAAGCATTGTTTTGCCGCTTTTCATTCAACTATATTTGCGCCTGATTTTTACCCCTACAAAAACAAGGTATTTTATGGACGCGCACAGTACGACACTCACCCGGCCCGTGATGGGCACGCTGGAATGGAAAGAAGCGGTTCGTTTTGACAGCACCGACTGGGGCTGGGTCATCATGAGCATCGGCATGGCCATCGGGGCGGGGATCGTCTTTTTGCCGGTGCAGGTGGGACTGATGGGGCTGTGGGTGTTTCTGCTGTCGGCGGTGATCGGCTACCCGGCCATGTACATGTTCCAGCGCCTCTTCATCAATACCCTGGCCACCTCGCCCGAGTGCAAGGACTACCCCAGCGTCATCAGCGGCTACCTCGGCAAAAACTGGGGCGTGCTGCTTGGCGCCCTCTACTTCGTGATGCTGGTGATCTGGGTATTCGTCTACTCCACCGCCATCACCAATGACAGCGCCTCCTTCCTGCAAAGCTTCGGGGTCACCCAGCAACTGCTCTCCGAGAATCCCTTCTACGGGCTGGTACTGATCTGCGCCCTGGTGGCGCTGGCCTCGCGCGGCGAAAACCTGCTGTTCAAGATCTCCACCTTCATGGTGCTGACCAAGATCAGCGTGGTGGCCGTGCTCGGCCTGATGATGGTGGGCAAGTGGGATGCCGCCAACATCACCGCCATGCCGGCCAGCGGTGACTGGCTGAAGGATGCCATCGTCATGCTCCCCTTCACCCTCACCTCCATTCTCTTCATCCAGAGTCTGAGCCCCATGGTGATCTCCTACCGCTCGCGGGAAAAATCCCTGGAAGTGGCCCGCTTCAAGGCGATGCGCGCCATGAACATCGCCTTTGGCATCCTGTTCGTGGTGGTCTTTTTCTACGCCGTCTCCTTCACCCTGGCCATGGGCCACGAGCAGGCGGTCAAGGCCTCCGAGGAGAACATCTCGGCGCTGGCCATGGTGGCCCAGGGCATGCCGGGCCAGACCCTCAAGCTGCTCAGCCTCACCCTCAACATCTTCGCGGTGATGACCGCCTACTTCGGCGTCTACCTGGGCTTTCGTGAAGCCTGCCAGGGACTGGCGATGAACCTGCTGCGCCGGGTGATGCCGGAAGATCGCATCAACAAGGGGCTGGTGGGCAAGGGCATCATGCTGTTCACCGTGCTGCTCTCCTGGGGGGCCATCGTGCTCAACGCCCCGGTGCTGAGCTTCACCTCCATCTGCAGCCCCATCTTCGGCATGGTGGGGTGCCTTATCCCGGCCTATCTGGTCTATCAGGTACCGGCGCTGCACAAGTACAAGGGGGTCTCCCTCTACATCATCATTGTCACCGGCCTGCTGCTCTGCGTCTCGCCCTTCCTGGCGTTCAACTGAGCCGCGACCTTCTCCCATCGGCAACGGGCTACCCTCAGGGTGGCCCGTTTTTCTGACCCATTCAGCCCCCTCGCCACGGGAAAAAGCCAAGGGGATCACAACTTCCACCCCGCCCTCAGCCGAGCCACCCGGCGAGGAGTAATATCCTGCCATCCCGCTACACGCCCCGTCGGGGCCCGAGGCTTCATATGAAATGGATATTCACGCCCGCCATCCGGCTCGGCAATCAGCTCTCCTTCAAATACAAGTTTTTGCTCTGGTCCTGCCTGATGCTGCTGCCGCTCGCCTACAGCATGACCAACCTGCTGGGTCGGCTGCAGGATGACAACGCCCAGGCCCGCAAGGAGCTGGCCGGCGTGGTCAAGCTGGCGCCGCTGCCCGCCATCGAGCAGGCCCTGCTGACCCATCGCAACCTGGTCACCCGGCACGGCTATGAGCAAAACCCGGTCGGCGAAGAGGAGGTCAAGGCCGCGGCCCGGGCCGTCGATGCAAGCCTGGCCGCCTTCGCCGCCACCAAACAGCAAAACCCCGTGTTCGATACCCTCGCCCAGGAGTGGTCCAGCCTGCAAAGCGAGGCGCTCGGGCTCGAGGTGGATCAGAGCAACCTGCGCCACGACAAGCTGCTGACCGAGGTGCGCCACCTCTACAAGAGCATCACCGCCGCCAGCAGCCTGGTGCAGGATCCCGCGCTCGGCACCTACTACATGGTGGTGCTCGCCAGCGAGCGGCTACCCCAGCTGCGCGATCTGCTGGCCCAGGTGCGGGATCGGGCCGCCACCATCGCCGACTTCGGCCTGTTTCAGGCCCAAGGGTATAGCGCCCTGCGCTTTCGCCTCGACCTCATCAACGCCACCCTGCAGGAGCTGGAGGCCGACCTGACCCTGCTCTATGAAATGGCGCCCGCCTATCGCAGCGAGCTCGGCCAGCAGACCGACGCCCTGCTGCAGCAGGCCCATCAGGGGGTCGATACCCTGGAAAACAAGATGATGAAGGATCAGCAGGTGCAGCTCTCCAGCAAGGAGGTGCTGGCGCTGGGGGATGGGCTGGATGCCGCCATCACGGCGCTGGCCGGTCAGGTGCGCCAGCGGCTGGAGGCGGATCTGCACCAGCGCATGACCGCCAACCAGCGTCACTTCTGGTGGGTGACCGGGCCGCTGACCGCCATCCTGCTGGTCTATCTCTACCTGATGATCGGCGCCTACCTCTCCTTGCGCGGCACCGTGGGCCGGGTGCGGGAGATCGCCGCCAGGGTCAACGCCCAGGATCTCAGCCAGCAGATCGAGATCGTCGGCCAGGATGAGCTGGCCGCCATCAGCCGGGATTACAACGTGACTCTGCAGACCCTGCGCACCCTGATGCTGCGGGTGCGGGAGAACGGCGTCAGCGTGGTGGAGAGCGCCACCGAAATCGAAGCGCGGACCTGCCGCTCCCAGGAGGTGATCGCCGATCAGCAAGGGGAGACCCATCAGGTGGCCACCGCCATCAAGGAGCTGGCCGCCACCTCCCACGACATGGCAGGCAACGCCCAGCAGGCCGCCCGCATGACCCAGGAAGCGCAGGCTGTGGTGGGTCAGGGCGAGGCGGTGGTCGAGCGTACCATCAAGGCCATCGACCACATCAACCGCGAGGTGCTGCGCACCGCCGAGACCATCGGCCAGCTGGAGCAGCAGTGCAGCCAGATTGGTGGCGTCATCGGGGTGATCCGCGGCATCGCCGAGCAGACCAACCTGCTGGCGCTCAACGCCGCCATCGAGGCGGCCCGCGCCGGCGAGCAGGGGCGCGGCTTCGCGGTAGTGGCCGACGAGGTGCGCTCTCTGGCCAACCGCACCCAGGGGGCCACGGTCGAGATCCAGCAGATGATCGAGCAGTTGCAAACCGGCGCCCGCGCCTCGGTCAGCGCCATGTCGGCGGCCAGCCGCGAGGCGCAGGAGGGGGTCGGTCTGGCCCAGGAGGCCCAGCAGGCCTTTGGCGCCATCACCGAGCGGGTGGGCTTCATGGTCGACACCAACTCGGTGATCGCCAGCGCCATCGAGCAGCAGGGGGCCGTGGTCAACGAGATAGAGCGCAACGTGGTGCGCATCTCCGATGGCAGCGACGAGGCGCTGCAGGTGGCCAACGCCGCCCGCGACGCCGCCCGCCAGATCCACCAGCTCACCGAGCAGCTGCGTGCCATGGTGCAAAGCTTCGTGCTCTGAGCCAGCGCCCGTCACCCACGCCATCGCCAGCCCCCTGCCGGGGCTGGTTTTTTTTGCCAATTCAGACGATCGGGCAGCGTTGTTTTTCTTGGCGAAAAAAGTATCGACTACCCATTGTGCGATGAGGATAAAGCGGGGTAATCTTCAGCCACAACAAGATTCGAACGTTACCTTTATTGCCTGCAACAGGCCCGGGGATCAGTTCGACGCCCGAGAAACAGTGCGACGAAAGTTCGGCGAGAGGAAGCTCGCATCACGACACAACCGTTCAGGCGAGGTATCGCAAATGGCGAAGTACCAGTTTTTCTCTATCCCGGCCTCCAACCGGCAGCAGTACACCTTTATCGACATGGCCTCCCCCACCTTCCTGCCCGAGAAAGAGGCGCTGCTGGCGCAGGGGTTCGAGGTGGAAGAGGATTTCATCGACGCGGCCACCCCGCGCGAGGCGATGGAGAAGTATCGCTCCAACTTCCTCTACGTGGCCGATGAGATAGGCAAGTCGGACGCCGGTTACGCCGCGGCCATCGCCCTGCAAGAGCTCGGCAAGGGACTGCTGGGGCAGAAGCGGGGCAATTGAGCTGATAAATGAAGCGCGGCCATCGGCAAGCTGCCGATGGCCGCAGCAATATGGTTCAACCGCAGGCGAGCTGGCGGAGCATCTCGATAAGCTCCTCTTCGCTGCTGGGCTCATAAGCGAGCTGCAGGCTCGGTGCGGCGCCCCCCATCAACATGTAGACGTGGGTGCTGCAGTGATCGTAGTGATACCACTTACCGTCGATACAGACGTCGGTGTAGCATCTCGGGTCCCTTTCAAGTTCCATACGCACATCCTTTTGTTACATCCCTTCAACATCACTCTGACCGTAAGATAACCGGGCCGCGGCAAACTTGATGCAGATCAAGGGAAGCGACGGCCGCCCCGGATATCTGCCGGATCTGCGGCCCATGGGACCAAAACCGTCATCCGCCCCAGCCAAAGACTCACCCCACCAGCGCCTGCTGCGGCGGATCGTGCGCAACAAAAACGGCGCCCGCAGGCGCCGTTTTTTATCTCCGCGCCACGTGGTCTCGCGGTGCGGGTGAACAAGCCTTGGGCTTATTCGTCTTCCAGGTAGGCGTAGCCTTGCAGACCCAGCTCCAGCTCGTCGAGCAGGGCCTTGCGGGTCGCGTCGTCCAGCGCCGGGTGGGAGACGATGCGCTGGTAGTTCTCGCGGATGACGGACGGGTCGATGTTGACGTAACGCAGCAGCTGGTCGACGGTGTCGCCGCGCACCACGTTGCGAATGTCCATCTTGCCTTCGTCATCGAGCCACACTTCCGCGCAGTGGGTGTCACCGAACAGGTTGTGCAGATCCCCCAGGATCTCCTGATAGGCACCCACCAGGAAGAAGCCGACGTGGCACTCTTCGTGCTCGCCGTAGACCGGCATCGGCAGAGTGCTCTCGACCCCCAGACCGTCGACGTAGTGCTCGACCTGACCGTCGGAGTCACAGGTGATGTCCATCAGGATGCCACGGCGCGTGAGCGGACGCTCGAGGCCGGCCAGCGGCATCACCGGGAACACCTGACCGATACCCCAGGCATCCGGCAGGGACTGGAACAGGGAGAAGTTGGCAAAGCACTTATCAGCCAGTTTCTCGGAGAGCTCGTCAGCCAGCGCACGGTGGTTGCGGTTGACCGGGTTGAGCAGCTCTTTGAGCGCCAGACAGGTGTTCTGGTGCAGCATCTCGGCCCAGGCGCGTTGCTCCAGATTGAGCAGGCCCATGGTGTACTGGGTGTTGACGTCACCGAGGTCAGCCACCGAGTCGTGGAAGATCTCCAGCAGGGAGGGATCTTCGCTGCGCAGGTCCAGCCAGCCTTTCCACATGTTCTGCAGAATGGTGGGCGCATCCTCGTCCGGAGCGCTGATGTCGTTCATCTCCACCCCTTCGGCACCAATGATGTTGGTAACCAGCACGGCGTGGTGAGCGGTCAGGGCACGGCCGGACTCGCTGATGATGGTCGGATGTGGCAAATCGAACTCGCGGCAGACATCGCCGATGCCCCACACCACGTTGTTGGCGTACTCGGAGAGGCTGTAGTTGGCGGAGCAGTGGCTCTGGGAACGGGTTCCCTCGTAGTCCACCCCCAGGCCGCCACCGACGTCAACCACTTCGATGTTGGCACCGAGGCGACGCAGTTCGGCGTAGAAACGGCCGCACTCGCGGATGCCGCCCTGAATATCGCGGATGTTGGCGATCTGGGAACCCAGGTGGAAGTGCAGCAGTTGCAGGCAGTCCAGCTTGCCCAGCCCGCGCAGACGCTCGATCAGCGCCAGGATCTGGGAGGCGGACAGACCGAATTTGGACATGGAGCCACCGCTCGATTCCCACATGCCGGAGCCAGTGGAAGCGAGCTTGGCACGCACCCCGATGTTGGGCTTGATGTTGAGACGAGCTGACTCGTCCAGCACCATTTCCAGCTCGGAGGGCTTCTCCACCACGATGTAGACCTTGTGGCCCATCAGGTTGCCCAGCAGGGCGTGGCGGATATATTCGCGGTCTTTGTAACCGTTGCAGACGATCACCGAGCCTTGCTCATGGTGATGGGACAGCACGGCCAGCAGTTCCGGTTTGGAACCAGCTTCCAGGCCAAGCCGGGGCTTGTCGCTGTAGGACTGGCTGATGGTCTCGATGACGCGACGCTGCTGGTTTACCTTGATCGGGTAAACGCACAGGTAGTCCCCTTCATAGCCTGACTTCTCGATGGCCTGACCGAAGGCGTTGAACAGCGCATCGACCCGACTCTTGAGGATGTCGGGGAAACGCAGCAGTACCGGAGTGGTCAGCCCGGATTGACGCAACTGTTCGATGGCGTCGGAGAGCACGATCTGTGCATCAGGGCGTGATTTGTCGGGAGCGACGGTCACATGACCGGCGTCATTGATGTTGAAAAAACCCGCACCCCAGTAGGGAACGTTGTAGACCTTCAAGGAGTCCTTGCTGGACCAGTTAGTCATGGGCTATGCCTCGCAAATGAGCGGCCGGTGGCCGCCTTCGTTACCCTCAATCACATCCAGACCATCGATGACAAGGTGCGGCGCGCCGAGGCGGCCTGCCGGCTCGGGAAGGGCGACGCCTGCAACCTGCGCGCACTACGCGGCGGGTTGACCCGGGCCCTTCCGTCACATCCCTTGCACATCGCGGCAAGCCTAGGCTGCCTGGTGGATCTTGGGGAAGTAACGAGTCTTGATGTGGGGCTGGTGGCTTTACATCAAGCTCAACGGTATGCGGTGCTGCGCTAACAGCGCCGCGGTACTTTGATGACGGACAGCATCAGCCACGCGGTCCGTTCATCATTCGGCAGCCATCACGACAGCAAGGGAAGGTTTCAAGGAAGAGAAGCGAAGGCGTCAGCACGCGTGCGTGTTGATAGACGACAACAACCACAGCCAGCTCAGCACCAGTGACCGCCCATGACAAGGGAAGATGATGAGCCGTTGGCTCACTCGGTCAGCTGGACATTGAGTGTCCGTTGTTCTCCCTGATACCGGAGCCTAACCGGTATTAAAGAAACCATACCCTAGCAGTGTCTGTCGTTGCTGCGTGCCTCGCCCTATAGGCGTCTGATCTTCCGGGAGTCTGGCGGCCTCTGCCTGCTCAGGGTTACCCTTGGATCGGCGCGGAGTGTACACACTTACCGCCAGCGGTGACAATAAAAAATAGTGTTCAAAAACTGCTTTTAATAAGGCGATCAAATCTTGCTGCCAGCAGGCCTGGCACGCGGGGGAAGAAGTCCGTCTATCCCCTCTTTTCCACCCTGAAAATAACGCCGGTTTGCGCCATCCGTTGTCGCCCCCGACCCCCTCAGTGCTGAGCGCCTGTCTGGCCACATCACAAGCCGCTTAAAAATGTCAGCAATTAGATATTTTATGCTGCGTTTGATATCAACAACCACAGCCTGAACCACCTTACACGTTTACAGCCAGATCTTCGCCAAAAAATGCGGCAAAAACTGCGCTGACGCAAAAAGCCGCGCCGCTAGATTGGCCACAATGGCCCCTCCCCACCGGTACGAGGCTTGCCAATGGATACCTTGCTTGAGCGTTTTCTGCGTTACGTGACTTTTCATACCCGCTCCGATGCGACCAATCCCGCCTGTCCCAGCAGCGAGGGACAGCTCGTCTTCGCCCGCGCCTTGTGCGACGAGATGCAGCAGATGGGACTGAGCCGGGTCACCCTGGACCAATACGGCTACCTCACCGCCTGCCTGCCGGGCAACCAGCCGGACGCGCCGGCCATCGGCCTCATCGCCCACATGGATACCGCCGACTACGAGGCGGCGCACGTGGTGCCCCAGATCATCGAAAACTATCAGGGCGGCGACATCTGTCTGGGCAAGGGGGATGAGGTGCTGGCCATTCGCGATTACCGCTTCCTGAAAAACTACCTGGGGCAGGATCTCATCACCACCGACGGCAGCACCCTGCTGGGGGCTGACGACAAGGCGGGCATCGCCGAGATCCTCACCGCCATCGACCACCTGCTGGCCCATCCCGAGATCCCCCGTGGCGATGTCTGGGTCGGTTTTACCCCGGACGAGGAGATAGGCCGCGGCGCTGACCGCTTCCCGCTGGACCGCTTCCCGGCCAAATGGGCCTATACGGTAGACGGCGGCGAGCTGGGTGAGCTCGAGTACGAGAACTTCAACGCCGCCGGCGCCACCGTGCGCTTTATCGGCAACAACGTGCACCCCGGCACCGCCAAGGGCAGCATGATCAACAGCCAGACCCTGGCCGCCCGCTTCCACACCGCCATGCCCGCCGAGCAGACCCCGGAGGCGACCGACGGCTATCAGGGCTTCTTCCACCTGGCCCAGATGAACGGCACAGTGGAAGAGACCAGTCTGCACTACATCATCCGCGACTTCGACGACGAGGGCTTCGCCGCCCGCAAGGCCCAGCTCAAGGAGCGGGTCGCCTCGCTGCAGCTGGAGGCCCCAAGGGCGCGCATCGAGCTCACCCTGACCGACAGCTATCGCAACATGCGCAGCCAGATCGAGCCGCACATGCACATCGTCGAGCTGGCCAAGGCCGCCATGCTGGCCGCCGACGTCACCCCGAGGATCAAACCCATTCGCGGCGGTACCGACGGCGCGCGGCTCTCCTTTATGGGGCTGCCCTGCCCCAACCTGTTTACCGGCGGCCACAACTTCCACGGCAAGCACGAGTTCATCCCGCTGCAATCCATGGAAAAAGCGGTCACCACCCTGGTGGAGCTGGTGCGCCTGACTTCGGCCTGGCGCGGCTAGACCGGCCATCGTCACCGCCATGACCAAAGAGGGGCGCCGGTTAACCGGCGCCCCTCTTTGCCATCAAACTGTCATGCCACTGCCATGGGGCGGGAACAGAAGGGCGTCACGCTAGGGTAACGACTCATCGGAGCCCAGCCCATGTTCAGTGTCGATGCCCTGCTACAACAACACCTGCCCCGCCTCTCGGCCCACGGCCTGCTGCGCCCCCTGCTCCGGCAAGGGCTGCGCTGGCTGCTGCACGAGCAGGCGTTTCAACGCTTCGCCACGAGTCATCCTCACCTGCGCGGACTCGACTTCGTCGAGCAGGCGCTGACCGAGCTCGACTTCGACTACCGGGTGAGCGAAGCCCAGCTCGAGCACATTCCGGCCAGCGGCCGGGTCATCATCGTCGCCAATCACCCCATCGGCTCCCTCGACGGGCTGGCCCTGCTGCGCCTGCTCGGCCGCATCCGGCCGGACGTCAAGATAGTGGCCAATCAGCTGCTGGCCCAGCTGACGCCGCTGCGCCCCCTGCTGCTGCCGGTGGACAACCTGGGCGGCAAGACCGACCGGCGCGCCATTCTGGCGATGGGAGAACACCTGGCGAGCGAAGGGGCGCTGGTGATTTTTCCCGCCGGCGAGGTGTCGCGTCTCGGCCCCAAGGGGGTCAAGGACGGCCCCTGGCAGGCGGGCTTCATCAAGCTGGCCCAGCGCACCCGCACCCCGCTGGTGCCCATCCACCTGGACGGGCGCAATGGTCTCTCCTTCTATCTCGCCGCCTGGCTCCACAACGACTGGGCGGGGCTGTTGCTGGTCAAGCAGCTGTTTCGCCAGCAAGGGAAACGCATCGGCGTCACCATCGGCGCCCGCATTCCGGTGAGCGGAGTGCAGGAGCTGCCCGCCAAGAGCGCGGCCCGGCTGGTGCGCAGCCACCTCTACCGAGTCGGGCGCGGCAAGCGGGGTTTGCTGGCCACCGAGGCCCCCATCGCCCTGCCGGAGGAGCGCCGTCAGCTCAAACAGGCCATCGACGCCTGCGAGGCGCTCGGCCATACCCCGGATGGCCAGGGGATCTACCTCTACCGACGCCACGAGCTGAGTCATTCGGTGATCCTGCGCGAACTGGGGCGCCTGCGGGAAATCGCCTTTCGGGCGGTGGGGGAAGGTTCCGGCAGGCGGCGGGATCTCGACGCCTTCGACGATGACTACCACCACCTCATTCTCTGGGATCCTGCCCGGCTCGAGATCATCGGCGCCTATCGTTTCGCTCCGGTGGCCGAGTTGCTGGCCAGCAAGGGGCTCGATGGCCTCTACAGCCACACCCTGTTCGGCTTTGAAGAGAAATTGCTGCCCAGGCTGGAACTTGCCATCGAGCTTGGCCGCAGCTTCATCCAGCCCGCCTATTGGGGCAAACGGGGGCTCGATTACCTCTGGTTCGGCATCGGCGCCTATCTGGCGCGCTATCCCCGCTATCGCTACCTGTTCGGCCCGGTGTCGCTCTCCGGCAGCCTGCCGGCGGCGGCCAAGGATCTGCTGGTGAGCTTCTATCGCCAGCACTATGCCCCCGAGCTCGCGCTCGCCCCGTCGCGCCGCCCCTACCCCGCCACACCGCCGCTGTTTGCCGGGCTGGATTACGGCGCCGATCTGCGGGAGCTCAAGGCCCGCCTCGACAACCTGGGTTGTGCCATCCCTACCCTCTACAAGCAGTACTCCGAGCTGTGCGAGCCCGGCGGCGTGCAGTTCATGGATTTCGGTATCGACCCCGACTTCAACCACTGCATCGACGGCCTGGTGTGGGTGGATGTGAGCCGACTCAAGCCCCACAAGCGGGCCCGCTATATCGGCCTCCCCGCCGAAGATGAGTCGGGTACAGCTGCCGACCGTTGAGCGGGCGCCGCAACGAGAGAGGGAGGCCTGCGCCTCCCTCTCTTTGTCATTGATGCTGTGGCCTACTCGGCGACCGACTTGCGATCGGCATGGCCGAGGTCGCGTTCGGGGGCGATGACATCGCGTACCCGCTGCTTGATCTCCTTGGCCTCGGGGAAACCATCGTCGGCCACCCGATCCCACACCAGCACCCCGTCCACCAGGATGCGAAACTCCCCCTTGCTGGCCGGCACCAGCGCTACCTCACCCAGATCGCTGTCGAAGGTGGAGAGCAGCTCCTGGGCCAGCCAGGCGGCGCGCAGCATCCAGCGACAGAGGGTGCAGTAGCGGATCTCGATGCGAGGTTTGGGGCTGTAAAGCGTCGTGTCGCTCATGTCGTCACTCCATCAATGGCGGCTAAGAAAAAGGCACTCACTGGGCAACCCCGTGGAAGTCGGCCAGCCAGTGGCGGGCAATGGTGCGCATGGTCGATTGCGGCAGGTCGAACAGGCCGGGGGCCAGCGGCTGCAGCGCCAGCTGACGCACCCCTTCGATGATCTCCGCCAGCACCAGATAGACATATTCGCCGATGACGGCGCCGTGGACAAAGTTGACCGCCTCGCCCCGGTTGAGCAGGAAGATGGTGCTGCCGTCGGGGCGAGTCAGTGCCAGCACGTGGGGGCACACCTCCTCGCTCGGCCAGGGCAGCTGGGCGAGGCAGAACGCAAACTCGTCGTCCGCCGAGGTGACCGAGGCGACCATGGTGCCGGGGCGCAGCTGCTGCAGATCCGCCAAGTCCAGCGCCCCGTTGCCGGTGGAGCAGATCACCAGCTCGGCCCGGCCGAGGGCCTCGGCCTTGCCCACTAGCTTGAAGCCGTGGGAGAGCGCCTCCACCTGGCGCAGCACGTCGGTCTCCACCAGCTCCAGGTGCAGGTTGCGGCACCTGAGCTCGCGGGCGATGCTGCGGCCCACCTTGCCGTAGCCGAACAGGGCGGCCTGGCAGACATTGAAAGTACGGTTGAGGGTGCGGGCCAGGGATTCGGCGGAGTAGACCACGCTCAGACCAATCTGGATATCCTCGGCCTGCTTGAGGGGGCTGCGCGCCACCGAGATGACCGGGGTGGCCAGCACCTCCTGCTCGTAGCGCTGATGGCCGTTTTCGGTCATCTCCACCACCCCGAGGAAGCGGGGGCCGAAATACTCGCTGAGGGTGGCCTGGGTTCTGGCGAAATAGCCCCCGATATCGAGGATGATCAGCCGCTCATGGGGCGCCACCAGCGGGGCTATGTGCTCGATCACCCCCTGCGGTGTGTTGGTCCACTGGCGATTGAGGGGCAGTACCGGATAGTGCTGCTGGGCCCAGGTCAGGGTCGGTCCATGCACCGACTTGGGTTTGGGCAGGATGGCGCCAATCCGCCCGATTTGATCGAGGGCCTGGATAAACTGGGGGCGATCGGGAAGCAGATGGGTAACCAGCAGGATGCAGAGCCCGTCGAGACGTCCCTGCTCGGTGAAATGGCGAAAAAACAGATGCTCAGATCCTTGACTGCGCAACTGTGGCCTCCTTAGCGCGCCGCAAACAAGCAGGCAAACAGAACCCGGTCAGACCGGGTTCTGTGTGTGTCCAGATAATTGAAAAACCTTTTTATATGAAAGCACTATGGGGCTCAATCTTTATCTGTGCAGACTATGACGAAGTCGGCAACTTTTGGGTTAATTGTCTGTTTTTTATGCTAAAAATCAGTACAACGAGGCTTCCGGCCACACCTTCCAGAGACTGAGTCCGGCTCCTATCCCCGCCAGCAGGATCAGCAGGGCCCAGCGCTGGATCCAGGGCTTGCTGCGCAAGGTCCACTCCAGCAGCGGCAACAGCCAGACCGGCAGCAGCACCAGCAGCGGCACTTCCACGTATTGCCAGGCGAGCATCTGGACAAAGGCCAGCGCCAACCCGAGCGCCGCGGGCGCCACCTGACTGCCGGCAAAGGCCCCGAGCAGAGCGCGGAAACCGGCAAACGCCGCCAGCGAGCCTGCCAGCTGGGCAATCAGCAGGCTGCCGTCGATGCCGATCACCAGCGCCAGCCAGATGAAGCCGAGGGCAAAGCCGAGCCCCTCGCGGCTGTCACCGCGCAGCCCGGTCCATCCCAGCCAGGCGATGGCAGGCAGCAACGCCAGCCAGATGGCAGGCTCGCTCGCCAGCACAGAGGCCAGCCCCTGCCACCACACCAGCGCCCCCAGAGCGGCAAACAGCGCAAGCGTGGCCCGCTGGTCGGCCAGTTGCGCCGCCAGGGCGGGCACCAGCAGAGTCAGCGGCAGCCACTGCCACGCCTTGACCGGCAGCCCGTAGGCTCCGCCCAGCAGACAGCCCACCAACCAGAGCGCCAGGGCGCCCCACAGATACCCCAACCGCGGCCAGCGCCACGACAGCAAAGCGGCTCCCAAAGGAGCCGCCAGGGTTTGCAGCAGGAGTGCCGCGCCCATTACTTGCGCACGCCTTCGACGAACAGATTGATGCTCATCTCGTCGGGGATGTTCGGCACCATGTAGTTCACGCCAAAATCGCTGCGCTTGATGGTGGTGGTGGCGTTGAAGCCGCTGCGGTAGCCACCCCAGGGATCCTTGCCTTCACCGATGTGGACCAGATCGAAGGCCACTTCCTTGGAGACGCCATGCAGGGTCAGGGTGCCTTTCAGTACGCCCTTATCCTTGGTGCCCTCATAGCCGGAGCTGACGAAGGTCATCTTGGGGAACTGCTTCACGTCGAGGAAATCGGGGCTGCGCAGGTGTTTGTCGCGCGGCTCGTGGTTGGAATCCACGCTGGCGGCATCGATCTCGAAGCTCGCCTTGGCCGCCGCCGGGTTGGCGTCGTCCATGCTGAAGGTACCGCTGAAGGTATTGAAACGGCCCACCAGTTCGGAGAAGCCGAGGTGACCCACCTTGAACTGCACCGTGGTGTGCGCCGCATCGACGTCGTAATCGGCTGCCATCAGGGGAGCCGCCATAAACAGGCAGGAGGCCAGCAGGGCCTTGGTCATTTTCATCCGTTCGTTCCTTCATATTGGGGGTTCACAACAACAGCCAAGATGCTAACCTCCATATCGGAATAGATAATCAGCGATTTATTAAAATAATTATCAACTGAGAGTGAAAGATGGACCAGATAGCCGCCATGCGCACCTTCATCAAGGTGGTGGAGTGTCAAAGTTTTACCAAGGCCGCCAACCAGCTCGGCATCTCGGTCGCCATGACCTCCAAGCTGATGCAGCAGTTGGAGGAGTCGCTCTCCACCCGGTTGCTGTCGCGCACTACCCGTCAGGTCAACCCCACCGAGGCCGGCCAGTTCTACTACCAGCGCTCCCAGGCGCTGCTGGCGGAGCTCGAAGAGACCCACAGCCAGCTGACCCGCAACAACCAGCAACCCCAGGGCACCCTCAAGCTATCGGTGCCGATGGATTTCGGCTACCTGCACCTCTCCCCCGCCCTGCCGCTGTTTCGCGAACGCTACCCGGATCTGAAGCTGGAGATAGAGTACAGCGACCGGCGGGTGGCGCTGGTAGAAGAGGGGTTCGACCTGGCGCTGCGCATCGGCAACCTGCCGGACTCCTCCCTGGTGGCCAAGCCGCTGGCCATGATGCGGCTGGAGGTGTGCGCCAGCCCGGCCTATCTGGCCCGTCGGGGGACGCCAAACACCCCGGAGGATCTCAAGCAGCACGACTGCCTGCTCTACACCCTGACCCAGCCGGACTGGGTGTTCAAACGGGATGGCGAGCAGCTGAGCGTGCGTCCGCAGGGGCCGCTGCGGGCCAACAACGGGGTGGCCCTGACCCGGGCGGCCTGCGACGATCAGGGCATCATCTTGCAGCCCACCTTCATCGTCGGCGATGCGCTGCGCTCCGGCGCCCTGGTGTCACTGCTGCCGGAGTGGGAGAAGGGGCAGGTGGGGCTCTATGCCCTCTATCCGCACCGCCGTTTCGTCTCGGCCAAGGTGCGCTGTTTCATCGAATTCGTGCAGGAGCGCTATCTCGCCCCCCACTACTGGGATCGCAAGGCTTAAGTCTTGCCGCAGCCGAGGTGACGGGATGGCTAAGAGGCGGCGCTATCGGCAGGCAGCGGCAGCTCGGCCACCAGCAGCAAGTCGCGCAGGCTCAGCTGCCAGCGCGGCAAGCGCTGGCGCAGGGTCGCCAGCTGCGCCTCGTCAAAGGCATAGGGCAAGGTGATGTGCAGGCAGTGGCAGTCGAGCATGCCGGCCAGCTGCAGGGTCAGGATGAGATTGGCCTCGTCGGTCTTGTGCTTGTTGATGCGCTTGCCCAGTTCGTGGCGAAAATGGGTCTCGGGATCCTGAGTCATCGCCTGCCAGCCATAACCAAACAGCGGAATGAAGGCGCTGACGACCCCCAACGCGGTCAACGGCTGTTTGGGCGGGTGATAGAGGGCGTTGAGATCCAGCTCGATGGGCGTTAGATGCAGCTCACGATTGCCGGACAAAATATTATTACTCATTGGATAACCCTGTTGATTCCACTAGACTGCGCCGCATATTTGACCTGACATGCCAACGAGGTGCTGATGCTAAGCGATATCGAGATCTCCCGCCAGTCCCCCCGTCTCCCCATTCACGC
Organism: Aeromonas sp. Y318-1; assembly: GCF_027706125.1. Taxonomy (NCBI): domain Bacteria; kingdom Pseudomonadati; phylum Pseudomonadota; class Gammaproteobacteria; order Aeromonadales; family Aeromonadaceae; genus Aeromonas; species Aeromonas sp. Y318-1. The sequence goes on from NZ_JAPDCM010000004.1 coordinate 283,096, forward strand.
GCTGGCCGAACGCCTCGCCATCCCTTCGCACCAGCTCCATCCTTACGGTCACTACAAGGGTAAACTCAGCCTCGAGCTGCTCAAGTCTCTCCCCAAACCGGCGGGCAAGCTGGTGCTGGTGAGCGCCATCACTCCCACCCCGCTTGGCGAGGGCAAGACGGTGACCACCCTCGGCCTCTCCATGGGGCTCAACCATATCGGCCAGCCCAGCATCGCCACCATCCGCCAGCCGAGCCTGGGCCCGGTGTTCGGGGTCAAGGGGGGCGCCGCCGGTGGCGGTCATGCCCAGGTGGTGCCGATGGAAGAGATGAACCTGCACCTCACCGGTGACTTTCACGCCCTCACCGCCGCCCACAACCTGGCGGCGGCGGCCCTCGATGCCCGCCTGTTCCATGAGCGCAAACTCGGCGACCAGTTCAGCGCCAGAACCGGCCTGGCGCGGCTCGATATCGATGCAGACAACATCCTCTGGCCGCGCACCCTCGACATGAATGACCGCGCCCTGCGCCACCTCACGATTGGACAAGGGGGCGCCGCCGATGGCGTCGAACGCCAGGATCGCTTCGTCATCACCGCCGCCTCCGAGCTGATGGCCATTCTGGCGCTGGCGAGCGATCTGAAAGACCTGCGCCAGCGCATCGGCCGCATCCAGCTGGCCCGCGACCTGCACGGCAGGCCCATCACCGCCGAGCAGCTGGAAGTGGCGGGCGCCATGACGGTGCTGCTCAAAGAGGCCCTGCAGCCAACCCTGATGCAGACCACCGAGCAGACCCCGGTGCTGGTGCACGCCGGCCCCTTTGCCAACATTGCCCACGGCAACTCCTCGGTGATCGCCGATCGCATGGCCCTCGGCCTCACCGATTACGTGGTGACCGAGGCGGGCTTTGGCTCCGACATGGGGCTGGAGAAGTTCTTCAACATCAAGCACCGCCAGTCCGGCATCACGCCGGCCTGCGTGGTGCTGGTGGCGACGGTGCGCGGCCTCAAGGCCAACAGCGGTCTGCTCGACATCCGCCCGGGCCAGCCGCTGCCGGAAAGCCTGCTGCGCGAGGATCTGCCGACCCTTGAGCAGGGCTGCGCCAACCTCGGCTGGCACATCGCCAATGCCCGCCGCTACGGGGTGCCGGTGGTGGTCGCCATCAACCGCTTCCCCACCGACAGTGAAGCCGAACTGGCCTTGCTGGCCCGCGCGGCGCTGCAGGCCGGCGCTTGTGGCAGCGCCATCTCCAGCGCCTTTGCCCAGGGCGGGGCCGGTGCCAGCGAGCTGGCCCAGGCGGTGGTGGCCGCCTGTGAGCAACCGGGCAAGGTCAAACTGCTCTACCCCGACGAGGCGAGCCTGGGCGCCAAGCTGGCAACCCTGGTGGAGTGCGGTTATGGCGGGCGCGGCGTGCAGCTTTCCGATAAAGCGCGCCGGCAGCTGGCACAACTCTCTGCCGAGGGGTGGGATCACTTGCCAGTCTGCGTGGCCAAGACGCCGCTCTCCATCAGCCATGACCCCGCCCTCAAGGGGGTGCCGACCGATTTCGAGGTGCCCATCGAGGAGGTGAAGCTGTGCGCCGGTGCCGGCTTCGTCTATGCCCTGGCGGGCCCCATCATGACCATGCCGGGCCTTGGCAGTCTGCCGGCCTACCGTCATATCGATATCGACGATAACGGCGAGATAGTCGGGCTGAGCTGATGGTTGATGGTGAGTGGCAGCAGCAGGCCAAGCCACCGCCTCGACAGCCTGCCGGCCTACCGTCATATCGATATCGACGATAACGGCCATATAGTCGGGTTGAGCTAAATGGTCGAATAAAGGGTCTGGCGCCGGCCGATGGCGCTGCGCTCATCGACCCTGCGATCACCAAACCTGCCAGAAACAACAAGGCCCCGCCGATTGGCGGGGCCTTCTGTTATCTGTGACCAAGGGTCAGCCTTAGAGGGTAAAACGCTGGGTCATATGGTGCAGCGTATTGGCCAGCTTGCTCAGCTCCACGCAGGCCTGGGCGGTCTGCTGGGCCCCCAGGGCGTTCTCGTCGGCCGCATTGTGGATGTTGACGATGCTGCGGTTGAGCTCCTCGGTCACCGCGTTCTGCTCCTCGGTGGCGGTGGCGATCAGGGTGTTCATGTCGGTGATCTGGGTGACGGCACCGTTGATGGTGTCGATGCTGCTGCCCGCTTCCCGGGCCAGCCCCACGCTCTCCTGCATCTGCTGGCGACTCAGCTGCATGGCGCTGCCCGCCTCGGCGGTACGCTCCTGCAACACCTCGATCATCTTGCTGATCTCGGCGGTGGAGTTCTGGGTGCGCTGGGCCAGGGAACGCACCTCGTCGGCAACGACCGCGAAGCCGCGACCCTGCTCGCCGGCACGGGCCGCCTCGATGGCCGCGTTGAGCGCCAGCAGGTTGGTCTGCTCGGCGATACCGCGAATGACGTCCAGCACCATGCTGATGTTGTTGCTGTCCTGCTCCAGCTGCTGCACCACGGCGCCTGCCTGCTCAATCTTGACCGACACCTCCTCAATGCTGCTGATGGCGCTGCGCACCACCTGGTTGCCCTGGGTCGAGGTGCGGGAGGCATCCTTGGCGGCGCTCATGGCGTCCGTGGTGTTGCGGGCCACCTCGTTGACGGTGGACTGCATCTCGTTCATGGCGGTGGCGACCTGGGAAACCTCGCTCTGCTGGCGAGCCATGCCGGTGGCGGATTGCTCGGAGATGGCGCTCACCTCCTCCACCGCGCTGCTGAGCTGGCTCACCGAGCCGGCGATCTCGCTCACCAGATCCGCAAGCGAACCCTGCATGCGATCGATGGCGGCGCCGAGCTGACCCAGCTCGTCACGCTTGAAGCGACTGCCGCGGATCCACTCCTGCAGTTCACCCTTGCCCAAATCACCGCTCGCGATGCGCTGCGCCTGACGGGCCAGCATCACCAAGGGATCGCGGATCTGGCGGGTCAGCACGGTGGAGAGCACGGCCGCCAGCCCCAGACCCAGCAGCAGGGCGATGATGATGCTCAGCTTGGCGCTGTCAAACGCCTCCACCACCTGGGCACGGGAGTTGACGGAGTAGCCGTGGTTGATGCGGATCAGGTCCGCCACCGACTTGGCCAGATTGGTATAGAGGGTGATCCCCTCGCTCATGAACAGCTGCTGGGCCTCGGCCAGCTGGCCGCCATCCTGCATCAACCGCACGCGCTGGTGCAGGGCGACGTACTTGTCCCAATCCTGCTTGACGATATCGAAGGTGCGACGCTCCTCCACATCCTCTGCCCAGATGGTGGCGTCGTGGGCTTTGACCTGCCGGGCAACCTCTTGCAGGCTCTGCTCGCTGAGAGCCCGATAGTGGGCTCGCTGCTGCGGATCGGCCGCCACCAGAAACACATCCAGTTCATAGCGGCGCAGAGTGTTGATGGTCTCACCAAGAGTGCTGGTGCGCACCACGGCGGGCAGTATGCTGTCGGTAAAGCCGATGGCCGCCCGGTTCATGTTGCCAAACTGCAGCAACGAGAAACCGCCGATAAAGGCCATCATCAGGCCGAGCACGGCAAAGCCGGCGGTGAGTTTCTTGCCAATGGTCATGGTACTGGTATTCATGGCATGTCCTGGATATGAGTGAACAGATAACGCTCGTCTGGACCGTAGCGATACGATCCGCGGTCACCGCCTCCATGGCGGCTCATCCAGCCTTGATGAATCTATGTCCTTGCATGAACGAGGCGAACAGTGTTGCCAAAGTGCCGATCTGCCCAACAACCGAGCCCAAGCCGCGATGGCGCATGGCAGGGAAACGGCAGCAAGACCCGGTCGAGAGAGCCGCCGGAACAGGCACCTTGCCGGCTTGCCTGCACTCCCCAGGAGCGCACTCAAGCCATGAAACGATATATCGACCGGGCCTGCCAATCCCTTGAGGAAAATCGTCGGGGCGACCGTCTGATAGCCAGCGGGCGGTCAAGGGAAGAAATAAGGGAGGGGAAAGCGAGGAGACATGCCGCAGCGGCGGCACGTCTCCAAGTAGATCAGCGCTTCAGGCCAGCCAGGAATTCGGCGCGGGTATCGGGCTGGGTCTTGAACACCCCACCGAGGGAGGTGGTGGTGGTGTAGGAGGTGGAGTCCATCACGCCGCGGGCCTTCACGCAGAAGTGGGTCGCCTTGATGCTGATGGCCACATCCTTGGTGCCGAGCAGGGTCTGCAGCGCCAGCAGGATCTGCTGGGTCAGTCGCTCCTGCACCTGGGGACGCCGGGCAAAGAACTGCACGATGCGGTTGATCTTGGAGAGCCCGATCACCTTGCCACGGGGGATGTAGGCCACGTGGGCCAACCCGTCGATGGTGACGAAGTGGTGCTCGCAGGTGCTGGTGAGGCTGATGTCCCGCACCATGATCATCTCGTCCACCTTCATCTTGTTCTCGATCACCGTCACCTTGGGGAAAGTGGCGTAATCGAGGCCGGAGAAGATCTCATTGACGTACATCTTGGCGATGCGGTGCGGCGTCTCCGCCAGACTGTCATCGGCCAGATCCAGCCCCAGCGTCTCCATGATGGCGCGCATGTGGCCTTCGATCTTCTCCCGCTTCTGCTGACCGTCCAGTGCATTGGCCACCAGAGGTGTTTCGAGGCCCTCGGCCTCGAGGGCTGCCCTGACCAACAGGGCTTCCCGACTTAAGCTCGTCATCTTGTTCCTCTCCCACGCTCAGGGACTGTGATGGCCGCCTTGTCTATGACGGCATTCTGTTTTGGCGCAATAGTAAACGGCGATTATTGTCATAATTCAAGCTAACTCAAGCCTGTTCCCTGACTTTATGCCAATCCGGCGAATTTTACCCCGCCGGCGCTCCCCATACGGGGGTACCCTTTCGCTCCGGCCGCTGCCTATCTGCGCAGCCAGTCGGTTTTATACCGCGGCAACCTGCCCATCCAGCAGGATTTTTGGGATAATCCGCCCTCTACTCCCCCTCCATCACACAATGAGGTCATGACATGGGATTTGATACCAGCGGACTACTCCCCCTGAGCGACGCCCTGCAGGGCATGCTGGCACAGCTTGATGGCTGCTGCGACAGCGAACAGCTGCCCCTGCCAGAGGCCCTTGGCCGGGTACTCGCCATGGATATCGCCTCCCCTCTCTCTGTGCCCCCGTTCGACAACTCCGCCATGGATGGTTACGCGGTGCGGCTGGCGGATCTCGCCGGCGGCGCCCCCCTCATCATGGCGGGCAAGGCCTTTGCCGGTCAGCCCTATCAGGGCGAGTGGCCCGCCGGCCACTGCGTGCGCATCATGACCGGCGCCCCGGTGCCCGCTGGGACGGATGCGGTGGTGATGCAAGAAGAAACGCAGGCCGACGGCGACAGGATCACCTTTTTGACCACGCCGGTGCCCGGCCAGAACATTCGCCGCCGCGGCGAAGACATCTGCGAGGGCGCCAGCGTGCTCGCTGCCGGTACTCGCCTCACCGCCCGGGAGATGCCGCTGCTGGCCTCCCTCGGCATTGCCAGCGTGTCGGTACGTCGGCCGCTCAAAGTGGCCATCTTCAGTACCGGTGACGAGCTCAAGCCAATCGGCACCCCGCTCGCTCACGGCGACATCTACGACTCCAACCGCTACGGCGTGCGGGCCATGCTGGATCGCATGGGCTGCGACTGCCTCGACCTTGGCATCATCCCGGACGATCCGACCCAGCTGCGCGCCGCCTTTCTGAAGGCCGATCGCGAGGCCGACGCCCTCATCACCACCGGCGGCGTCTCGGTGGGGGAAGCGGACTTCACCAAACAGCTGCTGGAGGAGCTCGGCGAAATCGGCTTCTGGAAGCTGGCCATCAAGCCGGGCAAGCCGTTTGCCTTCGGTCGCCTGCCCCACGCCTGGTTCTTCGGCCTGCCGGGCAACCCGGTCTCCGCCATGGTCACCTTCGATCAGCTGGTGCAACCGGCGCTGGCCAAACTGGCGGGCCAACGCTTCGAGCGCCCGCTTCAACTGCAAGCCATTGCCGCTGAGCCACTCAAGAAGGCACCGGGCCGACTCGACTTCCAGCGCGGCATCCTGACTCAGGGGCCGAACGGCCTGGAGGTGCGCAGCACCGGCTCGCAGGACTCCGCCGTGTTCAGCTCCCTGTCGCGGGCCAACTGTTACATCGTCCTTGAGCGCGAGCGGGGGCGTGTCGCGGCAGGCGAGACGGTCACCGTCGAACCGTTCGGGGGATTGCTGCTGTGAGCGAGATCCTGAGCGACGCCGAGCTCTTGCGCTACAACCGCCAGATCATCCTCAAGTCCTTCGACTTCGAGGGGCAGGAGGCGCTCAAACAGGCCAAGGTGCTGGTGATCGGCGCCGGTGGCCTCGGCTGCGCCGCCAGCCAGTATCTGGCGGTGGCCGGGGTCGGCCAGCTCACCCTGGTCGATTTCGATCGGGTGGAGCTCTCCAACCTGCAGCGCCAGGTGCTGCACACCGATGAGCGCATCGGCCACTACAAGGTAGACTCCGCCGCCCAGTCCCTGCGCGCCCTCACCCCCTGGCTCAACGTGGAGACCCACGCCGCCGTGGCCGACGAGGCGCTGCTCGATACCCTGTTGCCACAGCACCAGCTGGTATTGGATTGCACCGACAACCTGGCCATTCGCAACCTGCTCAACCAAAAAGCCCGCCAGCACGGCGTGCCGCTGGTCAGCGGCGCCGCCATCCGGCTGGAGGGACAAGTCTGCAGCTTCACCTGGCAGGAGGGGGAACCCTGCTACGCCTGCCTCAGTGCCCTGTTTGGCGAGCAGGCACTCACCTGCGTCGAGGCGGGGGTGCTGGCACCTGTGGTGGGTCTGGTGGGCAGCCTGCAGGCGCTCGAAGCCATCAAGCTATTGGCGGGGATGGGCCGCAGTTACAGCGGCCGCCTGCTGATGATCGACGGCCTTGGCGGCACCTTTCGCGAAATGAAGCTGCCAAAGCGCCCCGACTGCCCGGTCTGCTCGCACGGGTGAATCACCCCAGCCAGCCTTTGCGCCAACAAAAAAAGCCGACCCTTGGGTCGGCTTTTTTATCCACCTTTGCTGTCTCCCCCCTCAATGAGTTGAGAGGATCCGCTGCAACAGATGATTGAAGCCGGAGGGATCTTCCGCCGGCCAGGCGTGGTGGCCGTTGGGGGTGTGGATGGTCGCGTTGGGCAGGGAGGCGAACTGCTCCACCCGTTTGGCAAGCGGCAGATAGTCGTGATTGGTGGAGATGATGGCCACCGGCTGCCAGATGTTGCCGAGCCGGGCGCGCACCGACCAGCCGGGTAGCGCCTCCAGCAGCGCCTTGTAGGTTTTCTTCTTGTTGCGCACGAAACGCAGCCGGAAGGTGTGGCGCACCTGGGCAAGGTCGGGGCCGGGAAAGAGCTCGCGGCCAAGCCACCAGGCGAGCGGCCGCAGGCCGAACCAGCGCAGCCACTTGAGGCGCTGGGCAAAGCGCTCCTGCTCTTTTGGCGTCTCCAGCAGAAACTCGCTGAAGCCGTTGACCAGCACCAGCCCCTGCACCTTGTGCGGCAGTTGCAGCGCCAGCTCCAGCGCCACCATGGCCCCCAATGACAATCCCACCACCCAGGCGGGCTCAGGCTGTTCATCGAGCCAGTTCACCACGTCCGCCGCCAGGGTCGCCACGTCGAACGGCCCCTCCTGCATGCTCTGGCCGTGGCCGCGCAGATCCAGCGCAACCACCCGGTAGTGCTCGGAAAAGCGTTCGATCTGCGCCTGCCAGTCGAGGCTGGAGGAGCCCAGCCCGTGCAGCAACAACAACAAGGGGCCCTCCCCCGCGCTGCGCAGGGCAAGACCGTTGGATTTCATCACCTGATTGCGGCGCATCAGTTCATTGCCTCTCGACTCATCCGCTGAACCATCCTGATTTTCTGCCTCTTCTGCAATCCGCTCAACCTTCGCTGACCAGGCTCACCGCCTTGATGTAGGCGTAGATCTGCTGGTTCGGGGCGAGTACCAGCCGTCTGGCGGAGCGGCTGGTGATCCGGGCCAGCAGTATCTGCTGACCCAGCGCCAACTGCAACAGGGTCTGGCCGGGGCGCACTTCGCGTTCGGCCAACAATCGGGTGGTGAGACAGTTGGAGAGGCTGGAGTGTTCGATGGGGGCGGTGGCGATCACCACGTCCCGCCCGGCCACCTTGATCTGCAAGGGGCCGCCATCATCCGGCACCTGGGTCATGGTGACCCGCAACTGCTGCTCGCCGAGCTGCAGGGTCGCCATCTGCTCGTCGTCATCGTAGTGAGAGAGGGTCGCCGCCAGCATCACCCCGGCGTCGTCGCGACTGGCGAGCGACAGATCGGTGCGGGCGAAGATCTCGCTCGGCCGGCCTTGCGCCTCCACCCGGCCATCCGCCAGCAGCACCAGCTGATCGCAGAGCAGGCTCACCTCCTCCATGGCGTGGCTGACGAAGATCATCGGGATGCCGCTCTCCTGCTGCAAGCCCTTGAGCACATGGGCCTGATGGATGCGGCTGCGCCTGTCCAGCGCAGAAAAAGGTTCATCCAGCAGCAGCAGATCGGGCTCGGCCAACAGGGCCCGGGCCAATGCCACCCGCTGGCGCTGGCCGCCGGAAAGGCCGTGGGCCGGCTGGGGCAGCAGTTCGGCAAAGCCGAGCCGGGTCGCCAGCGCCTCGGGTTGCCAACGCCCTCGCCCCTTGCGAGCCGCCAGTTGCAGGTTGCCGAGCACGCTCAGATGGGGGAAGAGGCGCGAATCCTGAAACACCAGCCCGATGCGGCGCGCCTCGGGCAGCAGCTCGCTCAGCGCCCGGCCCTGCCAGTTCAGCTTGTCGCCCGGCGCCCTGTCCAGCCCGGCGATGATGCGCAGCAGGCTGCTCTTGCCGCAGCCGGAGGGGCCGAACAGACCGAGGATGCCCCCCAGTTCCAGTGACAGTTCACAGTCGAGGGTAAAGGCGCCAAACGCCCGCTTCGACTTGAGCAGCAACGGTTGCGCCTTGTGGGTGTCGCTCATCCGAACAGCCTCCGTTGCCGGCGCTGCAGCACGCCGTACACCAGCACCAGCATCACCAGCGAGAAGCCCATCAGGCCACCCGCCAGCAGGTGGGCATTTTGATAGTCCATCGTCTCTACATGATCAAACAGGGCGATGGAGAGCACCTGGGTTTCGCCCGGGATATTGCCGCCAATCATCAGCACCACCCCGAACTCCCCCAGGGTGTGGGCAAAACCGAGCGCCGCCGCCATCACGAAGCTGGGCAGCGTCATCGGCAAGATGATGTGAAAGAAGCGCTCAACCGGCCCGAACCCCAGGGTGGCGGCGGCCTCCAGCTCCTTGTTGCCCATGTTGACGAAGGCGGAGGTGAGGGGCTGCACCACGAAAGGAAGCGAGTAGAGAATGGAGGCGAGCAGCAAGCCGGTAAAGCTGAAGGCGAGCGGCGCCCCGAAGGTGTCGCGCCACCAGGCACCCAGGCCGTAGGAGGGGGAGAAGGCGAGCAGCAGATAGAAACCGAGCACTGTTGGCGGCAGTACCAGCGGCAGCGCCACCAGGGCCTCCACCACGGGTCTGAGCCTGTGCTGGCTGCGCGACAGCCACCAGGCCAACGGCGGCGAGAGCAGCAGCAGGATGGCGGTGGTGCTGGCTGCCAGTCTCAGGGTGAGCCAGACCGCCAGCAGATCCCCTTCACTCATCGAACTCACTCCCAACGGCAGCTCCAGCACCAGACACGGCGAATGAGCCGCACTCCCGGTAGCGCTGATCCCGAGTGAGACGAGTCATTGCCAGCAGATCTCTTTCAATACTCATCGCCCACCTCCAGGGTCAGTTCAGGCAACGGCATGGTGCGCATCCTTATCGCAAAAGTGGGCCGACCCGAGGGTCGGCCACTCATCAGGCAGGTGTGTAGTTGCACCATCAGTGGGGCAGCGCATAACCCGCCGCCTTGATCTGTGCCTGACCCGGCCCCTTGAGCCAGGCCACCAGCGCCTCGACCGCCGCCCCTTTCTTCAATACCAGACCCTGCTGCTCGATGGGCGGATAGAAGTCGACCGGCACGGCCCAGGCTTCGCCGGTCTTGCCCGCTTCCACCAGGTTGGCCCAGGCGACGAAACCCAGTTCGGCGTTGCCGGTGTCGACAAACTGCCAGGTCTGGCCGATGTTGGTGCCGGTCAGCAGGCGGTACTGCTTGGGATCGATCTTGAGATGGTCGAGGGTCGCCATGGCAGCGGTACCGTAGGGAGCGGTTTTCGGGTTGGCAATGGCGAGGTTGCCCTTCCAGCTGCGCAGGGTTGCCTCGTCAGGAGCAGGCCCGCCCTTCTGCCACAGACCCAGCTGGCCGATGGCGTAGGTGAAACGCTCGCTCCCCTTGCCCTCCTGCTCCAGCTTCTGCGGGGTTTTCACGTCGGCGGAGAGGAAGAGATCGAACGGGGCGCCGTGGCTGATCTGGGTGTAGAGCACCCCGGTCGCGGCGGAGGAGATGGCCAGGGTGTGGCCGGTCTTGGCGGTGAACTCCTTGCCGATGCGCTCTATGGTGCCCTTGAAGTTGGCGGCCACGGCCACCTTGACCTCGTCGGCCTGCACGGCACCTGCCTGCAGCGCACTGGCGCAGACCCCGGCGATAACAACGGATAACAGCGGTTTCATTCCTTTACCTCCTGACTGGGGCCGCTTTTATGTATCCCCAGACAAGGGGGCGGCCCCGAAAACAGGGGCCGCGGCTCCCGATGAGCCAGCCCCCTTGAACAGGTCAAGCTTGCCAGCGGGCAGCGGCAGTATTGTCGCTCTCCTTGGCCTCGACCCAGCGTTGTACCCCTTCGGCGGTCAGCTCTTTTTTCCAGAACGGCGCCCGGGTTTTCAAGAAATCCATGATGAAGTGGCAGGCCTCGAAGGCCGCCTCACGGTGAGCACTGCTCACCACCACCAGCACGATCTGATCGCCGAGCAGCAGCTCGCCGATGCGGTGGATCAGGGTGCACTCCTGCAGCGGCCAGCGGCTGCGAGCCTCGGCCACTATGTCCGTCAGCGCCTTCTCGGTCATGCCGGGGTAGTGCTCGAGGGCCAGCCCCTTCACCTGCTCCCCCTGATTGAAGTCGCGTACCTTGCCGACAAAGCTGACCACGGCGCCGGTATCCTGCCGGGCGGCGAGGCGGGCATATTCGTCGGCCAGCGAGAAGTCATCCCGCTGCACCAGAATGCGATCGGTCATGGTTGCCTCGCTCATCCTTAACCTCCGGTCACCGGCGGGAAGAAGGCGACCTCATCGCCATCATGAAGGGGCGTATCCAGCGGCACCAGGGTCTGATTGACCGCCACCAGCAGCTTGCCCGCTTCCAACGCCAACGCCCACTTGTCGCCGCGCTCGCTCAAGGCGCTGCGCAGCTGCTCGGCAGTCGCGTAGTCGCACGGCAGGCTCAGCTCGTCGCAGGCCACCAGCTCTCTCACCTGGGCAAAAAAGAGTACCTTGATCATGCTTGCTCTCCGTCAGTCACACCCAGCTGAAAATGGCCGGACTTGCCGCCCTTTTTCTCCACCAGCCGCACCTGTTCGATCACCATGTCCTTTTGCACCGCCTTGCACATGTCGTAGATGGTCAGCGCCGCTACCGAGGCGGCGGTCAGCGCCTCCATCTCGACCCCGGTCTTGCCGGCCAGCTTGCAGAGGGTGCGAATGTGGACCCTATTTTGCTCCGCCTGAGGTTCTATCTCTACCTCCACCCGGGTAAGGGCCAGTGGATGGCAGAGGGGAATGAGATCCGAGGTCTTCTTGGCCGCCATGATGCCGGCGATGCGGGCGGTGGCGAACACGTCCCCCTTGTGGTGCTGACCGCTCAGGATCAGGGCCAGGGTCGCAGGAGCCATGGTGACAAACGCCTCGGCGCGAGCCTCACGCTCGGTCACCTGCTTGTCGGTCACATCCACCATGTGGGCTTCGCCGCTCTGGTTGAGATGGGTCAGGTTGGGCTGAGTCTGCTTGGGTTCGGTCGGGTTCATCACAGGCCCTCAAAGATGGGAGACAAAGTTGCACGGCTTGGTGCGGGCATCGAGCTGATCCTGGACAAGCTTCTCCCATCCCAGCTGGCAGGCGCCGGGGGAGCCTGGCAGACAGCAGATCAGGGTGCGATTGGCCAACCCGGCCAGTGCGCGGCTCTGCATGGCGGAGCCCTTGATTTCGGCAAAGGAGAGCTGGCGGAACAGTTCGCCAAAGCCCTGCACGGTGCGCTCGAACAGCACGCCGACCGCCTCGGGCACCCGGTTTTGTTCGTTGAAGCCGGTGCCGCCGTTGATGAGCACCACCTGCACCCCCTCATCGGCGATCCAGTCGCTCACCTGAGCGCGGATACGGAACAGATTGTCGGGGCAGAGCGCCCGGTCGGCCAGCACGTGGCCGGCATCGGTCAGGGCAGAAACCAGATAGTCGCCCGCACTGTCATCGGCGGCGGTACGGCTGTCGGAGACCGTCAGCACGGCGATCTTGAGGGGAATGAATGCGTTGTTTTTCTGTCCCATGGGCAGCTCCTGATGGCAAAGGACCGTGAGCAAAGAGAAGAAAAGTGGCCAGGATCCCGGCTGGCAGCGCTCGATTGCGAGGAGAGGCTCGTGTCCGTCAGGACCAAACCTTGACCAGTCGGTCACGCGCTGCGACTCACGGCGGGCCGATTCTACCAAAACTCGCGCCAGAGGGGGGATTAAAAGGGCGCACGGTGGCGCTTTTGCCCTGACCGGGCGGAATATGAACAGGCCGGGCGAACCCGGCCTGCATCAGGTGGGCTTAGAAGCCCTTCACGCCCGTCATGTCGGGCAGCTGGTGAGCGATACCCTTGTGACAGTCGATACAGGTGCTCTCGCCGCTGGCCAGACTGGTGGAGTGCATCTGGGCACCCCGCTTGCCTTGCAGGGAGAAGTCCATGTATTCGAAGTTATGGCAGTTGCGGCACTCCCTCGAATCCGTGTCCTTCATCCGCTTCCACTCCCGCTCGGCCATCTCGCGCCGGTGCGACTCGAACTTCTCGCGGGTATCCACCTTGCCGGTCAGCATGCCCCACAGCTCCTTGGACGCCTGCACCTTGCGAATGATCTTGTAGGTCCATTCATGCGGCACGTGGCAATCCGGGCAGCTGGCGCGCACGCCGGAACGGTTGGCGTAGTGGATGGTGTCGCGGTACTCCACGAACACGTTGTCCTTCATCTCGTGGCAACCGGTACAGAACTTCTCGGTATTGGAGGCTTCCATGGCGGTGTTGAAACCGCCCCAGAAGATGACCCCGCCGAAGAATCCCATCAACAGCAGCACCCAGAGGGCGGCCTTCGAGGGAGACTTGAAGGTGGTCCACAGACGCTGCACAAAACCGGGTAATTTCATCTATGGGCTCCTCAGTTCAGCGCTTCAACTGGTTTAAACGTATTTTCCACCAGCGGCTTGGCATCCGCTTGCGGCACGTGGCACTGCAGGCAGAAGTAGCGACGCGGCGAGACCTCGCCCAGGGTCATGCCGTCACGGGTCTCGAAGTGAGTCGGGCTGATCTTGGGTGCCTTCATGGCGCTGGCGTTCTTGAAGCTGTGACAGGCCAGACACTTGTTGACCTTGTTGTCCACTTCATAGTTGCGGGTGTCGTGGGGGATCAGCGGGGGCTGATGCATGTACTGGCGATCGTAGAGGTCACCATCCTTGCGAAAGTTCTTCATGGGAGCCGCATCGGCATCCGTCACCAGATCCGTGCTCCCCCGCTCCGATTTGATGCCCCCCGTGCTGTTGGTGATCTCGGGGACTGCCGCCATCAAGGAACCTGCCATCAGACAGGCCAGCATTGCTCCAATCAGCTTCTTCATTATGTGTTCTCCGACGTTTTCTCTGCCTTGACGGCAAAACCTACAGTGATTTCAAAAACTTGCTCCGCGCAGACATCGATGCAACGGCCGCAGTTGGTACACTCCTGAGCCACAATCAAGGGCCCGTGACCACGCTTGGCACCGTGAACGGGGCCGCGCAGGATAGGACGTTCCGGGCAGACCGCATAACAATCCATGCAGTTGCTGCACCGCTCGCGCCCCTTGGCAGAAATCTTGATGAACCCGACCCGGTTGACCAGGGCATAGAAAGCCCCCACCGGACAGAGGTGACCGCACCAGCCCCGCTCCACCACAAAGAGGTCGAACAGGAACAACACCGCCAGCAAGGCCCAGCCCGCCCCCATGCCAAACAACAGGCCGCGCAGGGTGAGCGACACCGGATTGACCAGCTCCCACACCAGCACCCCAGCGATGGCCGGTGCCACCAGCACCATGGCCAGCAGCCAGTAGCGGGTAGTGCGGCTGAACTGACCGTTGCCCTTGAGGCCAAGACGACCCCGCAACCAAGCGGCGGCATCGGTGACCAGGTTGACCGGACAGACCCAGGAGCAGAACACCCGTCCCCCGACCAGCCAGTAACCCAGCAGCACGATGACGGCCCCCAGCCAGAGGGTGGGGATGGGCCAATGGCCCGCCGCCAACGACTGCAGCAGGGTCAGCGGATCCGTGAGTGGCACCGTCTCCAGCAACAGCGAGCTGGAGAGATTGCCCTTGAGGATCCAGATGCCCGCCAGCGGCCCCAGCAGGAACAGCGTCAGCACACCAAACTGGCAGAGCCGGCGCAGCAGCAGGAAGCGGTGTGACCGCCACCAGCCCAGCCTAGCGGTGGCCTCGGCTCCCGGATAACGACTCATAGCCCCTCCGGTTTGCGGGTCGGCAGGGTGAGCCTGTCGCCGATGAGCGATTTGCCCGCCTTCGCCTTCTCTTCCCAGCCGAGCCGGTAGTGGTGGCCGATCTCCCCCTTGGCGAGCTGCCGAGGCACCACCTTGATGGCCGCCTCCTCCAGCACGCAGGCATGCTCGCACTTGCCACAACCGGTGCAGACATCGCTGTGCACCGTGGGCAGGAACATGGCGTGCTTGCCGGTGCGCTGGTTGTGCTGCAGCTCCAGGGTGATCGCCTTGTCGATCAGTGGACAGACCCGGTAGCAGACGTCGCAGCGCAGCCCCAGGTAGTTGAGGCAGGTCTCGTGATCGATGAGCACTGCCACTCCCATCCGCACCTGATCGATGTCGGTCATGGTCTGATCCAGCGCCCCGCTCGGGCAGGCCACCACGCAGGGGATGTCTTCACACATCTCGCACGGGACGGCGCGCGCCTTGAAGTAGGGGGTGCCGGTGGTCACGGGTTCAAACAGCCGGGCGAGCTTGAGAGTGTCGTAGGGGCAGGCCTCGACGCAGAGCCCGCAGCGCACGCAGGCGCTGAGGAACTGCGCCTCGTCGAGGGCGGCCGGCGGGCGCAGCGCCTGGGCAGGTACGGCCTGCACCTGCTGGCGCGCCATGCCGCCGAGCCCCACGCCAAGCAGGCCCACACCGCAGGCCCCCTTGGCCATGTCGGCCAGAAACTGGCGCCGACTACGACTCATCTCGCGCTCCCCCGCCTTATGCCTTGACGACCTTGACGGCGCACTTCTTGTAATCCGTCTCTTTGGAGAGCGGATCGGTGGCGTCCAGGGTCAGCTTGTTGACCAGCTGGCTCGCGTCGAAGAAGGGCATGAACACCAGTCCCTTGGGCGGACGGTTGCGGCCACGAGTCTCGACCCGGGTCTTCACCTCGCCCCGGCGGGAGGAGACGATCACCTCTTCACCACGGCGCACGCCACGAGCCTTGGCATCTTCCGGGTGCATGAACAGCACCGCATCCGGGAAGGCGCGATAGAGCTCGGGGACCCGACGGGTCATGGTGCCGGTGTGCCAGTGCTCCAGCACGCGACCGGTCGAGAGCCACATGTCGTACTCTTTGTCCGGAGCTTCGGCAGCCGGCTCATAGGGCAGCGCGAAGATCACCGCCTTGCCATCGGGCTTGCCGTAGAAGCGCACCCCTTCGCCCGCTTTCACATAAGGGTCGAACCCTTCGCGATAGCGCCACAGGGTCTCCTTGCCGTCCACCACCGGCCAGCGCAGGCCGCGGGCTTCGTGATACTGATCGAACGGCGCCAGATCGTGGCCATGGCCGCGACCGAAGGTGGCGTACTCTTCGAACAGCCCCTTCTGGACGTAGAAACCAAAGTGCTCGGCCTCGTCGTTCAGGACCCCCTTGCTCTGCTCTTTCGGGAACTGGTTGACCTGGCCGTTGGCATAGAGCACGTCGAACAGGGTCTTGCCTTTCACTTCCGGCATCTTGGCGATGAGTTCGGCTGGCCACACCTCTTCCACCTTGAAGCGCTTGGAGAACTCCATCAGCTGCCACAGGTCGGACTTGGCCCCTTCCGGCGGCTTGACCTGCTGGTGCCAGAACTGGGTACGGCGCTCGGCGTTGCCGTAGGCCCCCTCTTTCTCCACCCACATGGCGGTCGGTAGGATGAGGTCGGCCGCCTGGGCGGTCACGGTCGGATAAGGGTCGGACACCACGATGAAGTTGGCCGGGTTGCGATAACCGGGCAGCCCCTCTTCGTTCATGTTCGGACCGGCTTGCATGTTGTTGTTGCACATCACCCAGTAGGCGTTGAGCTTGCCGTCCTTGAGCATGCGGTTTTGCAGCACGGCGTGGTAGCCCACCTGCTCCGGGATGGTACCTTCCGGCAGCTTCCAGATCTTCTCGGCGATGGCGCGGTGCTTGGGTTCGGTCACCACCATGTCGGCCGGCAGACGGTGGGCGAAGGTACCCACTTCACGGGCGGTACCGCAGGCGGAGGGCTGACCGGTCAGGGAGAACGGACCCGAGCCCGGGGTAGAGATCTTGCCGGTCAGCAGGTGGATGTTGTAGCAGAGGTTGTTGGCCCAGACACCGCGGGTATGCTGGTTGAAGCCCATGGTCCAGTAGGAGACCACCTTCTTGCTCGGATCGGCATAGAGCTGGGCCAGCTTCTCGAGCTTGTCCTTCGGCACGCCGGAGAGCTTGGAAACGGACTCCAGATCGTAATCCGCCACGAACTTGGCGAAGTCGTCGAAGCTCATCGGAGTGGAGTCACCGCTGTCCGGGTTCTTGGCCTTCTGCTGCAGCGGGTTGGTAGGACGCAGGCCGTAGCCGATGTCGGTCACCCCTTTGCGGAACTGGGTGTGCTTGTTGACGAACTCCCAGTTCACCTTGTCGTTCTGGATGATGTAGTTGGCGATGTAGTTGAGGATCGCCAAATCGGTCTGCGGGGTGAACACCATGCCGTTGTCCGCCAGCTCGAAGCTGCGGTGCTCGAAGGTGGAGAGCACGTGCACCTGCACATCCTGGTGGGACAGACGGCGATCGGAGATGCGCGACCAGAGGATGGGGTGCATCTCAGCCATGTTGGAGCCCCACAGCACGAAGGCGTCGGCCTGCTCGATGTCGTCGTAGCAGCCCATGGGTTCATCCATGCCGAAGGTACGCATGAAGCCCACTACCGCGGAAGCCATGCAGTGACGGGCATTGGGATCCAGGTTGTTGGTACGCAGACCTGCCTTCATCAGCTTGGCGGCGGCATAGCCTTCCCACACGGTCCACTGGCCGGAGCCGAACATGCCGACGGCGGTCGGGCCCTTCTCTTTGAGGGTGGCCTTGAACTTCTCGGCCATGATGTCGAAGGCCTGATCCCAGCTGATGGGAGCGAAGTTGCCGTTCTTGTCGAACTTGCCGTCCGTCATGCGCAGCATGGGCTGGGTCAGCCTGTCCTGGCCATACATGATCTTGGACAGGAAGTAACCCTTGATGCAGTTAAGACCGCGGTTGACCGGTGCATCGGGATCGCCCTGGGTCGCCACGACGCGCCCATCCTGGGAACCCACCAGCACGGAACAGCCGGTACCGCAGAAACGGCACGGTGCCTTGTCCCAGGTGATGGCGGTCTTGTCGGTACTGGTGATCAGATTGGCCGCCAGCGTAGGGGCACTGACACCAGCAACGGCAGCGGCTGCCGCCACCGCGTTGGCCTTCATAAAGTCGCGTCGAC
Organism: Aeromonas sp. Y318-1; assembly: GCF_027706125.1. NCBI lineage: Bacteria > Pseudomonadati > Pseudomonadota > Gammaproteobacteria > Aeromonadales > Aeromonadaceae > Aeromonas > Aeromonas sp. Y318-1. Next base: position 300,945 of record NZ_JAPDCM010000004.1, read on the forward strand.
TCAGCTTCATGGCATATCCTCACATTGCTTATCGCGTAAGTTGTCGAGTGTATCGAACTGGTTTTGGCTCAGGGCGGCGAACTCGTACCCCGGCATCGCTTTATCTTTGCATCCATGGCGGCCATTACGATGAGTCACGCAGGCTCGGCCTCATGGCGCTACTCCTTGCACTGGGCCTCGAGCTCATCAAACTGGTGGTAAATCAGGGCGGCGGACAATACGCCCGGCATCGCATTGATGGCGTCGATGGCCGCCATGATGGGACGCTGGCTCGGACCTTCCAGGGTCACCACCAGCTTGCCCTCATCACTGACGGCATGGATCTCGGCCCCCTCGAGGGTCGCGATCTCGTCTGCGAGCTGGTGACGCAAGGAGGGCTGGGTCAGCACCACCAGGCTCGATACATGGAACTCTTGTTTCATTGTGACTCCTGCTTCACACAGATCCTGCTTCATCTGGACTCCTCGCCAGCGGGGGCCCCCACCCGGATGCTGCCCACCGGACAATCCATCACGCAGGCACCGCAACCGGTGCAGGCTGCCGCCTCGATGCTGGGGGTCGGCACCCGGCCCAGCACGGGGGAGAACCGGATCGCCCGGGGTTCACAGCTGTCCTGGCAGCGCTGGCAGAATACCTGGCCATGGGCCAGACAGTTGGCTTCAATATGGGCGATGTATTGCCAGGGTGCCTCCGTGGTCGGGCGAAATATCGGCACTTTGCAAGCGGCGACACATTCCCCGCAAAAAGTGCACTCGCCGCGCAGAAAATCCACGCTAGGAAAACCACCATCGCCCTTGACCAGGATCTGCTCCGGGCAAGCCGTGAGGCAGTCACCGCAGCGAGTGCAGTCGGCGGCAAAATCAGACCAGGTGACGGACCATGGCAGTTGCACCCGAGGCTCATTCGATGTCAGACGACCCCGAAACAGACTGCGACGCGACAGGTTGACCCCATCCGGCATAACGGCTCCTTGCTGCTGGTAATGGCGCACGAGTGAGTCCCATGACAGGTATTTTCAATACCTATTATAAGAGTGGGTGTATATTGCGGCCCTGACAAGTTCAGGGATATACCACCAGGGAGATAATCAGGGGGGATTCTTGCGCTGGATCAAACCCTTGGCGCAATAAAGAACAACGGGGGCAAGGCAAAATACCCCCATTTGAGGATTGCTTATTAATCGATGGCTATTTTTGTCGGCTACCGTGGATCAGCCGCCGATGGAGGCCAGATGCGGGGTCATGCCGGCATTGCCTTCGTGCAGTCGATGGGTCGCCGCCTTGCCGGCAAGGGCGCTGCGGATCCGCTGCTGCAATTCATCCTGCTGGCCGTCGGCCGTCAACAGATCCCGCAGCTCCACCCCGTGGTCGCCGAACAAACAGAGGTGCAGCTTGCCGAGGGAAGAGACCCGCAGCCGGTTGCAACCGGCACAGAAATCCTTGCTGTAGGGCATGATGAGCCCTACCCCGCCCATCGACTCCGGGTGCATGAATACCTGGGCGGGGCCATCATCGGCACCGCGCAGCTGCTGCAGCCAACCGGCATCGAGCAGGCGCTGCTTGATGAGCGCCCCGCTGGCGTGATGATCGCGAAACAGGGTATCCATCTCGCCGGTCTGCATCAGCTCGATGAAACGCAGCTCGATGGGCTTGTGCCGGATCCAGGCCAGAAACGCATCCAGCTGATGATCGTTGAGCCCCTTGAGCAGCACGGCATTGATCTTGACCGACTTGAAGCCGGCGACCAGCGCCGCTTCGATGCCATCCATCACCTCCGCCAGCTTGTTCTCACCAGTGATCTGGTGAAACTGGCGTGGATCCAGGCTGTCGACACTGACGTTGAGGGCGGTCAGGCCCGCATCGAACCACTCCTGGGCTCGCTCTTTCAAACGATAACCATTGGTGGTCATGGCCACCTTCTCGATGCCGGGGGTATTGGCCACCGTCTCTATGATGGCAGTGAAGTCCCGGCGCAGGGAGGGCTCCCCACCGGTCAGGCGTACCTTGCGGGTGCCCATGGCGGCAAATCCGGACACGACGCGGCGGATCTCTTCCAGAGAGAGGAAGGGCTGGCGCCCCGCCTTGTCACCGGCCGGTGGGCGGTAACCATCGGGCAGGCAATAGGTACAGCGAAAATTGCACACATCGGTGATCGACAGGCGCAAATAGTAGAAACGACGGGAAAAACCATCTTGCAGTGGCGACATAAACACCTTTCCAAATACGGGAGGCCAGGGCATTTCTTTCCTGACCCTTACAGCTCGAACATCGGCTGACGGCGGTTTCCCCCTATCATGAGGACTTAGGCAAAACCGCTCGGAGTTCATCTAGTTTTTCGATGCTAGCACAAGTTGGAGTACACTCCCATGCTACTTTGTGGGGTTATTGTCTGAAGTGAGGGAAGAGAGCCGGCATGGGAAAGTGGTTCAAGGTACATTCGGTCAGCAGCGCCATCGGGCGCTCCATGGTGCTCATCCTGTTCATGGCAAGCCTGATCGCCGTGGTGGCCATGGTGACCCTGTTCTATTCGGTGCCTGACGCCAAGGCGATCAACCTCTCCGGCTCCCTGCGGATGCAGGCCTACCGGATGGCCTACGAGATTGAACAGGGCCAGCAGGTGCTGAGCCGGCTCGATCAGTTCGAGCAGACCCTGCACGCCGCCGAGCTGCAGGAGACCCAGCGCTGGATCACCCCCGCCTCCCTGCGCCGCACCTATGGTGAGGTGCTGCAGCAGTGGCAGGTGATGCGCGAACACATCGAGAACGCCACCCCGCGGCGCTACACCGACAACACCGAGCAGTTCGTCGCGGCCATCGACGACTTCGTCAACCAGATGCAGTACCACGTGGAGTTCAAGGTGCGCATGCTGGCGCTGGCCGAAGGGCTGGGGCTGCTCTCCATCATCACCATCGCCTGGTTCACGGTGCGCTTTACCCGCCAGCAGGTGGTGGCTCCGCTCAACCAACTGGTCTATTGCGCCCGCCAGATCCAGCGCCAGGAGTTCGACCTGACCCTGCCCCCCCACTGCGAAAACGAACTGGGGGAGCTGTCGGGGGCTTTCGTCACCATGGCCGACGAGCTCGGCAAGCTCTACCGGGAGCTGGAGAGCAAGGTCGAAGAGAAGACCGCCAAGCTGCAACAGGCCAACGACACCCTCTCCTTCCTCTACAGCACCGCCCAGAAGCTGCACGCGGCGCCGCTGAGCCGGCGTACTCTGCTCAAGCTGCTGGAGCGGGCGGCGGCCCACCAGCACATCGACTACATCCGGCTGACCCGCTTCGAGCACAATGCCATGCCGGACTACATCACCGGCCGCAAGGGCTGGCCCGGCGATCTGGATGCCGTGGTCAGCTTCTATCTGCAGATGGACGAGCAGGAGTATGGCCGGCTCGACGTCATCAGCAGCCACCCCATCGACGAGCGGCTGATGAAGAACTTCTCCATGCTGCTGGCTCAGGTCCTACATAAGGATCAAACCCTGCTGCAACACCAGCGCCTGCTGCTGATGGAAGAGCGGGCCGTCATCGCCCGCGAGCTGCACGACTCGCTGGCCCAGGCCCTCTCCTATCTCAAAATCCAGTCAACCCTGCTCAAGCGCTCCTTCGCCAAGGGGGATACGGCCAAAGCCGAAGCCGCCATGCAGCAGATCGACGAGGGGCTTGGCAGCGCCTATACCCAGTTGCGCGAGCTGCTCGGTACCTTCCGCCTCAGCATTGGCGACGCCAATCTCGGTGAAGCCATCAAGGTGATGCTGGAGCAGCTCAAGCCGCAGACCCAGGCCGACATCAGGCTCCATTACGGTCTGGCCGATACCGATCTCGAAGCCGGTCAGCATATCCACATCTTGCAGCTGATCCGTGAGGCAGTGCTCAATGCCATCAAACATGCCAGTGCGCAAGTGATTGATGTTAGCTGTGAGACCCTCGCCGATGGTAACATCCAGGTTCAGATTTCAGATGATGGTGTCGGAATAGGGATCGCAAGCTCGGCGGTCAACCACTATGGCCTGAGCATCATGAACGAGCGTGCCAGCAAGCTGCATGGTCTGCTGACCATCAGCGAAAGGCCGCCCAGAGGCACCTGCGTACATCTGACCTTTCCCACCAGCCTAACAAGAGATGCCTGATGGACGAGATGAAATATAGTGTTCTGGTCGTGGATGACCATCCCCTCATGCGCAAAGGGATTGTGCAGCTGCTGGCTCTGGAGGAGAACATCGAAGTCGTCGGTGAAGCTTCCAACGGTACCGATGCCGTCGCCATGGCCAAGGAGTCCGAACCGGATCTGATCCTGCTCGACCTCAACATGAAAGGCCTCTCCGGTCTGGACACCCTCAAGGCGCTGCGCACCGAAGAAGTGACCTCCCGGGTGGTGATCCTGACCGTGTCCGACGCCCGTCAGGACGTAGTGGCGCTGCTCAAGGCCGGCGCCGATGGCTACCTGCTCAAGGATACCGAGCCAGAGATGCTGCTGGCCCAACTGGCGGACGTGATGACCGGCAAGCAGATCCTGAGCGAGCCGCTGCGTCCCTACCTCGAGAACATCTACGAGCTGGATCACCTGCAGCAGAAGCTGGAGAGCTTAACGCGTCGCGAAATGCAAATCCTGCGCGAAATTGCAAAGGGCCTCTCCAACAAACAGGTCGCCTCCGTGCTCCATATTTCCGAAGGCACGGTCAAGGTACACGTCAAGAGTCTGCTCAAGAAGCTCGAGGCGCAAAGCCGCGTGGAAGCTGCTGTCATGTACCTGGAGCAGCGCAACTAAACGCCCCCCAGCCAGCAAAAAGCCACCTTCCGGTGGCTTTTTTCATTCTCTGGCACAGTCGCTGCATTGTCCTATTCAGCAACTACTCAATGGAGGATGGAACATGAAACTTCAACCCTTGGCACTGTTCCCCTTGCCTTCCCACATACTGCCTGGTGGCAAGCTTCCTCTGCGTTTGTTTGAACCGCGCCACCTGCAGATGCTCAAAGAGTCATTCATCGATGACCAGGGCTTCGGCATCGTGATGGAAGAGGCGACAACGACTGGCAAGTCCGGGCGGATCCTGCCAGTCGGCACCCGGGTCAAAGTCACCGACTTTTACACTCTGAATGACGGCCTGCTCGGCGTTACCGTACTCGGCATGGAACGTTTCTGCATCCACGAGATGGAAACGGACGAGCTCGGTCTGCGCCGGGCCAGAGTCGAAGCGCTGCCCAACTGGCCGAGCACCCATTCAGACTTCAGTGACAAACCGCTGGTGACCCGGCTGCGGGAAGTATTTGAACAGTATCCGGAACTGGATGAACTTTATCCGGACAAGCAGTTTGACGATGCGGCCTGGCTCTGCCAACGCTGGCTCGAAATCCTGCCGATGCCGATCTATGAAAAGCAGATGTTGATTGCGAAACAAAATAGCGAAGCGGCCCGTCAATTCTTGCGCCGACTGATCGCACAGTGAGTCAGAAGTGTATTGCAAAATGCGAATATTCCGATAATGAAAACAAGGTTTTCGCATTTTGCAAATAAAGCGCCCAATAAAAATCAATAACCGCGCTGCAAGCCGCATAAACTGGTTCTGAAAAGTTGGCACGACTTTTTCATATAGAATCGTACAACCCGATTTATCCCGTGCTCTCTTCAGTATTTGCTGAAGAATTGGTCAACCACCCAGGTTGACCATTTTTTTTAGCTGCGATCCGGCGCTGTAGGCTGAAAATGGCGTTGCAGACACTCCCGCAGCCGCATCAGGCTTATCGGTTTGGCCAGAAAGTCATCCATCCCCTGGGCCAGGCAACGAGCCCTGTCTTCCGCCATGGCATTGGCCGTCAGCGCCACGATGGGCACGCTACAACCCAGTTCTCGCAGACGCCGGGTCGCCTCCAGTCCATCCATCTGCGGCATCCGCATGTCCATCAGGATGAGATCCGGTCGTTGCTCCGCTACCTGGGCCAGCGCCTCCAACCCGTTGGCCGCGACTCTGACCCGGCTCACCAGCTTTTGCAGCATGAGCGATACCACCAGCTGATTGACCGGACTGTCTTCCACCACCAGCACATCCAGATCCTGAATCGGCTGCTGATCCGGCTCGGGCCGGCTGCTGCATTCGCATGGCAGCGCCATGCCCGGCAAATCGAACCAGAAGCAGCTCCCCTCACCGGGGGCACTGCGCAACTGAATGCTGCCGCCCATCAACTCCACCAGCCGCTTGCTGATGGCCAGTCCCAGCCCGGTGCCCGAGAAGCGGCGGGTGGCTGAGCTGTCGACCTGAGAGAAGGGTTCAAACAGCAGCGCCTGATCCTCGGCCGAGATACCGATCCCGCTGTCGGTCACCGAGACCCTCAACTGCTGCTCATGCCAGCTCAGTTGCAGCAATACGCTGCCACGACTGGTGAACTTCACCGCATTGCCGAGCAGGTTGCTGATCACCTGGGAGAGGCGCACCGGGTCCCCCTGCAGCTGGGCGGGTACGGCGTCGTCAACTCGCCAATCAAGGTCGATACCCTTGCTGCCCGCCTGCGCCAGCAGCGGCTCGATGAGAGACTGACAAAGCTGGGCCGGCTGCAACGTTTCGCAGTGAAACTCCAGGGTATGGGATTCAATCTTCGAGAAATCGAGCACGTCGTCGATGATGGTCTGCAAGAGACGCGCGGCATGGGTGGCGTGGCCCAGCAGCGTCTGTTGCTGGGGTTCGAGCTGGGCGTGTTGCAGCAGATCCAGCATGCCCAGCACCGCGTTCATGGGAGAGCGGATCTCGTGGGTCATCATGGCCAGAAACTGCGACTTGGCACGGTTGGCCGCTTCCGCTTCGTCCCGCGCTCTGGCCAGCTCTTGCTCACGGCGGATCTGGTTGCCCACATCCCGCGCCGTGCCGCGATAACCGATGAAGACGCCGGCCGAATCGAAACAGGGCTCGGCGTTGATCTCCATCCAGCGCGGCCCATTGGCCAGGCTGACCTGTGCCCGCACCGCCCGCACCGGCAGGTGCAGACCGATGAGCCGGCGATACTTGCCCCATTCGGGGTCGCGCCTGTCATGAGCGTAATCGTAGAGGCTCTGGCCGGGTTGATGCACCAGCATATCCCCCTGCTGGCCGGGGGCCGATACATAGCTCAGCCGGTGCTCGGTATCCGTCTCCCAGAACCAGTCGGACGCCATGCCGGCAAAGCTGCGAAAACGCTGTTCGCCCGCTTGCAGGGCCAGCGTTTTCAGCTCGACCTGTTCCTGCAGGCGGGCTCGATAGGCGATGTTGACCAGCGCCTGGGAGATGAGCGGACGACAGCGCTGCATGGCCGCCTTGCTCTTGAGATCGAAGGTCCCCATCACGGCGTGACGGCAGATGAGCACGCCGGAAAAACCGGGGGCGCGCAAGCCCGTCATCATCACGCTGGCCCAGCCTTCAACATCGGCCAACGGCGCCAGTTCCGGCAACTGGGTCGGATCATAGATGACCAGAGTCTCTCCCTCGATGGCGCGAGAGAAGAGCGGGGTCAGCTGCCAGCTGCGCCCCACTTCGCCATCCTGGGTGCTGAGGTGGGTGATGCCGCCCTCTCCCTCCCAGGCCACCACATCCGCATGTTCGAAGCCGATGAAGGGCTTGAGCACCTGAATGAGGCTGTCCAGCACCTGTTCCAGCGTCTGGGCATCGGCCAGCGTCGCCACCCCGCACAACAGGGTTTGCGACTCCTGGCGGTATTTGGCCTCGCGTTCCCGGCAACGCACCAGCTCCACCAGGGTGGTCTGCAGTTTGTCGCCGAGGGCTTCCAGTTCCGTGTTACCTATCATCTTGTTTCCAGCGCAATGTCAGCTGTCGAGGAAGATCACGCTCGAGACCATCAGGTTGCCGTGCGCCAGCTCACCATGGGGCAGGCGGCCCTGCTCGCCGAAGGTGAACGGGGTGATGAAGGGGATATCCCCCAGCCGGGTATGAAATTGATCGACAAATTGGCATAAGCTATCACCAAGAGCCAAGCGACAACCAGCACAAAAAATCACAAGGGCGCCAAACGGCTGCATCTCGGTGGTCATGCCGTACTCGGGTTCGATGCGGGTTGCATTCAGACTGCGTTGCAGCAAGCCCTCCTGGCTGCTGTACATCAGCAACAACCGCTCCCCGACCTGAGTATCGGTAAAGAGGCGCAATCCGCCACCTTCTGTCACGGCCTCCGGGTGGGAGAGCTTGTAATAGGGCATGTCATCCAGGGTGCCGACCTGTCTGGCCAGCGGCGACAGGGTGGTCTCCCGCAGGATGGGACCCACCGGCCAGGGGGTTGTCCGTCCGCTCCAGCGAGCGTAGACCTCGGCTGCCGGCTCATGATCGATGGTGAGGATCTCCCGTCCCGACAGGGCCGTGATGGTGCCGCGATATTCGGTGGGGACATAGCCGGAGTGAAACTGGAACGCCAGCTGGCAATCGGGATAGAGCACGGCCAGTGCGACGCCCTCGCGGGTACTGCCCTCATCCCAGCACAGCTGCCAGTCACCGCTGACGCTGTTGTCGGCGGCGGAGCCCCCGACGACCGGGACCGTCGTGCCCAGCTCGGCTTCGATGCTCTCCAGCATCGCCTCCTCCTGGCCCGGGCTTGCATGCAGCAAGATGAGTTGTGGCAGTTCGCCGGGGCGCCCCCCATCGGCGATGGCACTGCGCAGCAGCTGGCGCACATCCACTGCATCCCCCGCCTGGCCCGCCACGCCGTAGGCCCCCTTCTCATCGTAGATGGCCGCCACTGCCAGCCCGATCCCCTGACGGGCATGATGGCCGGTCTGGGTCATGACCCCACCACAGGAGCTGCAACCGATCATTCGAGACGACGGGAACTGCTGTTTGAAGTGATGGCGCAGTTCCTCGGCATCGTGAGCCTGAGTAAAATAGACCAGTAACAGCGAAGGGGAATGAGGTGATTGAGCGAGCAGCCGCTCACTGACCTGCCGGGCAGCCAGCAGGGAGGTCTCTTCAAGAGAGTGAGCCGTCAGGAAGTTCAACACCATCTCCTAGTTGTTCATGATGCTGGGGGTAAGCAAAAATCATACCTTAATCAAACAATTATCCCGTCTTATCGATTAGAATCACATTCAATTGAGCCCAACCACAGGAAAACGGCATGTGGCAGAAGAACATCAATGATTTTGACCGGGTCGTCGCCATCGGTGGCGGCCACGGCATGGGCCGTGTGCTCTCTTCACTCTCGTTTCTGGGATCGCGCCTGACCGGCATCGTCACCACCACCGACGATGGCGGCTCTACCGGACGACTGCGCAAGAGCCAGGAGTGTATCGCCTGGGGAGATCTGCGCAACTGCCTTAATCAACTGGTGACCGATCCCAGTATCGGCAGCCTGCTGTTCGAATATCGGTTCGCTGGTCGCGGCGAACTGGCGGGCCACAACCTCGGCAATCTGATGCTGCTGGCGCTCGACAACCTCTGCGTGCGCCCTCTAGATGCTATCAAGCTCATCAGCGACATGCTGAAAATAGAGTCACAATTGTTACCCATGTCTGAATTTCCCACCGACCTGTGCGCCCACACGGCCTGTGGCAACCAGATCCTGGGGGAAGTCTCCATCGATCAGCTCGACACCCCGCCGCTCTCCCTCAGCCTGAGCCCGGAGGTACCGGCCACCCGCGAGGCGGTGCAGGCATTGGCACAGGCCGACATGATCATTCTGGGCCCCGGCAGCTTTCTTACCTCCATCATGCCGCCCCTGCTGCTGGCTGAGGTGGCCCAAGCCATCAACGAGAGCGATGCCATGCTGGTGTTCATCTGCAATCTGGTCGCCGAAAACGGTCCTGCCAGCCAGCTCAGCCTGCACAATCAGTGGCGCTGGCTGGAATCACGGGTCGGAGCGGGTCGGGTCGATGCCATTCTGGCCCCGGCGGGGGAATACCCAGCAGAGCTGGCTGGCCGATTGATCCTGGCCGAGCTGGGTGAGGCCGCCCTTCCCCATCGGCACGATCGCCTGAAATTGAAACTGGCACTGGACAGGGTTATCCAGCAACTGGTCAATCAACGCTAATCGGCGGGTAGAGGATGGCAAATCCGGCGCCGATGCGCCGGCTGCAGGGGCTCAGTGATAGTTGGCGAGGTGGGAGAGCACCTGGGGCAGGGATTGCTCCAGCTCGGCCAGCAAACGGGCGACTTGCTCGCCATCTTCATGTTTGCAGGCCTGTTCCAGCGCCACCACCTGTTGGTAGCTGAGCTGGGCACCATAGCTGCCGCAGGAGGACTTCATGCTATGGGCAAGCCGGGCCAGTGCGGGCCAGTCCTGCTGTTCATAGAGCGGGCGCAGCTGGGCAAGCTGTTCCCCCACCTCTTCGATGAAGACCGAGATCACCACCGGCATCATCTCCTGGCCGATGTCTTCCGCCAGCTGTCGCAACACCTTCTGATCCAGCCACTCCATTCCGTCATCCTCCTTATGGTATTCAAACAGACCATACTATAGATGCCCGACACGACTCAGTCACGTCTCATCGCCGTCAGAAAATCGAACTCAAACGGGACGTGAATCAGAAAAGCGTGATCAGGATCGCCTAACCAGACAATAGATGGCCGAGTTGCAACATAAATGTTGCCATGAAATTAACAATTAAATAACAATGGCAGCCGTGAGAATGATGCGACTCAGCAACACCTCTCTCATCCCTTTTGCCTGTATGGCTGCTGCGAAGAACCAGGGTAGGATTCTACCCTGGTATTTTTTTATCTCTGGATCAGCTGATTATCACAGCTGATTGGCACCCACCCGCTCGCCCAGTCGAAACAGACTGAACTCGCCCGGCGCCATTTTTACCCAGTTTTCATTACCGGTCAGCGGCCTAGTCGCAATCAGGGTCACCACATCGTCCGGTGTCGTCTCGCTCTGAAAGTCGATGGCGACATCTTCATCCAGCAGACGGGCCTCCCCGAACGGAGCTCGCCGGGTCAACCAGTAGAGGTTGTTGCTGCAGTAGGTCATCACGAATTCCCCATCCGACAGCAACATGTTGAATACCCCCAGGCCGCGCAGCTCGTCGCACAGGGTCGCCAGGTAGCGAAACATGGCGGGGAAGTTGGCAGGGCGTCGGGGATATTTCTGTTCCAGCCGATCGAGCAGCCAGCAGAAGGCATGTTCGCTGTCGGTGTCGCCCACCGGTCGATGGCGGCCGGTGGCCAACCCTTTGTAACCCGTCAACTGGCCATTGTGGGCAAAGGTCCAGTAACGACCCCACAGCTCGCGGGTAAAGGGGTGGGTATTCTCCAGCGAGACGCAGCCGCGGTTGGCCTGCCGAATATGGCTGACCACGGCGCGGCTCTTGATGGGCAGCGCCTGCACCAGCCTGGCAATCGGCGACTGGGCACTGGGCTCGGGATCCTTGAAGGTACGAAAGCCTTTCCCTTCGTAAAAAGTGATGCCCCAGCCATCCTTATGAGGCCCGGTCTTGCCGCCGCGCAGCATCAGACCGGTAAAGCTGAAGCAGATATCGGTCGGCACATTGGCACTCATGCCGAGCAGTTCGCACATAGGCTGCAGGCTCCTTGCTGACTTGACCATCTCATTTTGCCACTCGGCCGGCTCAGCCTGCGCTGACACCGGCCGCTTGCGCAAGATCCCGCCGGGACACGGCCAGACAAGGCACGACTATCCCGGCTCGAGATCCCTGCCTTACTTGGCCATCTCTTTTTCGACCAGCTGGATCAGGATGTGGATCACCTTGATGTGCACTTCCTGAATGCGGTCGGCGTAACCAAAGTGCGGCACCCGGATCTCGACATCGGCCAGACCGGCCATCTTGCCGCCATCCTTGCCAGTCAGCGCAATCACCTTCATGCCTTTGGCATGGGCGGCTTCAATGGCTTTCAGGATATTGCCGGAGTTGCCGCTGGTGGAGATGCCGAGCAGCACGTCACCGCAACGGCCAACTGCTTCCACGTAGCGGGAGAAGACGTAGTCATAGCCAAAGTCGTTGGACACACAGGAGAGATGGCTGGGATCGGAGATGGCGATACCGGCATAACCGGGGCGGTTCTCGCGATAACGGCCGGTCAGCTCTTCGGCAAAGTGCATGGCGTCGCAGTGGGAGCCACCGTTGCCACAGGAGAGTACCTTGCCTTCCTGCTTGAAGGAGTCAGCGAGCAGCTTGGCGGCCGCTTCGATGTCCTTGAGATTTTGCTCATCTGCCAGGAACGCCTGGAGCACGCTGGCAGCTTCGGTCAATTCATTGCGGATCAGTTCTTGGTACATGATGTCTCTTCCAAAATATGGGCCGCGCCATTGTCGCACAAGCCAATCCCGGAGTCGCCCCCTGCCCGTCAAGAGCCCCTCTGCAGGACGTTATGCCGATCACAGAGCCAAGGTAACAAGCTTGTAAACAGCTTGATAAGTTTGTGCGTATGAATTACAACAGGGACCATATCCAACAGGTCAGACCTCTGGATCAGTTCAACCATATTCCCCCAACTTCGGCAACTCATGCAAGGAGCGAAAAATGACGACGACCCTCACTCTGCTCGGAGTGATCCTGGTGATCGGCGCCATGGCTTATCGCCGGGCGTCTCTGTTCACCTCCACGCTTGCCACCGCGGCAGCCCTGATTGTCGGCACCCTCTATGGCCACGTCCCCCTGCTGGTCTGGGCGCTGTTTGCCGTGATCGCCATCCCCCTCAACCTGGTAGATTTTCGTCGCAACCAGCTGACCAAGCCGCTGTTCAAACTCTACAAATCCATCATGCCGGAAATGTCCCGCACCGAGAAAGAGGCCATTGAAGCGGGCACTACCTGGTGGGAAGCAGACCTGTTTGCCGGCAACCCGAACTGGAAGAAGCTGCACGCCATTCCGGTCAGCACGCTGTCTGCCGAAGAGCAGGCGTTTATGGACGGTCCGGTTGAAGAAGTGTGCCGCATGGTCAACGACTGGGAAGTGACCCACGAACGAGCCGACCTCTCTCCCGAAGTGTGGCAATACCTGAAGGACCACAAATTCTTCGCCATGATCATCAAGAAGAAATATGGCGGGCTGGAATTCTCCGCCTATGCCCAATCCTGCGTGCTGCAAAAGCTGTGCGGCGCCAGCGCCGTGCTGGCCTCCACCGTTGGCGTACCCAACTCGCTGGGCCCGGGTGAGCTGCTGCAACACTATGGCACCGACGAACAGAAGGATTACTACCTGCCCCGTCTGGCGGTCGGCAAGGAGATCCCCTGCTTCGCCCTGACCAGTCCGGAAGCGGGTTCAGACGCCGGCTCCATCCCCGACTTCGGTATCATCGCCAAGGGTGAATGGGAAGGGGAAGAGGTGCTTGGCATGCGCCTCACCTGGAACAAGCGCTACATCACCCTCGCCCCGATTGCCACCGTTCTCGGTCTGGCCTTCAAACTGCGCGACCCGGATCACCTGCTGGGTGACGAAGAAGAGCTTGGCATCACCTGCGCCCTCATTCCGACCCACATCAAGGGGGTCGAAATCGGTCGCCGCCACTTCCCGCTCAACGTGCCGTTCCAGAACGGTCCGACCCGCGGCAAGGACGTGTTCGTCCCGCTCGACTTCATCATAGGCGGCCCGGCCATGGCCGGTCAGGGCTGGCGCATGCTGGTGGAGTGCCTCTCAGTCGGACGCGGTATCACTCTGCCCTCCAACAGCACCGGCGGCGTCAAGATGCTGGCCCTGGCGACCGGCGCCTACAGCCGTATCCGTCGCCAGTTCAAGCTGCCCATCGGCAAAATGGAAGGGATTGAAGAGCCGCTGGCCCGTCTCGGTGGCAACGCCTACATCATGGGGGCCGCCGCCAACCTGACCGTGACCGGCATCGACCTGGGCGAGAAACCCTCGGTCATCTCCGCCATCGTCAAATACCACCTCACCGACCGCGCCCAGAAGTGCATCATCGATGCCATGGACATCCACGGCGGCAAGGCCATCTGCATGGGCCCCAACAACTATCTGGCCCGCGGCTATCAGGGTGCCCCCATCGCCGTCACGGTGGAAGGGGCCAACATCCTGACCCGCAGCATGATCATCTACGGTCAGGGCGCCATCCGCTGCCACCCGTACGTGCTGCCGGAGATGCTGGCCGCCAGCCACCCGGATCAGGAACAGGCCCTCAAGGACTTTGACAAGGCGATGTTCAGCCACGTCGGCTTTGCCATCAGCAATCTGGTGCGCAGCTTCTGGTTAGGGTTAACCGGTGCCCGCTTCGCCGCCGCGCCGTTCAAGGATCAGACCAAAGGCTACTACCAGCAGCTCTCCCGCCTCTCTGCCAACCTGGCCTTCCTGTCAGACATGGCGATGGGTACCCTGGGTGGCGAGCTCAAGCGCAAGGAGCGGGTCTCTGCTCGTCTTGGCGATGTACTGAGCCAGCTCTATCTGGCCTCCAGCGCCCTCAAGCGCTATCAGGATGAGGGTCGTCAACACGCCGATCTGCCGCTGCTGCACTGGGCGCTGCAAGATGCCCTGTTCAAGGCGCAGGAAGCCATCGACGAGTTGCTGCGCAACTTCCCGAATCGCTGGATTGGTCTTGCCCTGCGCGTCATCGTGCTGCCGCTGGGTCGCGACCTGAAACGCCCTAGCGACAAGCTGGACAGCCAGGTTGCCCGCCTGTTGCAGACCCCGAGCGAAACCCGCAGCCGTCTGGCCCAAGGGCAGTATCTCACCCGCGAAGAGGGCAACCCCTTCGGCCTGCTGGAGCAGGCACTGGACGACGTGCTCTCTGCCGAGCCGCTGTTTGAGAAAGTATGCAAGGCTGACGGCATCAAGCGTCCGTTTATGCAACTGGACAAGGTGGCAGAGATCGGCCTGGCGCAGGGAGTACTCAACCAGACCGAAGCGGACCTGCTGCGCCGCGCCGAAGAGAGTCGCCTGCGCACCATCAACGTCGATGATTTTGATCCCATCGACCTGGTGGCCAACAAGGCGCTGTTCGAGCCATCGGCCTATCACAGAGCCGCCTGACAGACACATTGATAGTCAAACGCCTCCCATGTGGAGGCGTTTTTTATGGGGCTGCAACAGGATGACGACAAAGAGATTTCACAGATCAAATTTTATTTCTCAATAAGTTTCCTATCCTTAGTGAAGCAGTTAATGTAAGCACAGGATCCCAAACAGGATTGCATGATGGATGACCAAATCCTGATTATTGACGATGACGATCTGCCCCTTCTCGATGACCAGCAGGCTGGATGGAAGGTGATGATTGTGGACGATGAACCCGAGGTTCATCGCATCACCAAGATCACCCTGAGCAAGTTTGAATTCGATAACAGACCCATTGAATTTTTGCATGCTTATTCAGCCGCCCAGGCCAGGGAGCTGCTCGCCAAGACCCCGGACGTAGCACTGCTGCTGCTGGACGTGGTCATGGAGGTCGATCACGCCGGCCTCGATGTGGTCAAATTCGTGCGCGAGGATCTGCAAAACAAGATGGTGCGCATCGTGCTGCGCACCGGCCAACCCGGTCAGGCCCCGGAAGATGACGTGGTCACCAACTACGACATCAACGACTACAAGGACAAGACCGAGCTCACCTCCCAGAAGCTGCGCACCCTGCTGCGGGCCAGCCTGCGTTCATATCGCGATATCCGCACGCTGGAGAGCAATCGCCAAGGGCTGGAAAAAGTCATCGAGGCCTCCAAGGGGATCTTCGAGAAACGGGCGCTACGCCAGTTTGTCGAAGGGGCTCAAGAACAGCTCGGAGCCCTGCTCAGTCTGGAAGAGTCTCAAATCTACGATGTGAAGCAGTTCGCCTACGAAGTGCGGGATCAAATTCTGGAGCCTCTGCTGCCGGGCCACCCGTCACTGCGACTGGCAGATGCACCCTCTATCCTGCGCCAGGCCATGGCCAATCGTGCCAACGTCTATGATGGCAACCAGATGGTGCTCTACTGCCAGAACCCCCGCCATCACCTGCTGTTTCATATCGAGACCACTCGTCAGCTCAGCCAGATGGACATGGGGCTGCTCAGCCTGTTTACCGAAAACATCATAGTGGCGCTGGAGAACATCCGGCTCAACGAGGTCATCGCCGACAACCAGCGCGAGATCATCTATCGGATCGGCGAGCTGGTGGAGACCCGCTCCAAGGAGTCCGGCCTGCACGTGAAACGGGTCGCCCTCTACACCGAGCTGTTCTGCCAGCTGCTTGGCATGAGCGAGGAGCAGAGCGAGCTCATCAAGCGCGCCTCCCCGCTGCACGACATCGGCAAGGTGGGCATTCCGGATGCCATCCTCCACAAACCGGGCAAGCTGACCCCCGAGGAGTGGGAAATAATGAAGACCCACGCCCAGCTGGGGCAGGACATGCTCTCCGGCAGCGATCTGGCGCTGTTCCAGATTGGCGCCACCATCGCCGGCAACCACCATGAAAAGTGGAATGGCAGCGGCTATCCCCGTGGCCTCAAGGGTGATGCCATTCCGCTGGAAGGACGGGTGGTGGCGCTGGCTGACGTGTTTGATGCGCTCGGCTCGGATCGCTGCTACAAGAAGGCCTGGCCGTTGGACAAGGTACTGGCGCTGATCCAGGAGGAGAAAGGTCAGCACTTCGATCCCCAGTTGGTAGAACTGATGCTGGCCAACCTTGACAAATTCCTCGAGATCCGCGATCAACACAAAGACATCTACGTCGGGGAACATTGATGCAGAAGGGTTGCTGCTAACCTGCTTCCCCATAAATAACAAAGCCGCCTCGATGGGCGGCTTTTTCATGCGGTTACCCGGTTATTGTTCCGGCAGATTCAGATCCAGCTTGGCTTCCGGCTTGGCGCTTTCGCTCTCGGCCTTCTGCGCCGCCATCGCTTTTTTCAGTGCCCGCCGCTTTTGCAGCAAGATGAAACCGACGCCGCCCAGCAAGACCAGCAGGATGCCGACCCCACCGAGCAACCAGATCAGCCAGCCGCTGCTCTGTTTTTCCTCGAATTTCACCTGGTTGGGCACTGCAGCCGAGGTTTCAGAAGCCGCAGAGGCCGCCGATGGCTCAGCCGCCAGCACCGGGAAGATATTGAACGATTTCACCGGCAGCGTGACCTGGATCTCGCGGCCCAGCCGAGTCGTGCCAAACAGGGTGGCGTTCACCTCATACTGGCCAACCTCCTTGATGGCGGAGAGATCCACTTCCACCCGGGGTTCGGTCGCCACCGCATTGAACGCCATGCTGGCTCCCACCGTGTTGGTCGCCTTGCCCTCAATGACCACGGAGGCCGGATCCAGCTCATCGGCATCGATCAGGAAGGAGAGCTTGGCGCCAAACTCCTGCGAGGGAGGCGCCAGGGTATAGCTGACCGGCAACGGGTAGATCAGCACGTCCTGATAGCGAGCGCGGGAGAACACCTGATTGCCCGTGCTATACATGGCCCGGTATTTGCCAGCAGCCACATCCAGCACCGCCTCGGCGGTCATGATGCCGTCACCCGGCACCTCGTCGAGCCCCTTGCCATCGTCACGATAGTGGCCGAGCACTTCGTCAACGATGGGCTCCCCCTCCTGCTTGGCGTCGTTGAAACGTTGCAATCGCACCGTCATGCCAAGGTCGGTGAGGTAATAACCGGCCTTGGGCGGTGCATCGTCGATCAGCAGCCAGGACTTGAGCTTGACCCTTTCTCCCTGATAGAGCTGGGTCGGCAGTTGATCGGTTTCCAGCCTGATGTTCGACAGCAGGCGCACCCGGTTGTCCGGATCCACTTCGCCGATGGCCTGCCAGGGGCCCGGCATGGGATCACGGATGGTGATGAGATCCTGATCCTTGAGCGCCAGCCAGCCCACATCGGGGGGCGTCACCTTGCCCACATAGAGCTTGCTGCCGTCCGGACGCACCAGGATCACCGACGGGGTGCCCGGCTTGCGCGTCACGATGAAGGTGATCTCTTTCACCCCGTAATCGATGCGAAAGCGATTGTCGAGCAGGGGAATGTCGGAGGGGGCAAACACCTCGTTGGCCGAGGCCGTCAGCGAGGCCAATAACAGCAGGCCACTCCATAGCTTGCTCATTGCCGCCACAGGCAGGCTCCTCCCTTTTTCTGCACCAGATCCAGCCGCGCTTCGTGCACCGCCTCAATCTCGGCGCTGGCACGGATCACCTTGAGCGGTGGGCGATTGCTCTCCAGCCGGCGGATGCTGGTGTCCTGGTTGCTCTCATTCTCACTGCTCTCGGTAGCCAGATTCAACTTGGTCTGGCCACCCGTCATCAGCAGGTAGACGTCCGCCAGGATCTCCGCATCGAGCAAAGCCCCGTGCAGGGTACGGTGCGAGTTGTCGATGCCGTAGCGATCGCACAGCACATCGAGGTTGTTGCGCTTGCCCGGGAACAGGTCCCGCGCCATCGCCAGGGTATCCGTGATGCCGCAGATGTCGGCAGTCTTGAAATTGAGGCCGAGCTTGCCGAACTCATAGTCCATGAAGCTCACGTCAAACGGCGCGTTGTGGGCAATCAGCTCGGCACCGCGGATGAACTCGATGAACTCGTCGGCTATCTGGCTGAACGACGGCTTGTCACGCAGGAACTCGTCGGTGATGCCGTGCACCTGAATGGCCTCGGGGTCCACCAGCCGATCCGGCTTGATGTAGACGTGGAAGTGGTTACCGGTCAGCTTGCGGTTGATCACCTCCACACAGCCGATCTCGATGATGCGGTGTCCCAGATAGACGGGGCCACCGGCGGTGTTCATACCTGTGGTTTCAGTATCCAGAATGATCTGGCGATTCAGTTGGGGTGTGTTCATGATCCAATCTATGTCAAACTTCGGCTTTACCCGCTAGTTTACCCCAAGACTCATGCTAAAAAAGATCGATTTGTATACGGATGGTTCCTGTCTCGGCAACCCGGGTCCTGGCGGCTATGGTGCCGTCATGGTCTATGGCAAGCACCGCAAGGAGCTCGCCGCCGGTTTTCGCCTCACCACCAACAACCGGATGGAGCTGATGGCCGCCATCATGGGGCTGCGCACCCTGAACGAGCCCTGCCAGGTCAGACTCACCACCGACAGCCAGTATGTGCGCCAGGGGATCACCCAGTGGATCATCGGCTGGAAGAAGAAAGGGTGGATGACTGCCAGCCGCCAGCCGGTCAAGAACGTCGATCTCTGGCAGGCATTGGATGCGGAAGTGGCGCGCCATCAAATCGAATGGCTCTGGGTCAAGGGGCACTCCGGTCACCCGGAAAACGAACGCTGTGACGAGCTGGCCCGCGAGGCCGCCAGCGGCAAGCAGCTGGCCGAGGATACCGGTTACCAGCCCTGATCCCGGTCAGTCTCACCCGTCAGGGTCGCTCGCCAGCCAGGGCGCCCGAGACAGGCTACCAGCCCTGGCGCGCCATGCCCGGCGTCGCTATCGACTCGGGCAAGCGCCAGCGGCGGCGCACCGGCGTCAACGGAAAGCGCCGTTTGCGCGCCGCTATCACGTAGACGGACGCAAACGGCCTGCAATAATCCCGCCCCACACTCTCCCGCCACCAGCCGATCCGGCTCTGCTTGCCCATGAACGAGTAGCCAAAGCGCTCATCAAACATCACTTCACACCCGAGCAGCTGCAGCCAGTCGGTGACCCGCGCCGGAGTGAACATGCGGGCCGACCAGGGCAGATGTTGACGCAGGAAAGGCAGGCAGTGGCCGATGCCGACCAGGCTGAGCGGATTGTAGCCACTGACAATGAGCCAGCCATCGTCGGTCAGCACCCGCTCCGCCTCGCGCAGCACCTGGTGGGGGTCTGGCGAAAAGTCGAGACAGTGGGCCAGCAGGCAGGCATCCACGCTGCCGGTGCGCACCGGCAAGGCCAGTGGATCGCCCTTGAGATCCAGCAATCTGCCACTGGGGGCGACTCCTATCTGATGGCGAATGGAAGAGCAGCCGCAGGAGAGTTCGGCGCTCAGTGCCCCGACTTTAAGCAGATGATAACCAAACAGATGTGGGCACCAGCTGTCGAGCCGTTCCTGGATCTCGGCCGCTACCCAGTCCCCCATGGGCAGTGCCGACCAGCTGGTCGGGATCTCGATTTGTTGTTCGGTACGTGCCACCTGCATAATAGGGCTCAACTTGGGGTTCGAACGCCATCCAGTTATATAAGATACCCTCCATAAAGAGAAGCAGACTCATGTATCCAGTGATCACAGTTCCTGCCTTTAACGACAACTACATCTGGTTGATCCGACACGAAAATCACTGCCTGGTCGTCGACCCAGGCGATGCCGAACCCGTGCTGGAGCGACTGGCCGCACTGGATCTGCAGCTCGACGCAATTCTGCTGACCCATCACCACCACGATCATGTGGGAGGCGTCACCGCCCTGCTCGGCCACTTCCCCCACGCCAGACTCTATGGCCCCAAACTTGACCCCATGCCCGCTCATCACGGCCAGTGGCTCGATGACGGGGATCAGATCAACTGGCATGGCCTGAGTCTCGAGGTGATCCATGTGCCCGGCCATACCCATGGCCACATCACCTATTACGGCCATGGCATGCTGTTTTGTGGCGATACCCTCTTCAGTGCCGGTTGCGGCCGTCTATTCGAAGGTACCCCGGCCCAGATGCACGCCTCACTGCAACGACTCGCCACCCTGCCCGACGACACCCTCATTTATTGTGCCCATGAGTACACCCTCTCCAACCTGCGCTTCGCCTACGCGGTCGAGCCGGACAACCAGGCGATCCAGCAACGGATCGGGCTGATCAGCAAGCTGCGCCAGCAGGGTCTGCCGAGTCTGCCATCACGACTGGGGGATGAGCGGGAGTTCAACGTTTTTCTGCGATGCGAACAGGATTCCGTGAAATTTTCTGCTGAGAAACACGCCTTAAAATGCTTGGAAAATCCAGAGGATACCTTCACCGTGCTGCGATCCTGGAAGGACGTTTTTTGAACAAACCTTGATCAGGGGGCCATTGCCCCTTATGATGCGAGCTGTTTTTCCTAAAGATGACCTGAGCGAGATGAAGGTACGAACGGCCTTATTGGCGGCGCTGTTTCTCAGCGGCTGCCAAAACCTGAGCCATCAGGATGACCGGGCGCTAACGGCAATCGAGCCGATCAAGTCCCCCCAAGTCAACAAAAAAGCGTATAAAAAACATTCGGCGCGCTTCCTGTTCGGAGACGAACAGATCGACGAACTGGATGACACCGATAACCTGTGGGTGCGTATCAGCGATGATATGCAGTTTGATCCGCAGGAGAACGACCGTGTCCGCCAGCAGCGTGATTGGTTGCTGCGCAATGATAAGCATCTGGCGACCATTGCCAGCCGGGCTGAGCCCTACCTGTATCTGATGGTAGAGGAAATCGAACGGCGTGAGCTGCCAATGGAGCTTATTACCATCCCCATGATCGAGAGCATGTTCGATCCCCACGCCCGTTCCCGCAGCAATGCGGTGGGTCTGTGGCAGTTCGTTCCTGCGACCGGCAAGAACTTCGGCCTGCGCCACGACAACTGGTACGACGGCCGCCGCGATGTACTGGCCTCCACCAACGCCGCACTGGATTATCTGGAGTACCTGAACCGTTTCTTTGACGGCGACTGGCTGCAGACGCTGGCGGCTTACAATGCCGGTGAAGGACGGGTGCGCAACGCCATCACCCGCAATCAGAAGGCAGGCCGACCGACCGACTACTGGTCACTCGATCTGCCCCGCGAAACCCGGATGTATGTGCCTAAAATCCTGGCCATGGCCGACATGATCCGCAATGCGGACAAGTACAATGTCACCCTGCCGGTACTGGCCAACAAGCCTCAGCTGCGGGTGGTCAACACCGGTGGCCAGATCGATCTGAACGTGGCAGCCCAGCTGGCAGGCCTGCGTCCGGCTCAGCTGAAAGAGGTCAATCCGGCCCTGACGCGCTGGTCGACCTCACCCAAGGGGCCCTATCGCCTGCTGGTACCGGTCGAGTATGCCGATACCCTGGAGCTGGCCCTGGCCGATCTGCCCCAGAGCGAGCGCATCCGCACCCGCTCCTATCAGGTCACCAGCGGCGACACCCTCTCCCGCATTGCCCAGAATCACGGGGTGAGCGTGCAGCAGCTCAAGCTGGCCAACAACCTGAGTGGCAACCACCTGCGCCGTGGCCAGACCCTGATGATCCCGACCAGCGGCAGCAAGCCGGTGGTCAGTCAGAGCGCCCAGAGCAAGCCACAGCAGCTCGCCAGCCGCAGTGCCGGCAAGATCCAGTACAAGGTGCGTGCCGGTGACAATCTGTGGAGCATCAGCCAGGCGCATGGGGTTACCCATGACGAGCTGGCCAAGTGGAACGGTCTCAACGCCAAGTCGGCCTTGAAGCCGGGCATGAAGCTGGTGGTCTGGCCCAAGCAGGGCAAGAGCAGCAACAAGTCCATGGTCTATCAGGTACGCCGCGGTGATTCCCTCTCCTCCATCGCCGCCCGTTTTCAGGTTGCCGTGATGGATGTGATGCGCTGGAATCAGCTGGGCAAGAGCGATTACCTCAAGCCGGGTCAGGAGCTGACCCTGTTCGTGAAGAACAACAGCTGATCGTTCATCGCTTCATAAAAAATACCCCGCCAAAAGCGGGGTATTTTTTTATCTGGCACAGGCCACCGTGGCGGCCAGTACGGATTCAGGGGGTGATGGCCTGAGCCGCGAAACGGGCCATGATGGGGTTGTGATCCGACGCATCGGTCGCCGGGCTGCTCACATCCACCAGGTCCAGGTTGCGGTAGTAGAGGTGATCGAGCGGTCGGCCGAACGCGGTCCGGCGCAGATCCGGCACCGGGATCGCCTCCTGCAGCCCCAGTTCGCCTACCAGCTTGTTCAGCCAGAATTCACGCTTGTCGCTCCAGGTGTTGAAATCCCCGGCCAGAATGACCGGGCCCTGGTGGCGATGGATAAGGGCGGTCAGATCGTTGAGCTGCTCGCGAAAGGTCGCCATCCCCAGCTCGAAGTTCACCGCATGCAGGTTCACCACCAGCACGCCGTCAGGATCCCCCTGCAAGGGGTAGAGGCTAACCAGACCGGATTTAGGGATGCGCAGCAACGGCTCGGGTGAGCGCACGCCGCACACGAACGCCTGGGGCGTCTTGGCGACCGTCATCACGCCGAAGGAGACACCGCCCTGGGTAAAGGCTTGCAATTGCTGCCACTGGAAATCACCGGCCTTCAGCCATTCCAGCATGTCGGGGCGGGTCGCCGACTCCTGCAGCAGTACCAGATCCTGGGATTTGGCATACTCGTCCAGCCCCTCGCGCCAGTTTTTACGCTGACCCTTGTAGAGATTCCAGACGGTAATGCCGAACTCGCGTGGCAAGGCGGTGGAGGCCAGCGCCACCAGCGGCGGCTTCTGGCAATTGGCGCCGGGAATGATGCCCTGCGCCGTGACCAGGTGATCCTGATCCGGCACCTCGAAACAGCCGACCAGTCCCAACGTCAGCAGCGACGTACCCAGAATGCGATAACTATTTTTCATTGGCTAACAACCACCTGCCTCTGCATTGTGTCCTGACCATCACAAATGTCATCGCTGCCGACTAGGCTGATAGCTCGTGTCCGGCCCGGCTCATCCAGAAGGAATTCAACGATGGCGAGACAGCACCAGTACCGCGTGACATTTTATGATCAACA
Source organism: Aeromonas sp. Y318-1 (assembly GCF_027706125.1). Classification (NCBI taxonomy): domain Bacteria; kingdom Pseudomonadati; phylum Pseudomonadota; class Gammaproteobacteria; order Aeromonadales; family Aeromonadaceae; genus Aeromonas; species Aeromonas sp. Y318-1. The sequence goes on from NZ_JAPDCM010000004.1 coordinate 324,444, forward strand.
AGGAAATTGTCATCAAGTGGAGCTTTCCACCGTCTATCAGATCAGACGGGATCCCCAGTGCGATCTCTGCCTGTTCGACACCCAGCAGTGCGTCGGCTCGGAAGAGATGCTGGAACGCATGATACGGCAAAAAACCGGGTTTGAGCAGGAAATATCCATCATCAACGCCCGGCTTATCTGAGCCGGATCAGACCGGTACCGGACGGGATTTTCCCTGTTCGTCGATGGCGACATAGGTGAAGATCCCTTCGGTCACGCAGTAACGCTGGGCCTCGTTTTCACGCAGCACCGGCTTGACCCACACCTCCAGCTTCAGCCGCATGGAGCTGCGACCGATCTTCAGGCAGCGCCCGTAGCAACACACCACGTCGCCCACCTTGACCGGGCTGTGAAAGGTCATGCCCTCAACGGATACGGTACAAATACGTCCTTTTGCCAGCTCCTTGGCCATGATGCCCCCACCTATATCCATCTGGGACATGATCCAGCCCCCGAAGATATCGCCATTGGGGTTGGTATCGGCTGGCATTGCCAGGGTTCTCAGCAACAGTTCCCCATCGGGGTGACGTCTTGTATCTACCATCTTTACCGCTCTCTCTTTATGGATGGCGGCATGATAGGGGGCGAGCCCCCCCTTGGCAAACCTCAATTGCCCGCCGCGCCACCCCATTGGAGCCACCTGTGCCCCACTCTATAGCACAGTGCGGAATGCTCAGTGACCCCGGGCCGCCAGCTCGGCAAACCAGTGCGCCGGATCGGGCCAGCGATAGACAAAGCCGAGCTGCTCGCAGATGCGCAGCCCCTCGACGGGGAGAAACCGGCCGGCCGGCTCGATGAAGACCGGGGCCGGCAGGCCCAGCTGACGTGCGGCAAAGGGATAGAACTGCTCCCGGCGCGGGTGCACCGGTGCACTCAGGTTGTAGGCATCGCCATCCTTTCCCTGCGCCAGCAGCAGCTGGCAGGCGGCCACCACGTCATCCAGGTGCACCAGGTTCACCGCCTGACCGCCCCCTTCCAGGGTCTTGCCCGCCAGGAAGCGGCCGGGATGGCGTTGTGGTCCGTACAGCCCGGCCGGGCGCAGCACCATGGCACAGGGAATGCAGGCCCCCATCGCCGCCTGCTCGGCGGCCAACATCCGCATCCCGCGCTCGTGAGCAGGCATGGGGTGTTCATCCTCCCCCTGTCCCGGCGCCCAGACCGAGGTGGCACTCACGAACAGCAACCGCTGCACGCCGGCGGCCTGCGCCAGCTCGGCCACCCGCCCGATGGCGGCCGGGTAATCCTCGACCTTGCTCGGCGGCACGCAGATCACCAGCTCGCGGCAGCGAAACGGCAGGGAGGTCAGCCCGGTGCCCAGTTGCAGCGGCCAGGCTTGCAGCCCCTCTGCGGTCAGCTGCGCGGCTTTCTGGGCCGAGCTGACCGTCACCGCCACCTGGCGACCCTCGGCCTGCAGCACCCGGGCCAGCGGCAACCCCAGCCAGCCAGCGCCCACGATCCCCGTCTCGTATTCACTCTTTGTTGTCATGACAAAATCCTGGCAAAAAAAAACGGCCATCCATGATGACCGTCGAAAGTAACGAAGGAAATAGCTGGATTAACCAGTTACCTCCCACAGCGGGAAAATCGGGAGCGCAGGCTCCTAATTCGTGGGGCCTATGCTAGTGGCAGGCAGTCCAAAAAGCTTTGAAGCGGATCACAGTTGAAAAGGATTTCTGAAAACGCTTTCAATTTTTCCGCAAAACAGGGAAGCAACATTGGCCCATTCAGGGCCAATGTCGGCTACTCAGGCAACGGATTCCCGTCTGACCAGCTCGGCCTCGAACTTGAGCTCCAGCCCCTCGGCCGGCTTGTGATCCAGCAGGCTCAGCGCCAGCTCGGCAGCCCGGCCGCCCATCTCTTCGATGGGGTAGCGCACCGTGGTGAGCTTGGGGTAGATGTAGCGGGCATAGGGAATGTCATCGAAGCCCACCACCGAGATCTGCTGCGGGATCTTGTATCCCCGCTCCAGCAGACAGGAGATGGCCCCCGCCACCATGGCGTCGTTGAAACCGAGCACGGCGGTAAACTCAACCCCCCGATCCAGCAGCTCGCCCATCGCCACGTAACCGCCGTTCTCGTCGGCAAAGGCGCGGCCGATGAGAGCAGGATCAAGAGCGATACCGGCTCGCTTCAAGGCGTGATGATAGCCTGCCATCCGCTGCTGGCCATCGACGAACTCTTCATCGTCCGAGGTGACAAAGGCGATCTTGCGATGGCCCGCATCCAGCAGGTGCTGGCAGGCGGTGGTGATGCCGGCCTGGTTGTCCAGCCAGACGCAGCGATCTTCGGCACCCGGCACCTGGCGGTTGATGAAGACCACCGGGGTGCTGCCCGCCACCAGCTCACTCAGCTCCTCGTCGGGCAGCGCCTTGCTGTGCAGGATCAATGCATCGCACTGGCGCTGCAGCAGCGCCTGGATGGCGTGACGCTCGCGCACCTCGTCGTGATTGCCGGACATGACGATGGTGAACTTGTCCGCCTTGTCCACCACGCTCTCGATGCCGCGCATCATCTGGGCGAAGAAGGGGCCACCACACAGATCCCCCACCAGCACACCGATGCAGTTGGAGCGCTTGCTGACCAGCGCCTGGGCAAAGCTGTTGGGACGAAAATTGAGTTCCTTCATGGCCGCCATGACGGCCTCACGCTTTTCTGGTGCCACCTGCGCCGTGTTGTTGATGACTCGCGACACAGTTGAAATGGACACATTAGCCAACCGGGAAACGTCTTTAATCGTTGCCACTATCAATTCCTTTGTTGGGGGAGCCTGTCTGTGTTGAACGGGCGATTATAACGAACCTGCCAGACCAAGAGATGGCGCCCGATCACCTGGCAGGTTTCCTTTTGTAACAAAACCTTATGGGATAATAACCATTTTGGGGAGGGAATGGGAATCCGGCTGCCGCCAGGGCGGCAGCCGTCTCAATAAGCGTGACTCAGCTCGCGCTCGGACATGAAGCGCAACGGCTGCTGCAGCTTGTGCTGATAGATGAGATCGAACGACAGCACGTTCTGCACATAGTTGCGCGTCTCCTTGTAGGGGATGCTCTCGACCCAGACATCCATCGGCTTGTCCGCACTCTGATCGCGCCAGCGTTTGACCCGACCGGGACCGGCGTTGTAGGCCGCCGCCGCCAGGATCCGGTTGCCGTCGTACACATCCAGCAGCCGCTTGAGATAGGCGCTGCCAAGGCGGATGTTCATGGCGGGATCAAACAGCTGCTGCTCGTTGCGATAGGGTACCCCCAGCTTGCTGGCCGTCTCCTTGGCAGTGGTCGGCATCAGCTGCATCAGTCCCCTCGCCCCGACCGGCGACTGTGCCAGCGGGTAGAGCGCACTCTCCTGCCGGGAAATGGCGTAGAGCAGGCTGGTGTTCATGGTCCGCTCCTGCGCCATCTGGGAGAAGGTGTGCTTGAGCGGCAGCGGGAAGCGCAAATCGAGGGCATCCCAGGCCTCGGCCCGGATGCTGGCCAGAATGGCCAGTTCATGCCAGCCCTGGTTGAGGGCGATGTGGCCGAACTCGAGGCGCTGGGCCACCGGATTGCGATCCATGTTGTGGATCCACTCCGCCCGCGCCGCCGTGATCTCGTTCATGTCGAGCAACTCGCGCACCCGCAGCAGGAAGGGCCAGCGGCTGCTGGCGGTGCGCCAGTCCGGCACCTTCTTCGCCACGCTCTGATTCTTCATCCGATAGGGCACGCCGCTGCGCTGCGCTGCCATGAAGCCATAGAAGCCACGCAGATTGGCGGTCTCCAGATAGAGATCCCGCGCCGGTTTCTGCTGACCCTGTACCTCCAGCGAGCGCGCCAGCCAGTAGCGCCAGCGATCCTCCTTCTGCAGGGCCATGGGCATCCGCTTGACCCAGCCGGAGAGCCCTTTCCAGTCCTGCTCCCAGATGGCGAGTCGGGCCCGCAGCTCCAGCAGATCCGGGTCGGCCTGGCGCACCACGGTAGCATCCAGCCAGCTGCGCTGGGCGGTTGAGCGATCCAGCAGCAGCCGTCTGGCCACCGCCCGTTCCATCGGCTTGAGCTCGGCCGCGCTCAGCGCGAAACGCGAGCGCAGATAGCCGAGCTGTCCCAGCACCGCTTCCGGCTGCTGGTTGGCATAGCGGGCCAGCCCCAGCAGCAGCAACTTTTTGGAGGGGGCGGCGGTAGTGAAATAAGCCGTGTTCATCGCCTTGGCGGGCTGCTCGAACAGGGTAATCATCTGATCCCCGTACGCCTTCATGCCGCTGCCGAGCTGGGCGCCGAGGTGGCGGATAAGATTCGGGTTCTCCGCCTCGAAGGCCAAGGTCATGCGGGTCCAGATCTTCTCCTGGGTACGCAAGCCGGCCTGTTGCCAGAGCTGGAACAGGGGATCGCAGGCATCGGGGCGAGACTGGCCACTCAGCCAGAGCTTGCCCGCCTCCTGCAGTGCCTGGCTCTGCTGGCCGGTGTAGTAGCGCGCCTGATAGTGCATGCAGAGCAGATCGGTGGAGTTCGGCTTGGCCGGATAGAAGCGCAGGAACTGGGACCACTGCTGGCTCTGGGCCAGATAGGTGAGGTAGCTACGCTCCAGCCGGTTGGATTGGGGGGTGTCGCCGTGCTCGCGGATGAAGCGGGTCACGTCGTCATACTCCGCCGCCCCGGGCCGAAAGGCCAACTGGTAGTAATCGAGATAGGGTAGTAGCGGATAATGGGTCAAACGGGCACGAATTTGCTGAAAACGGGCCTGATCGTCGGCCCGCACCGCGTCATAAGCCTGGCGATAGAGAGATTGTTCCAGAGTCTGCGCCGCAACCTGCGTCAGCAGCCCCGGCACGCACAGCGCCGATAAAATGATTCCCTGCACGGCTTTCACGAGAGACGTCTCCATTGAGAGGCAATGCCACCGCCCGCTGGCGGTGGTGTCATATTCCCTCATTCTACCCGTTAACCCGAGGGGCTACAGCTCGCCGGCGAGACTATTTTTACCCCCGGCCAGCGGGCTTTCGCTGCGGGCAAGACGCTGCACGTAGCGCTCCAGATAGGGCACCGGCAGCGGCTTGGAAGCCAGGTAGCCCTGGTAGAAGTGGCAACCCTGGGCCTGCAGAAACTCCAGTTGCTGACGCGACTCCACCCCTTCTGCCGTCACGTTGAAGCCCATGTGGCGCGCCATGGCGATCACCGCCTCGACGATGGCCATGTTGTCGCCATCGCGCGGGATGTCCTGGATGAAGGAGCGATCGATCTTGAGCTCGTCCGCCGGCAACCGCTTGAGGTAGCTCAGGGAGGAGTAACCGGCGCCGAAGTCATCGATGGCAAAGCTGATGCCGAGCGCCTTGAGCTCGCTCATCTTGCTGATGGTGTCTTCCGCATGACCCAGCACCACGGATTCAGTGATCTCCAGATTCAGGCTGGCGGGGTCCATGCCGGTGGAGGCCAGCACGTCGTGGATCCGGTCGACGAAATCGGTGGCGTGAAACTGCTTGGCACTGACGTTGACCGACAGCTGCGGGATGTGAATGCCGTTCTCCTCCCAGCGTACGTACTGGGCGCAGGCTTCGTACAACACCCAGTTGCCGATGTCGACGATAAGGTCCGTCTCCTCGGCGATGGGGATGAACTCGGCGGGCGACACCAGGGCCCGGCCGGGCGGCTGCCAGCGGATCAGCGCCTCGACGCCGATGATGTCGCCCCCCTCCACCATGTGCTGAGGCTGGTAGTAGAGGGTCAGCTCCTGCTGGTTAAGGGCGCTGCGCAGCTCGTTGTGGATGAGCAGCCGGCGATCCGCCTGCAACTGCATGGAGGCATCGAAGAAGCGCCGGGTCTTGCGACCGGCCGACTTGGCCTGATACATGGCGGTGTCCGCCTGCTTGAGCAGATCGTCCACCCCCTGCTCCCGGCCGGGGAAGAGGGTGATGCCGACGCTGGCGCCGATATGCAGCACCTGGCCCGCATGGTTGTAGGGAGCCGCAATCTCGCTGATGAGCCGCTCGGCGATGAGGTCGGCTTGCATCTCCGCCTGGGGCGGGCTCGCCGAGAGCGAGGGCAGCAGCAGCACGAACTCGTCGCCGCCGAGTCGCGCCAGACAATCCCCCTGCCGAACCAATCGCTTGAGCCGGCTGGCGACCTCCTTGAGCAGCCAGTCGCCGGTGGCGTGGCCGAGGGAGTCGTTGATGGTCTTGAAGTGATCCAGGTCGATGAACAGCAGGGCGCCGATCAGATAGTCGCGGCTCGCCTCGCCAAAGGCGTGGGCCAGGGTTTCGTGCAGCTGGCGGCGGTTGGGCAGGCCGGTCAGCTCGTCATAGTAGGCGAGATCCTGGATGCGGCGCTCGGCCTCCTTGCGCTCGGAGATATCCTCGAAGCAGATGACGAAGTGGCTGATCTCCCCCCTGTCATCCTGCACCGGGGTGACTATCTCCCACTGCGGATAGGGGTAGCCGTCCGCATGCAGCCGTTGGGTCTCCCCCTGCCAGCGGCTCAGGGTGCCGAGCTCGTAGCCCAGCCCCCCCAGCCCGCACCAGAGATCGTTGCCCAGATGCAGGCCGATCACCCGCTGGCTGTCAAAGCCGGTGATCTGGCTGAAGGCGTGGTTGACCCGCAAAATCTTGAAATCGGGGTCGGTGATGATGATCCCTTCATGGGTTTCAAACGCCACTGCCGACAGGCGCAACTGGGCATCGCTCTGCAGCCGTTCCAGCTCCGCCACCATGCGCATGGAGAAGGTGGTCAGCACCGAGCCCAGATTGGGGATCGCACTCTGATCGGAGAAAAGCAGCGCCAGGTGGCCCAGGATCTGGCCGTTGCGATCATACAGCGGCAGGCCGTAGTAGCCCTGCCCAGCCTTGAAACCGGCACAGGAGGGCAGCTCGTTCGCCAGCGGAATGACGCAGGCCTCCCCCGCCAGATAGACCTGCTGGCAGGGCATGCCGTCGAGTTCATACTCCTTGAGATCGATCCCGTGGCAGGCCAGTACCTTGAGCCGTCCGCTGCCGGTGCGCTCCGCCAGCCAGACCGCGTCCGCCACCAGGATGTGGGCGAGCTGGTTGACCAGGGTATTGAAGAAATCGAGCCCGGTCCGGGCAGAGAGTGCCTGCGCCAGCTGGGTCAACAAGGGGTCTTGCAGCAGCGGCAGTTGCTGGGAGAGGTCGGCAGGCAGCTGGGTGCTGCGGGTGGTGTCGAGCGGCGCAATCCAGCCGCAGCACATCTGCTGGGCCGGCACGTACTGGCCGCTCCAGAGCACATGGCGCACCTCGCCCCCCTCCTCGCAGAGGTGACCGATGAACTGGGCCGGTTGCTGTGAGTGGTAAAGTCTGGCGAGAAAGTCGGCAAAGCCGGCCTCGTCATCTGCCGCCAATTGCCCGAACCAGGGGTGAGGCCCCTCTCCTTGCCAGAGCTGGTAGGAGGCATGATCGGACAGACTCCACTGGGCGTGTTGCCGATCATAAAACCACATCATCTGAGTGGCCTGCTGTTTCATGTACTACTCCAACACCACAACAACCACGTTCAAGTCCCTGACGACTTGGCAGCGCCCACATTCACAGCGCGCACGTCGGCAAGGGCGGTGCGGGGAGAAAGTGCAAAAGATGCGAGACTAAGCGGTGAGAACCGGACATGAGGTCGACATGCGGCGCTGCCACGAAGGGACAGAAACGATCCAAGTTTCTCCATACTGCCTGCCAGTTTCGTGGAGCTCAAGCGCTTTTTGGTGCAGAACGGGAAAAGATCACAATTTATTCCTCCCCTCGGAAGCAAGGCCACAGTTCGTGACACAGATCACATTTTAATGTTCAGCCATGAGTAATCTGAAGGTGAAGACACAAGCAAGACGACCCGAAGGGGGCCAATATGAAAATCGAAATTACCAGCAAAATCATCGACATCACCCCGGCTATCCGCGAGCGCATTGAATCCCGTTTTGACAAGCTCGAGCGTCTTCAGGTGCCTCTTATCACACCCCATGTGATTGTCTCCAAAGAGCGTCTGATGTTCATCGTTGAAGCCACTGCTGGCATCCCCAACGGCAAGCTGTTTGCCCAGGCAGAACATGAGGACTTATACGCCGCCATCACCGAACTGGGGCAAAAGCTGGAGCGCCAGATCAACCGCCACACCGAAAAACCCATCGCCCGTCGCGCCGCAGCGGCTGGCAAGGAAGTGCCACAAGAGGATGAAGCCGACGCATAAACTGCGCCACGGCACAGCCAACAACGACAAAGGCGGGATCTCCCCGCCTTTTTGCTGCCCGAATGCCGGCGCTTGCCGCCTTCAGCAACCACTGAGCCAGTGCAGCCTGGCATCCACCCCCGCCTTGAGCGTATCGAGGATCGGCAGCATCAGCAGGGGATCGTCGCGTCTGGGCTGATCCGCCAGCTTACCCTGCCAACGCTCCCGTCCAAGCGGCGAGAGGTTGTCATAGACGGCGGGCTCCAGCGCAGGCGGGGCGCCGAGCAGCGGCGGTGAGCGCAGCGCCAGCCAGAGCCGCACATCCACCATGGAGCCCCCCTGTTGCAGCCGCTCGTTGACTTGAGCTGCCTCTTCATCATTTGCCCTGCCCTGCAGGGGCGTGGCTGGCGGCAGCTCAAAGCGGCTGCGCCAGACCCGGCTCTCAGCCTTTGCTGGCTGCCTGGGGTCGAACCAGGGCTGCTCTTCCACCGCATCGGTCAGCAGGGCCAGATGCAGGCGAAAGTCAGCCCTGTCTCCGTACTGGAGATCCTGGTTGAGACGTTGCCCCAGCTGGGCCTCGTCCACCAGCCACTGCTCACGAATGGCGCTGGGTAGCATGAGATAACTCTTGGAAACGGTGGTTTCATCCTTTATCGGCCGCAAATCCGATCCTTTAAGCAGGAAAAATCCCGCCAAGGGGTTCACAACCCCGGCAGATCTGTTAGTATGCGCCTCGCACTTGTGGAGGGGTTCCCGAGTGGCCAAAGGGATCAGACTGTAAATCTGACGGCTCTGCCTTCGAAGGTTCGAATCCTTCTCCCTCCACCATTTCAAGTGCAATCACGGCTCCCGCCGTGGACAAAAATTGGCAATACCCCGTGGAGGGGTTCCCGAGCGGCCAAAGGGATCAGACTGTAAATCTGACGGCTCTGCCTTCGAAGGTTCGAATCCTTCTCCCTCCACCATCATTCAAGAAAACCCGGCCTAGCGCCGGGTTTTCGCTTTTCAGCCCCCCCCTATGTTAATCAGCAGCATAAATATCGCCCATAAAAACGGGAGGCTTGTGCCTCCCGTTTTTGTCTCTTCCTGCCCGCTACAGGGTGAAGCGATAGAAGATATCCACCGCCTGGGCCACCCCGCTCATGGCCTGCAGGTAGAGCCTGGGCATCAGCTCGTAGCGCAGCTTGAACTCGGCGATGGGGCTGAACACCCCGACCCCGTACTGGAACTGCAGCCCCGGCAGCAGATAGGCCGACAGGGTCACCTGGGTGTTGTCGCCACTGCCGGCGGTGTCGAGCGCCACGTCGCTCATGCCGAGGGATTCCCCCAGACTGGAGACCACGCCGTTGGCCTGGCTGACCGCGCCCGCCACCAGCAGGCCGTTGAAGCCGCCATCCTCGCCACTGGTCTGCAGCCCCTTGCCGCGCAGCAAGTAGGAGAGCTGCTCGGACTGGGCCAGCTGCGGCTCCGAGTAGACGGTGATCTTGGGCTTGCTGGCCGGCCCGGTCACCCGCACCCCCACCGTCACCTTGTCCTCGATGGTATCGGGATCCCGATACGCCTCTATGTTGAGGAACGGCTGGTCCAGGGGGCCGGAGAAGAGGATGCGGCCATCCTTGATGATGAGGTTCTGGCCATAGGCCTTGAAGCGCCCGTCGTTGAGTACCAGCTGACCGTTGCCCGCCAGCGGCCGCGAGGGATCCTGGCGGATGTTGATGCCGCCCCCCACCTTGGTCTTGAGCCCCATCGCCTCCAGCCGCACGTCGTCACCCAGCCGGATGGCCAGCTTGATCGCCATCGGCAGCGGCGCCGCCTTGGGCACCGGCGGCAGATCGTCGTAGACCACGGTCACGTCGTCGGAGACGGCCACCGCGCTCTCGGGCAGGCTCTTGACCAGGATCCGCGCCCAGGGGATGTCCACCTGACCGGTGATCCGGGTCTCCTCCCCCAGCGAGATGGCGATGTCCGGGGAGACCCGCACCCGGCCCATGCCTGGATACTGGGCTTCCAGCTCCTTGCCCTGGATGGTGAGGCTGCCGGTGACCGGCAGCTGTGCCCAGCTCAGCCAGCCCCCCAGTGCCAACGGCCCTTTGCCCACCAGCATGGTGCCATCGAGCTCGGCCCGGTTGCCTTCAATCTTGAGGCGGGTCACCAGCTTGGAGAGGGTCACCATGTCGGAGTGGGTCTGCACCTCCCCATCCAGCAGGTTGAGCTGGCCAAACAGCAGCGGCGAGGCCAGGGTACCGTCGAAACGGGCATCGGCCGAGATGACCCCCTGCAGGGAGCGCACCTCGGGGATGAGCGGGGCGAAGGTGGTCAGTTTGAGGTCGTCAAACTTGAGCTGGCCGGAGAGATTGCCGCGACCGGACGGATCCCGGATATAGAGCTTGGTGTCGATGTTGCCGATCTGCTCGGAGGCAAAGTCGAGCCGGATGGCCGCCTGCTGGCGTTCGAAGTCCACCCCGAGCTCGAGGCGCTGATAGTCGGTCTTGAGCTCGTCGGCCACGAAGGTGCCCGGCGTGGTGCGCACTGTGGCGTGCAGGGTCGGCTGATTGCCGCGCCAGCTGGCCCGCCCGTCGGCGGAGAGCACCGCCTGCCAGCGGAAGTTGTCCGGCAGCCAGGGCCGCAGGCGCTTGAGGTCAAACTGGTTGAGGGCAAACTCCAGGCTGCCCTGCTGGGCCGACACCTGGCTGCCCTTGACGCAGAGGCTGGCCCCCTGGGAGCCGAGACAGAGATCCCCCATGGTCAGCCGCTGGCGCGGCAGATAGAGGTCGAGGGCCCAGGGCGCGCTCAGCTCCCAGCGCCGCAGCGGCGTCTTCAACTTGAGCTCGCTGAGGGCGCCGCGCCAGCGCTCCCCGCGCAGACCGCCGCTCAGCTTGAGGTTGGCTGCCACCGGATCGCCCTTCATGGTGAGCGACAGGGCGTGCTGGTTGAGATCGCCGCTCAGGTTGAGCGCCAGCTGGCTGAGGCTGGTCGCCCCCTGCACCAGGCTGGCCACCGTCAGGGCCACTTCCCCTGCCGGCTTGTCACCGACCAGGGCATTGCCCTTGATGGCGATCCCCTTCAGATCGGTGCCGGCATAATAGAGGCGGCTGGCAGCCAGCTCTGTGGTGACCCGCGGCGCCTGCTGATTGCCGGTCAGGCGCACCTGCCCCTTGATGTCGCCCTTGAGGCCGGGGTAGAGCCCGGCCAGGTTGGGGGCGTTGAGATCCGCATCCAGCTTCCACGCCTGCTGGCTCAGGCTGCCCTTGGCCTGCAGCTGGTTGGGGCCGCTTTGCAGCGCCAGCGCCGGGATGGTCCACTCCATCTTGTCGTTGCCGCTCGCGCTGCCCTTGATGGCCAGCGGATACTGGTTGAGCTTGCCGTCCACCTTCAGCTCCGGCAGTTGCAGTTGCCAGTGACCCGCCTCATCGAGCTCGAAACGGCTGGCAATCTTGCCCGCCAGCGCCCCCTTGAGCTCGGGCACCAGCTCGGCCGGGTTGATCCCCTTGAATTCCGTGGTGCCCTGCCAGCGTACCCCCTTGTCCCAGGCGAGCTTGCCGTCCAGCTTGAGCTCCCCCTTGAGGGCGTTGAGCAGCAGGTTGATCTGGTTCAGCTGCGTCAGATCCCCCTTGCCCGTCAGCGCCAGCTTGAAAGGGGGCACATCCGTGCCCTTGCCGGCGGTATTCAAGGCAAACTGGTAGCCGGAGAGCTTGCCCTTGGCACTCAAACTGCCCTTGTCCAGCCGGTAGCTGGGTTCATCTTTGGCGGGCTTGTGCAGCGGCCAACCCAGGCTCTTCCACTCCAGCCCCGCATCAAAGGGCAAGTCGGGGTCGAGGGCTGCCAGAGAGCCCTTGAGGCTGGCGGCCACCGGCCCCTTGGCTTGCAGCGACAATGCCAGCTTGCCCACCGAACCGCCGAGGGTCAGGCTGGCCTGCTGCCCCTGCAGTTCGCCATCCAGCAACCCCTTGCGGGCCTTGGCATCCAGAGTCAGGGCGAGCGGATAATCCTCTTTGAGCTGGATCTTGCCCTTGAGCGCCAGATCCGCCATGGCATGGCGCAGGGATAGCTCGCGCAGTGTGATGTCGCTCCCCTCGGCACTGGCCGACAGCAGCAGCTTGTCGAGCCCTTCAATCAATTCACCCTGCTGATAGCGAAACGCCGTCACCTGCAACCCTTCCAGCTGGATGGGGAAAGGCAGCCGGATGACGGGCAGCTCGATGGAGGCCGCCTTGGTTGCCTGCTGCGCCTTGCGCTCATCCGCCGGCTTCGCCTTGGCGATGACAGGCGACTTGGCCGCAGCCTTGTCTTGGGAGCTTGCCTTGGCGGCAGCTGGTTTGGCAGCCTCGGTGGCCTGCGTCTCGGCCAGGGTCACCTTGAGGCCGTCCAGCACGGGCCCCTGCACGATCAGCCCCTTGCGGCTGAGGGTGGCGCCGATATCGAGGGACTTGAGGCTCACCCCCACCCCGGGCACCGTCACATCGAGATCTGCCACTTGGAGGCTGTCGACCTGAATTTTCAGGGGCAGCGGGTGCCAGACGAAGGGCTCTGACGGCTCTTCCGGGGTCGGCTCGGAGTCGGCGACCTTGACCACCGGGTGGGTGACGTTAAGGGATTTGATCCAGAGCTTGCCCTGCAGCAATTTGCCCAGATCCCAGTCCAGCACGGCGCGATCCACCGTGACGTCCACCAGCTCGTCCTGCCAGCCGACCCCTTCCAGGGTCCAGCCATAGCCGAGCTGGCCCGCCACCAGCTCCCCCTTGAGGGAAGGCAGGGCGGCCCTGGCCTGCTGCCACAGCCACTTGTTGCCCTGATGGGTGAAACCCAGCAGGCTGACGCCGATGAGCAGCAGGAAGATGAGCCCCATCAGCCAGAGAAAGATGCGTTTTACCCAGATCACAGCACAGACCCCCGCGAAAGATGCAGCCGCAGCGGCCAGAGAAAAATACGTTTTACCCAGATCACAGTGCAGACCCCCGCGAAAGACGCAGCCGCAGCGGCCAGAGAAAGATGCGTTTTACCCAGATCACAGTGCAGACCCCCGCGAAAGATGCAGCCGCAGCGGCCGGTCAGGAGAACAGAAGAGAAGAGGAGTGGGAAGCGGCCGGATCATAGTTCAGGCCCCAGCGCGAAGTGGAGTCGCAGCGGCTTCTCCTCCTCCGAAATGCCCACCGCCAGGTCGAGCCTGACCTGACCGATGGGGGTCACCCAGCGCACGCCGACCCCGGTGCCTATCTTCCAGGCCTCGCTGTAGTCGACCGTGGCGGTACCGCTGTCGACGAACAGGGCCCCCAGCCACTTGTCGCTGAAGCGGTAGTTGTACTCGGCACTGGCGACGCTCACGTAGCGGCCCCCCAGCAGCTTGCCGTCGCTGCCGCGCGGCGAGATGGTCTCGTAGCCGTAGCCGCGCACCGTCTGGTCACCACCGGTGAAGAAGCGCAGAGAAGGCGGCACCAGCGAGAAGCTGTCCCCTATGATGGCCCCCTGTTCGGCCCGCAGCAGGAAGCGGTGATCTTCCCCCAAAGTGCGCAGCCACTTGCTGCGCCCCCACACCCGCACGAAGCTGATGTCGGAGCCCCAATAGGGATCGGAAAACTCCAGGGTGAGCTGTTGGCGATCGCCCCAGTCGGGCACCAGACCACCGCGCACCCGCAGCCGCGACCAGGAGACGCCTGGGATCAGCAGCAAGCTGTTGCCCTCGTCGGCGCCCTGGGTATAGATCTCGTTCTCCAGCCGGATGAACACGTCCCGGTCCCAGCTCTCCGGCCGCCGCTTCCAGCGGTGCACGCTGAGGGTGGTCAGGTCGGAGCGGGTATCGTTGTTGTCCTTGTATTGATAACCGGCCTGCAGCGAGTAGTAGTCCCGCAGCGGATTGCCTACCGGGATCTGGTAGTCGAAGCTGAGCTCGGCCTCGGGCTGGGAGACCTTGGCGGTGGCGTTGAGCCGGTGGCCGTAGCGGTTGACCCAGGGCTTCTCCCAGGTGGCGCTCATGCGCGGCCCCACGTCGGTGGCATAGCCGATACCCGTTTCAATCTCGTGATCGACCCGGTTGGAAAGAGTCACCTGCACCGGCACCCGGTTGCCCTCGGCCTGACTGATGAGCGGCTTGATGTCCACCTGCTTGAACAGCTTGGTGGAGGAGACATCCTGCGACATCTCCGCCAGCCGGATCGCCAGATAGGGGTCGCCGCTCTTGATGTTGATAAGCGGACGGATGAGGCGCAGCGCCTCCGGCGTGGCGTCGTAGTGGATCTCGCCGAAGTGGTAACGCGGGCCGGAGCGAAACAGGATGTAGATCTCGGCGGTGCCCTGATCCGGGAACACCTTGACCTGGCTCTTGCTGATCTTGGCGTCGAAGTAGCCGCGCGCCAGCCCCAGACTGCCCAGATCCGCCTTGATGGATTCGTATTTGCCGTGGTTGAGGGGATCCCCCTCTTTCAGGGGCAGCTTGTCCAACAGCTCGCTGTAGAGCTCGTCGCTGCTGGCATCCCCTTCCAGCAGGATGTCGAGACGGGAGATGATGACCGGCTTGCCCGGCTCCACCTCGATGATCACTTTGGCGGGCGCTTTCTTGTCGCGGCTCAGGGTGATCTTGGGCTGGTAGTAGCCATAGACCTGCAGCGCCTTTTGCACGCTCTCGGTGATCTTGGCGCGGGCCGGACGGTACTGGCGCTCCTGATAGACCGGCAGGGCGTTGAGGTAAGCCTCGACGTTGTCCTTGTTCTCCCCCTTCAGTCCCTTGATCTGATAGGTGAGTTTGGCCGCCATGGCGGGCGTGACGAACAGCAGCAGACAGAGGCTCAGTCCCAGCGCGCGAAGCCCACGACGAAAGGCCCGTGCGGGCGGTGAGATCCCTGCAGGCAGGGGCGGATTGCATCCTGTCAAACGTCAATTTCCCCGAAGAACATGATTAAAATAATGCGATATTCAGAACGAATATGAGGCTCACTCGATCGCAAACGCGCCTCATCCTAGCATATCCCCGGCCCGACATCAGAGCGGGGTGACACCGAATTTCGCCATATTATTGAAGCCTTTGCCCGCGCAGGCCGCGCATTATTCACACTTTCCCCCGCAGACTTATGCCACTGCGGGCCAAAAAGGGCAATCCATGACCAGCACGGCCATGCCAGATGGCCCCTGCCAGCCCATCCGGCCCGGTATCGCGTCATCCCTTGTTTGCCGATGGGCGCGACATCAACTGTCGGCAACTGGTCAAGATAGCGGCAATTCCCTCTCTCACCGGGCCCGTCAGCTGCATCCTGGTTGCCACAGGGCCGCCCGCCTTGCCCCAGGCCTGCAGAGGTAGTGTATTTTATCTTGCAGGATCAAACAGTTGCCATCACGCAATCAAAGCCTCGTTCAACCCAATCGATTTATCCCGCTGCCCCCCTGCTCACTTCTCGCCCACACTAGGGTCATTGCACCAAGGCTCGCATCCCACCAGAGGAGACACCGCATGCACGCACGCAGCGAACAGATGGCGGACTACATCGCCGACCGACTCGAATTCATCACCTTTCTCGCCTGTTGCAGCGCCCTGCTGGCCCTGCTGACCGGCATGAACGGCCAGCAGGCGCTGGCCTTCACCGCGCTGAACCTGCCGTTCGGGCTCGCCATCCTGTTGGGCATGGCCATGCTGGCGCCGCTGCCGACCCACTGGCGCCTGCCGGGCATCACCTTGCTGCTGGCGGGCAGCGCCCTGGCGACCCTGCAACTGGGGGGCAACTGGCTCAATCCGCTGGCCATCTGGAGCCTGCATGCCCTGCTCGGGCTGGAGATCCTCTGGCAGGCACGGCCCAGAACCCGGCTTGCTGTCCGTGCCCGCAGCTGAATTTGCCATGACGGCTGACGCGCGGCAGGAATTGGAGTACTCTTTGCGCCCCCGATTTGCCCACCGCCGAGGAGCGTCCCGATGAGAAAAGCCTGTGCCCAGCACATCCTGGTCAAGACCGAGAAAGAGTGTCTGGAGATCAAGGAGAAGATTGCCAAGGGAGCCGACTTCGGCCAGATGGCCAAGCGCTTCTCCACCTGCGCCTCCAGCAAGCGCTTCGGCGATCTGGGGGAGTTTTCGAAAGGCGACATGGTCAAGGCGTTTGACGATGCCGTGTTCAAGGGCGAGCTGCTGACCGTGCTCGGCCCGGTGCGCACCAAGTTTGGCTTCCACCTTATCAAGGTTTTATATCGGAATTGAGAGAAAAAGAGCTGGCGTATACGCCAGCTCTTTTTCTTGCTACTCAGCAACACCAATAAAGTCATTCAATAAAGGACCAAGCTCGTCATCCTCAAGTATGCACCAACTGAGAAATGCGCTGTAGGGTGCTGACGGTTTAACTAATAGCTTCATTCTTTCCAAAGCAATTTCTTTTTCTTGTGGCAATACCGTATCGCTATAATATTCGTCTAGAAGGTCTAGCAACAGATTGTATTGTGAGAAAACTTTCTTTCTTAAGAATGATGCAGAAACAGTTTTATTCGGTGTATGGGTGCTATTAAATATCTTGTCGAGCAACTCTGAAGTTAAATTTGTTTTTGCATTATTAAGTTGAGCTTCTATTTGAAGTTTTTTTGCATATGGAGTTACAGGTGGAACATGCTTGATCGCTCTTAAAACATCAACGTTGGTATCACAACAGTCAATAAGGCTATCATATTTAGTCAACTTTATATTATTACATCGCCCGCATGAAAAATAGAGGTTGTTCCAATCAAACTTTAAATCTTCATCACCTTTGTGTGGAATAAAATGCTCCACATTTATATCTTGTGGTTCTTTCGTCTCACAAATATAGCATTTCTTATGGAATACCCGATTCAAAGCATCCCATACATCCTGTGAATCATACTCCACTTTATTAGAAAGCGAAGCTGGGGCCGGTTCATTTCTAACAACATTGAACATATTACGACCTCTTTGCCTTGCTAAGCGCAATTTTAGCCGATTTGACAAAATATAAAGACTCATCATCCAAGGTTGTATCATCAGATGGCAGTAGGTTTAGTAGCGCTTGTATTCCATCCACATCAAGAGGTGATGTTTTCAATAAGGCCGCTAATTTCTCTATATTTTTTTGAAGTAGACTGGATATAGGGAGTACGCCAAACAACCCTTCTAATACAGCTTCATAGGAGTACATTGAGAGATCGTTAACCTGCTCAAGACGTGATAGGTCATAGATCACCGCATCATCAACCGATGAGACGACAAATGGCGAATGTGTACTAACAATAAACTGTACTTTAGGAAATGCTTTCTTTAAAAAAGTGAGAATTTTCTTTTGTAATGAAACGTGTAGGTGTGCATCAATTTCATCAATAAAAACGATTCCAGTTAATTCATCCGGTTCTATTGAACGTAAAGATACTTTCGTAATCAGATCTGCATATACGGCCATAATTGAAGAGAAGCCCGAAGATAGTGTTTGAAACGTATATGGTTCTTTATGTGATTGATGGATTTCGAAAGAAAATGAATCAGACTTAAAAACCAATTTTAGCATTTTATCTTCGAAGAGATCTTGCAAGTCCACTTCTAGCTTTTTAAACCACTTTGCAATACGCATAGCTTCTTCTTGATTGTCATTTATTTTTTTTGATTCGGAGAATGCTTGATTGGCGATGTTAGTAACGAGGAATTCCTCAAATATCGCTGCAGTGTTATTACGCCTTATGTTTCTAGGCCCGCTTTCTTTTGAGCGCAACGCATTAAGACTTGTCACCGATGATGGTTTGGCTATATCAGATTTTCGCATGGCCTCAAATGAGGTTAGGATGGCTTGAAAAGCCTGACATTTTACGACAAACTCATCAAGGTTATTTATCTGAATTGGCGGATTTTCACTCTCTGTTATTTTTTCTTTTGTAAGGTCTATTTGTTCTTTGAAATGATGATAATTCTGGCTCGCAGGTCCAAGATCATTGAGTTGGTGTTGATATGAGGCAAGATTTTGCTTAAGTTGTACAATGGAATAATTCTTCCTTTCAATTATAGATTCTTTAAGTTTTGTGAATAACAAATCCATCAATTGAGTTTTACCGCAACCATTACTCCCCGTCAAGATCAGTGTTTTCCCTCCGACATCAATATCTACTCCCTTATCAGAATAAGGTATTTTCGTTTTAATTTTCATTAAATAGCCAGACATATAACAACCTCAATTGTTTTTTAGTCACTATATTGAATATTATGATTTTTTTGTAGATCTAGCATCTTAAAATGAGAGATCATTGACAAATTTCATGCTAGGAGATCATTTTCCTACGCTTTTAAAATCACAAGACACTGTGTTAGAACATTAGCCGTCCATTGTTGAGCGTTGACTGCAATGTACTCATATTTTTCCGAATTTAGGCGAATCAGAATTTATCTTAAAAACACAATATCAAGGTGCTCTACCGCAGCTGAATGCAAGACAAGGCTCAGGGCTCGGCGCTGAGCGCCACCGGCCAGCCACCGCAGCGGCGGGCATAGAAGCCAAAACGCCAGGGGTGGCGCGCCGCCCAGTCCTCCATCTCGGGCGCCGGCGTGAACCGGCTCTGCGGCCAGAGTGCAACCCGGCTCGGCCGCCCGTGCAGGGCCTGCCAGCGCGTCAGGCTCACCTGGGCCAAGCGCCACTGATAGTCATCCTTCGGCAGCAGGGCTGGCGCAAATGCCAGCCCCCGATTGCAATACTGGCCCTCGCCATCGCGCCCATCCACCAGCTGCCAGAACAGGTTGAGCAGATCGCCATACCCCACCTTGACCGGGTCATAGTCGATGCGCACCGCCTGGCGCCGCGGCGGCACTTCCCGCCAGCTCGACCCCGTCGCCGCCAGCTGACTCACGTAGCCCGGCTCCACCCGGCTGACCCCGGGCAGGGTCTCGTAGACGGCTTCGGCGCGCCACATGTCCCCCGCCGCCAGCACGGCGCTGTCCGCCCACAGCGGAACGCTTGGGAAAAGCAGCAGGATTGAGATAAATTTACTAACGTTATCAGTCAATTAAGTTTATCCTTCTGGGCACTTGTCCATCATAACCAGTGGATCCCCGTTATGCCCAGATATTTGTGGTGGCCGCTTCTGGCCTGGTTGCTGCCGCTCGCCGGCGCCCTCGGCAGCCGTGTTCACCTCTGGCCCTGGTGGCTGGGGTTTGCCATCTGCCTGCTCGGGGCCCTCGTCTCCCTCGTCTTGCTGGCTCGCCTGCCCTGGTCTCGCAATCGCTGCGCCAATGGCTGGGGCGCTGTTCCCCTGCTGTTGCCCCTCGCCTTCGTGGTGCAGGCGCTGCGCACGCCGCTGGTCAACGATGTGAGCACGGATCCCAACAACCCGCCCCATCTGCGCTGGGCCAGCGAGCTCAGAACGGCGCAGGATCTGCCGATTAATCCGGCCCCCTTGAAAGCAGTTGACGGCAAGCCCGGTCCTCTCTTTACCCATACCGCCCCCGAAGAGGTGGTTATCGAGGCTGAGGAGCTGATGCAGGAGCTGGGCTGGCAGGTACGACCAAGCCCGGATGGCCTCGAGGCGGTGGTCACCACCGGCTGGTTCGGTTTTCAGGATGACGTGGCGCTGCGGGTCTTTGCCGGCCCCAAGGAGACCCGCATCGACATGCGCTCCGCCTCCCGTCAGGGGCAGAGCGACCTGGGCACCAACCGGGCCCGCATAGAGGAGTTTCTGATCCGCCTCAACGAGCGGCTGGGTCAGGCCTACAAACCCAATTTGAAGCAATAAGAAGGTCATCCATGCGCGTCGAGGTGAAAGCCGACCGGGAATATGCCTGGTTCATCCGCCCCTTTTTCTGGCTGCAACAGCGCAACTACGGCCAGGTGCTCATTCCGGGCAAGTGCTGGGGCCGCTCGCCGCGCCTGTTTGCCGCCGTCGCCACCCTCTATGGCGTCATCAACCGCAAGCGCTCCCCCATCGACCCCGTGCTGCGCTCCCTGGTGACGGTGCGGGTCTCCCAGCTCAACTGGTGCCGCTTTTGTGTCGACATCAACGCCATGACCCTCATCAAGCGGGCGGGCTCCAGCGAGAAGGTAGAGGCGCTCGCCAACTGGCGCGAAAGCCCCTTGTTCGATGAGCGTGAGCGGGCCGTGCTCGACTACACAGAGGCGATGACGGGGCTTGATGGAGTCAGCGATGAGCAGGCTGCCCGCCTCAAGCCCTGGTTCGACGACGACGCCATGGTGGAGCTCACCGGCCTCATCGCCTTCCAGAACATGTCGGCCAAGTTCAACGCCGCCCTCGATATCGCCCCGCAGGGTTTCTGCCAGCTGCCGGTGCAGCCCGAGCGGCCAACCCAACCGGATAACAAGGACGCCTGATGAGCGGCTCCCGCCTGCTGCTGGTGCTGGTGATGGGCTGCCTCATCGGCGCCTTTTTCGCCTTCGACCTTGGTCACTACCTGAGCCTGCCCCAGCTGCAGGCCCGTCAGGCCGAGCTGGCCGCCCTGGTCGACCGCCATTTCGTCAGCGCCGCCCTGCTGTTCGTCGCCGTCTACGTGGTGAGCACCGCCCTCTCCCTGCCCGGCGCCAGCCTGCTCACCCTGGCAGGCAGCGCCGTGTTCGGCGTTGCCTGGGGACTGCTGCTGGTCTCCTTTGCCAGCAGCATTGGCGCGACCCTGGCCTTTCTCAGCGCCCGCTTTCTGCTGCGCGACGGGGTCGAGCGGCGCTTTGGCGACAAGCTGGCCAGCTTGCAGGCCGGCATGAAGAAAGAGGGGGCGCTTTATCTGCTGAGCCTGCGCCTCATCCCCATCTTCCCCTTCTTTCTGGTCAACCTGCTGATGGGGCTCACCCCCATCAGAGTCAGCACCTACTACTGGGTGAGCCAGCTTGGCATGCTGCCCGGCACCTTCGTCTACGTGCTGGCGGGCAGCGAGCTTGCCAACCTCACCAGCACCGGCAATATCCTCTCCCCCGGCCTGATGGTGGCGCTGACCCTGCTCGGCCTGATGCCGATGCTGCTCAAGGGCCTGCAGCGGCGCCTCGCTCTGCATCGGTTGCACGCCCCCTACCGCAAGCCAAAGCACTATGACTACAACCTGCTGGTGATTGGCGCCGGCGCCGGCGGCCTGGTGACCAGCTATATCGCTGCGGCGGTGAAGGCCAAGGTGGTGCTCATCGAGAAGCACAAGATGGGGGGCGATTGCCTCAACAGCGGCTGCGTCCCCTCCAAGGCGCTGATCCGAAGTGCACGCTTTGCCGCCGAGCAGCGCCGGGCCAGTGAACTGGGCTTTGGTCCAAGCCAGGCCTGCGCCGATTTCGCCGCCGTGATGGAGCGGGTCGCCCGCGTTATCAAGGAGGTCGAACCCCACGACTCCATCGAGCGCTATCAGGGGCTGGGAGTGGAGTGTATCGAAGGGGAGGCAAAGCTTGTCTCCCCCTGGGAGGTGGAGGTGAACGGCCAGCGCCTTGCCAGCCGCCATATCGTTATCGCCACCGGCGCCCGGCCGCTGGTGCCCACGCTGCCGGGCCTTGAGCAGGTGCCTTGGCTCACCTCCGACACCCTCTGGCAACTGCGCACCGCACCGCGCCAGCTGCTGGTGCTGGGCGGCGGCCCCATCGGCTGCGAGCTGGCCCAGAGTTTTGCCCTGCTTGGGGTGCCCGTTACCCTGGTGGAACTCTCGGATCAGCTGCTGCCCCGCGAAGAGCGGGAGGTGGCCGCGCTGCTGGCGGAGCAGCTGGCCCGCGACGGCGTGCGGGTACTCACCGGCTGGCGCGCCGAGCGAGCCGACTATCTGCCTGCGGCTGAGGAACATCTGCCCATCCGGCTGCAACTGTGCCGGGGCGACGAGACGCAAATCATTGCAGGGGATCAACTGCTGCTGGCGCTGGGCCGGGTCGCCAACGTCAGCGGCTTCGGACTCGAAGCGCTGGGGGTGGAGCTGACGCCGCGCGGCACTGTGGCGGTCGATGGCTTCCTCGCTACCAACTACCCCAGCATTCTGGCGGTGGGGGACGTAGCGGGCCCTTACCAGCTCACCCATGCCGCCGCCCATCAGGGCTGGTACGCCGCAATCAATGCCCTGTTCAGCCCGTTCAAGCGCTTTCGGGCCGACTATCGGGTCATGCCGGCCGCCATCTACACCACGCCAGAAATCGCCCGGGTCGGCCTCAATCAGAAAGAGGCCAGGGCGCATGGCATCCCCTTCGAGCTGACCCGCTTCGAGCTGGCCGAGCTGGACAGGGCCATCGCCGACGGTGAGCGTCAGGGCTTTATCGAGGTGCTCACCGTGCCCGGCAAGGATCAGATCCTGGGAGCCACCCTGGTGGGCTCTCACGCAGGCGAGCGGATCGCCGAATTCGTGCTCGCCATGCGCCACCGACTGGGGCTTGGCAAGATCCTCGCCACCATTCACGCCTACCCCACCCTGATGGAGGGGAACAAGTATCTGGCGGGCGAGTGGCGACGGGCCCGTCAGCCCGCTACCCTGCTGGCGCTGCTGACCCGTTATCACCGCTGGCGCCGCGGCGCCTGACCCAACTCCAGGTAACCCAGATGCGACACTCATTGCCCTCGTTCAAACAACTGTTGCGCACCCTGCCTCTGCTGGCAGGCAGCCTTCTCTTCACTCAGGCCAACGCCGCCGACAACCCGCAGTGGCAGCAGACCCTCGAGGAGGCCAAGGGGCAGACCGTCTACTTCAACGCCTGGGGCGGCAGCCCGGAGATCAACGCCTATCTGGTGTGGGCCGGCCAGGAGCTGGCGCGCGAATACCAGGTCAAACTGGTGCAGGTGAAGGTGGACGACATCGCCCAGAGCGTCAGCCAGCTGCTGGCCAACAAGCAGGCGGGCAAGCGCAGTGGCGGCCCCATCGACCTGCTCTGGGTCAACGGCGAGAACTTCAAGGCGCTCAAGGAGCAGGGGCTGCTCGGCGCCCCCTTTACCCGGGAGCTGCCCAACATGGCACTGGTAGACAACAGCCTGCCGGTGAGTGAGGACTTCACCGTGCCGGTGGAGGGACTGGAAGCCCCCTGGGGCATCGGCCAGCTCAACCTGATGGTCAACGGCGAAGAGGTCAAACAGTTGCCCACCTCGGCGGCGGCCCTGCTCGCCTGGACCAAGGCCCACCCCGGCCGCTTCACCTATCCCAAGCCGCCCCAGTTTCACGGCTCCAGCTTCCTCAAGCAGATCTTGCTGGAGCTGACGCCGGACCCCGCCCCCCTCTATCGGGAGGCGACCGAGAGCGATTTTGCCAGGGTTACCGCCCCGCTCTGGGCCTGGCTGGATGAGTTGCACCCGACACTCTGGCGCAAGGGCAAGCTGTTCCCCACCAGCGCCGCCGAGACCCGCCAGCTGCTCGATGACGGCGAGCTGGCGATGGCCATCAGCTTCAACCCGCAGGAAGCGCAGAGCGCGGTACAAAATGGCACCCTGCCCCCCAGCGTGATGGCGGTGGCCATGGCGAAAGGGGCGCTCACCAACAGCCACTTCCTCGCCATCCCCTTCAATGCCAACGCCCGCGCCGGCGCCAAGGTGGTCGCCAACTTCCTGCTAAGCCCAGCCGCCCAGGCGCGCAAGGCCGAGCCCGCCTTCTGGGGCGATCCCAGCGTGCTGCGGGCCGATACCCTGCCCGCCACCCAGCAGCCGGTGCCGGCGCTGCGCTTCAAGGCGGTGGCCGAACCCCACCCCAGCTGGCAGCTCAGGCTCGAAGCGGCCTGGGCCGAGCGCTACGGTCACTGATGAGCCGGTTCGGCCGCTCTTTGCTTGATTGGCGCCCCCTGTTCACTGCCGGGTGCGCCTTGGTTTTTGGTCTCCCGCTGCTGGCGGGGGGCTGGCAACTGCTGGCTGAGGGGTTGACCCGACCCCACCTGCAATTGCTGCTGGCCCAGCCGGGCCTGTGGCACTCGGCACTGCTGAGCCTGTGGATTGCCGCCGCCTCGACCCTGGCCAGCCTGCTGCTGACCGCCCTGCTGCTGGCCCACAGCGACAGCCGGGCCGTCGGTTGGCTGCGCCGGCTGCTCTCGCCCTTGCTGGCGCTGCCCCACGTCGCCTTTGCCATCGGCTTTGCCTTTCTGCTCGCCCCCTCCGGCTGGTTGCTGCGCCTGCTCTCGCCGACCCTCACCGGGTTCGCGCTGCCCCCCGACTGGCAGACCCTGCGCGATCCCGCCGGGCTTGGGCTGATCTTCGCACTGATCTTCAAGGAGACCCCCTTCCTGCTGCTGATGGCGCTCGGCGCGCAAGACCCCGCCAGGGCGGCGCGCCAGCAGTGGCTGGGGGCGAGCCTCGGCTTCAGCCCCCCCCAGATCTGGTGGCGCCTGCTGCTGCCGGCGCTGTGGCCCGCCCTGCGCCTGCCCCTCTATGCGGTAGCCGCCTACGGGGTGGCGGTGGTGGATCTGGCCCAGCTGCTCGGGCCCGATGCCCCCGCTCCGCTGGCTGTGCGCCTGTGGCTCTGGTATCAGGACCCGGATCTGGTCTGGCGCGGCGCCACCGCCAGCGGCGCCCTGTTGCTGCTCGCCATCACGGCGCTGTTGCTGGCTCTGCTGCGGCTGCTGGAGCTGGCCCATCGAACCCTTGGCAAACCCGGCTGGCTCGATGGCCGGCGAGCAAACCCAAGCGCTCTTGGCCGCGCCCTTGCCACCGGCAGCGTGGCGACCCTGATTGCCCTCAATCTGGCGGTGCTGGGGGCCTTGCTGATCTGGTCGCTGGCCCGACGCTGGCCCTTTCCCGCCCTCTGGCCGAGCCAGTGGAGCGGCCGTTATTGGCTCGACCTGTTGCCGACCCTGTCGCCGCTGCTGGCCACCAGCATCCTGCTGGCGCTGGCAAGCGGGGCGATAGGGCTGGCGATGGCCGTGCTGAGTCTGGAGACGCAGGCGGGCCGCCGCCCCTGGCCGCTCTGGCTCATCTGCCTGCCACTGCTGCTGCCGCAGGCCAGCCTGCTGTTCGGTATCCGGCTCGGGGTGGACTGGTTCAGCCTCGGGGGGGGGGGCGATGGCATCGGCTGGGGCTGGGGCTGGGTGCTCTGGAGCCAGCTGCTGTTTGTCTCTCCCTATGTCTATCTCTGCCTGCACGGCCCCTATCGCCAGTTCGACCCGCGGATCACCCAGAGCGCCCTGCTGCTGGGGGCAACGCCATGGCGAGCCTGGTGGCAGGTCAAAGCGCCACTGCTGGCACGCCCGCTACTGTTTGCCTTTGCGGTAGGGACTGCGGTGAGTTTGGCCCAATACCTGCCGACCCTGCTGTTTGGCGCAGGCCGGGTCGCCACCATCACCACCGAAGCGGTGGCCATCGGCAGCGGTCTCAACCGGCGGCTGGCGGGCCTCTACGGCCTGCTGCAACTACTGCTGCCGCTCGTTATCTATCTGCTGGCGCTCTGGCTGCCGGCCCGACTCAATCCGGCGCTCAATGGGGGCGGCTCACGATGAACTCTCAAGATGGAAATAGCCATATGCTGAGCACCACGCCTCTTCGCCTCTATCTGGAGGAAAACCTGCTGCTCTCGCTGCCCGCCCTGCAGGTAGCGCCGGGCGAGGTATTGACCCTGATGGGGCCCAGCGGCTGTGGCAAGAGCTCGCTGTTGGCGGCGCTGGCGGGGGTGCTGCCCGCAAGCAGCCCGCTCCGGCTGGAGGGGGACGTGACCCTTGGCGAGCGCCGGCTCACCCAGCTGCCGCCCCAGGCGCGGCGCATCGGCATGCTGTTTCAGGATGATCTGCTGTTCGACCACCTGACGGTGGCGGAGAACCTGATGTTCGGCATGCCGGCCAGCGTGAAGGGGCACCGGGCGCGGCGGGAAAAGGCGGTGGCCGCGCTGGCGCAGGTCGCGCTGGCGGATCAGGCAGACAAACTGCCGGGGGCGCTCTCCGGCGGCCAGAAGGCTCGCGTCAGCCTGTTGCGGGCCCTGCTGGCCGAGCCCGAGGCATTGTTGTTGGACGAACCCTTCTCCCGTCTCGACAAGCCGTTGCGGGCCGCCTTTCGCGAGCTGGTGTTCGCGCAGATCAAGGCACTGGCCATCCCCGCCATGCTGGTGACCCACGACGAAGACGACGCGCCGGGCACCATACTCCAGCTCACCGCATCCTGTTTTTGACCGAGGAGTTCACCTTGTTTGACCGCCACCTGATCCCCGTTATCCGCAGCCCCCTCACTCGGCTCGCCAAACCGCTCTGCCGTGCCGGGATCAGCGCCAACCAGATAAGCCTCACCGGCTTTGCCATCGGCATGCTGGCGCTGCCGCTGCTGGCCTTTGGCTGCTATTCATGGGCACTCACGGCCATCCTGCTCAACCGGCTGCTGGACGGACTCGATGGCGCCGTGGCGCGGGAAACCGGCATCACCGACTGCGGCGGCTTTCTCGACATCACGCTGGATTTCATCTTCTACGCCGCCGTGGTGCTGGGCTTTGCCCTTGCCGCCCCCGCCAATGCGCTGCCCGCAGCCACCCTGCTGTTTGCCTTTATGGGCACAGGGTCGAGCTTTCTGGCGTTTGCCATCATGGCGGGCAAGCGGGGCATCGACAATCCGGTCTACCACCACAAGTCCCTCTACTATCTGGGCGGCCTCACCGAGGGGAGCGAGACCATCGCCCTGTTCGTGCTGATGTGCCTGTGGCCTGCGGCCTTCGCCCCGCTCGCCTACGGCTTTGCCCTGCTCTGTGCCATCACCACCCTGACCCGGCTCTGGAGCGGTTACCACACGCTACGTCCCCACCAGCGCTAACCAGTGCAGCCCTCACCGGAGGGTTAATCCATCACGCGATGAATTGGCAATGGGTGCGGCGCACGGAACACTTGCGCCCGGATGACAATGTTTTACCATGGCGGCACTTTTATCAGTCTCCTTGAGAACCCTATGCGTCGCCTTGCCTCTCTTCTCACTCTGTCGTTGTTTCCTCTGCTCGGTGGCTGCAGCAGCACGCCGGCTGCCAAGCCCGTGGTCGTCCCCCAACCCAAGAGCGCCTTCATCAACCAGACGCCGTCGCGCAGCCCCGTTTACAGCCAGGGGGTGAGCAAAGGGGACTTCGCCAATCGCACCAATGTGGACAGATTCGTCCAGAAGATGGTCGAGAAGCACGGTTTTGACAGCACCCAGCTCCATCAGGTGCTGGCGCAGGCAGAGCGCTACGACTGGATCATCCGTCTGATGGATGCCCAAGCGCCGACCACCGCCAAGCCCACCGGCCCGACCGGCGCCTGGAACCGCTACCGCGCCAAGTTCATCACCCCGGACAACGTACAGAACGGCGTCAACTTCTGGCGCGAATACGCAAGCGAACTCAATCGGGCGGAGCAGATCTACGGAGTGCCGCCCGAGATCATCGTCGGCATCATCGGGGTGGAGACCCGCTGGGGCCGGGTGATGGGCAAGACCCGCATCCTGGATGCGCTGGCGACCCTGGCGTTCGACTATCCGCGCCGGGCCGAGTTCTTCACCAGCGAGCTGGAATCCTTCCTGGTGATGACCCGCGACGAGGGGATGGATCCCACCGAACCCAAGGGCTCCTACGCCGGCGCCATGGGCTACGGCCAGTTCATGCCCTCCAGCTTCCAGCGCTACGCGGTGGACTTCAACGGCAACGGCCACACCAACCTGTGGGATCCGGTGGATGCCATCGGCAGCGTGGCCAACTACTTCAAGGCCCACGGCTGGGAGAAGGGACAGCCGGTGGCGGTGCGCGGTCAGGGCCAGCTGCCCGGCTACGAGCACGGTTTCCAGACCCGCTACCCGGTCGCCTCCCTGCGCCGCGCCGGGCTGACCCCCACCAGCCCTCTTGGCAACCACAGCGAGGCGAGCCTGCTGCGCCTGGATGTGGGCACCGGCTATCAGTACTGGTACGGCCTGCCCAACTTCTACACCATCACCCGCTACAACCACAGCACCCACTACGCCATGGCGGTGTGGCAGCTGGGACTGGCGGTGAAGGATGCCCGCAGCGGTTACTGATCCAAAACTTGGCAATACCAAAAACGGGCCCGCGGGCCCGTTTTTTTATTCGTTTTCCAGCAGCCAGCGTTTGAGCAGGGCGGCCAGCTGCTCCTGCTCGGCCGGGGTCAATGGGGCCAGCAGGCGCCGCTCGTTGGCCACGTGCCGCTCCACCGCCCGATCAACCATTTCGCGGCCCGCGTCTGTCAGACAGACCAACAGGCTACGCCGATCGCTCGGGGCGGCCTGGCGTTCGACCAAGCCTCGCTCTGCCAGTTTGTCGAGCCGGGCGGTCATGGCCCCCGAGCTCAACATGGCGGATTGATAGAGCACGGTCGGGGTAAGCGGTTCGCCGGCCCGGCGCAGGGTCGCCAGAATGTCGAAGTCACTGCCTAGCAGGCCGCACTCCTTGAGCTCCTCGCTCACCTCCCGTCCGGCGATCGCCGCCATTCGCGCCACCCGTCCCAGCACGCCCATGGGAGAGCAGTCGAGATCCGGTCGCTGCCGGGCCCACTGGGCCAGCAGCAGGTCTACATGATCTGATTCCATCTTCGGCCACTTATCTTTTTATCGAGATACTTGATGGTAAACCAATTTGAGGCTAATTTATCTTTACTTAAAGATACTTCATAAAGAGACAAGTTCATGCCCATGCTGATCGCCCTGCTGGCCCCCCTGCTCTGGGGCAGCACCTATGCCGTCGTCAGCCTTTATCTGACCGACTACTCCCCCTACTGGGTGGCGGTGTGGCGGGCGTTGCCGGCCGGGTTGCTCCTGTTGCTGGTACGCCCGCGTCTGCCGCCCCTGCCCTGGGGCAAACAGTGTCTGCTGGCGTTTTGCAACATCGCCGCGTTTTTTGCTCTGCTGTTCGTGGCCGCCTTCCGGCTGCCAGGGGCCGTGGCGGGCACCCTGGGTGCCACCCTGCCGCTGGTCCTGATGTTGCTGGCCTGGCTGCAGGATGGCGTCAGGCCGTCCCTGAAATGGCTGCTGGGCCTGATGGGGCTGGTTGGAGTCTTGCTGCTGCTCAACCCTTCCGCCAATCTGGACCCTGTCGGCGTGACCTGCGCCCTGCTGGCGACCCTGCTCATCGGCCAGTCCAGCCGCTGGATGCAGCGCTGGCCGGTGAGCGATCTGCTGGCGCTGACCGCCTGGCAACTGCTGCTGGGCGGCCTGATGCTGATCCCGCTCGCCTGGTGGCTGGCCGGCCCCATGCCGCTGCCGCTGCCGGCAAGCGCTCCCGGCCTGCTTTGGCTGATCCTGCTCAACACGGCGCTGGCCTACTGGGCCTGGCTGTGGGGGCTCAAGCGCCACGGCCCGGAGGTGATGGGCATGCTGGCCCTCACCAACCCCATGGTGGCGGTCTCCTGCGGCGTGCTGATGGTGGGGGAAACGTTGGATGCTCGCCAATGGCTCGGCATCGGGGTGATCCTGCTCTCTCTCTTCCTGATGAAGCTGCCGGCCCGCCCCTTCTTCAAGCGCTGGCAGGCCCGCCGGGCGAGCACCGGCCAGTGCGGCAGGCCGTGAGCACAAACCATCCAGCTCAAGCGAAATAAAAAAGAGGAGCCATCAAGGCTCCTCTTTCACATTCCGCAGGTGTTTGAGTCGAACTCAGACCCCGGCCTTGGCCAAGGCGGCGGAGACGATCTGCTGGGCTTCCTGCTGGATGAGGTCCAGGTGCGCCTCGCCCTTGAAGCTCTCCATGTAGATCTTGTAGATGGACTCAGTGCCGGAGGGGCGCGCCGCGAACCAGCCGTTCTCGGTCACCACCTTGAGGCCGCCGATGGCGGCATCGTTGCCCGGCGCCTTGGTCAGCTTGGCGACGATGGGCTCACCGGCTAGGGTGGAGGCTTCCACCAGCGCCGGATCCAGCTTGGAGAGCACCGCCTTCTGGGCGCTGTTGGCCGGGGCATCGATGCGACGATAGCTGGAGCGACCGAACTTGGCTTCCAGCGCGTCGTAGTGGGCCTGCGGATCCTTGCCGGTCACCGCCAGAATTTCCGCTGCCAGCAGCGCTAGGATGAAGCCATCCTTGTCGGTGGTCCAGACGGTGCCGTCTTTGCGCAGGAAGGAGGCGCCCGCGCTCTCCTCGCCGCCAAAGCCGAACTCGCCGCTATAGAGGCCATCCACGAACCACTTGAAGCCGACCGGCACCTCTTTGAGGGTGCGGCCAATCTCGCCGGCAACCCGGTCGATCATGGAGGAAGAGACCAGCGTCTTGCCGACCGCAGACTCTTTGGACCAGCCGGTACGATGGGTAAACAGATACTGGATTGCCACCGCCAAGTAGTGGTTCGGGTTCATCAGGCCAGACTTGGTAACGATGCCGTGACGGTCGTAGTCAGGGTCGTTGCCAAGGGCGATGTCGAACTTGTCCTTGAGGGCAATCAGGCTGGCCATGGCAAACGGGCTGGAGCAGTCCATCCGGATCTTGCCGTCTTTATCCAGGGTCATGAAGGAGAAGGTCGGGTCGACCTTGTAGTTCACCACCTCGATGTTCAGACCATAGGTCTTGGCGATGACGTCCCAGTAGGCGACGCCGGAGCCGCCCAGCGGATCGACACCGATCTTGATGCCGGCCTGCTTGATGGCCTCCATGTCCAGCACGTTCTTCAGGTCATCCACATAGGGAGTCACATAGTCGTGCAGGGCCACGAACGGGCTCTTGAGGGCCTCGGCGAACGGCATGCGCTTCACGCCGGCCAGACCCGCTTCCAGAATCGCGTTGGCGCGATCCTCCACCCACTTGGTGATCTCCCCTTCAGCGGGGCCGCCGTGGGGCGGGTTGTATTTGAAGCCACCGTCTTCCGGCGGGTTGTGGGACGGGGTGATCACCACGCCATCGGCACGGGCAGCCGGTTTGCCCGCGTTGTGGCGCAGGATGGCGTGAGAGATGACCGGGGTCGGCGTGAAGCCGAGGCCGGCCTGAATGCGGGTCTCGACGCCGTTGGCCGCCAGCACTTCCACCGCACTGGCAAAGGCGGATTCAGACAGGGCGTGGGTATCCATGCCGACAAACAGCGGGCCCGTGATGCCGGCCTGCTGGCGATACTCCACCAGCGCCTGGGTCACCGCCAGGATGTGGGATTCAGTGAAGGCATTGTGCAGGGCGCTGCCGCGGTGGCCGGAGGTGCCGAAGGCAACCCGCTGCTCGGGACGACTCATGTCCGGCTTGTTGAGGTAGTAGGCGCTGACCAGACGGGGGATGTTGGTCAGGTCGCTCAAACGGGCCGGCTGACCGGCGTGGGAATGCTGTGCCATGGCGTTGTCCTTGCTTGATGGCGGCCTTGCCCGGCAAGGCCTGAGTCTGATGAACCGTTAAATTGCGCCGCACACCCGGGCGATCACCTCGTCGCCATACCCCATGCTGGTCATCAGCTGGGCCACCATGTTTTGCTTGCGACTGGTGTTGGTATTGGTGATCACCCAGAACGGGGTCTCCGGCACCGGCTTGGGCTTGGTGGTGCTGCCGCTGGCGCGCAGGGCATCGGGATCCCGCGAGAAATAGACGCGCTTGCGCCCCTTGATTTCGGTGGCCTGGGTAAACCCGACCGGGTCATCCCGGTAGAGGGTACTGAGCACCTGCATGAAGCGGTTGATAGACTTCTCTTCTTTTTGCAGCTCGCCAGAGTCGAGCAGCGCCTCCAGCCCCATGGCATCGGCCACAGTGTGCGGCTGGGCCGTCGTCACCGGCTCGGCAACCGGGGCTGCCTGGTTGGCGGGCTGTTCCAGCAGGCGGCGCAGGATATCGGAGGCACTCTCGCCGATGTGCCGGGTCTGGCTGGCGATATAGAAGTAGAGATCGTCATCAAGCTCGATGGTTTTCATAGGGATGCGCTGGACTCGTCGAAATTCGGATGCGGCGATTATACATAGGCAAACCCGGCAGCCCAAGCAAGGGGCGGACAGATGTGCATGAATCTCATCGAGAATACGGCATAATAGCGGGCCAAGTGTGTGATCCGTCGCACTGATAGCCGATCTGGCAGACTTTTTTTAGAAAAAAAACCACACTTTTTTGCTCCACAATGAGTGAAATCCTTTTCTTTCCAGTGTGTTAAATCACAACGTGCAACGCACTCACGACCGACAAGGTGTCATTTTGCAACAAAACCCATTATTGAACTTCAAGGAGCAGGGCCAGGGCCAGCCCGTCGTGCTGATCCACGGGCTGTTTGGCAACCTCGACAACCTCGGCCTGCTGGCGCGCCCGC
This sequence comes from Aeromonas sp. Y318-1, assembly GCF_027706125.1. NCBI lineage: Bacteria > Pseudomonadati > Pseudomonadota > Gammaproteobacteria > Aeromonadales > Aeromonadaceae > Aeromonas > Aeromonas sp. Y318-1. Next base: position 356,635 of record NZ_JAPDCM010000004.1, read on the forward strand.
TGAGCGAACAATACCGGGTCATCAGCGTCGATCTGCGCAACCACGGCGCCTCCTTTCACTCCGATGAGATGAGCTACCCGGCCCAGGCCGCCGATCTGCTCGCCCTGCTGGATCGGCTCGGGCTTGAGCAGGTAGCCATCGTGGGTCACTCCATGGGGGGCAAGGTGGGCATGCAGCTGGCCAAGCTCGCGCCAACGCGCGTTGCCAAGCTGGTGGTGGCCGATATCGCGCCGGTCGCCTACCCCCACGCCCGCCACCAGAATGTGTTCGCCGGCCTCAACGCCACCCTCGAACAGGTTCCGCAAAGCCGCAGCGAGGCGGAAACCATCCTGGCGCAGCACATCGAGATAGCCGGCGTGCGCCAGTTCCTGCTCAAGTCGTTTGCCAAAGCCGGGCACGGCTGGGGCTGGCGTTTCAACGTCCCGGCCCTTGAGCGCAACTACGGCAACATCATGGGCTGGCCCGATGCACAGAGCCGCTTCGAGGGCCCTGCGCTCTTCATCAAGGGGGGGGATTCCGACTACATGCAGCCCGAGCATACCGAGACGGTGATGGCACAATTCCCCGCCGCCAAGGCCCGGGTCATCGCTGGTACAGGTCACTGGCTGCACGCGGAAAAGCCGGTTTTGTTCAACAAACTGGTTGTGGATTTCCTGTCGACAGGCGGTTAACAGTTTCAAATCCTTTGTGATATAGTGCGCCCGTCATAAGGAGTGTGCGCAATCCATGCTAAGTGAACATATCGACCTGATTGAGAGTCTGGGCCTGAAGTTATTCTTTGTGGCCATTTTCGTATTGATTGGCCTGGCCATTCAGGACGTGCTCAAACGCGGCAACGTGCCCCGTTTTGGCCGACTCATCGTCTGGTTGGTACTCTTCCTGGGTTGTGCAGGTTTTGTCGCCAAGGGGCTGATCGAACTGGGCTGGGAAGGCTCAGGCATCGGCTAACTTATTTTCATCTGTGATGTATGGCCAAACAGCAAACTGATCGAACAACACTGGATCTGTTCGCAAATGAGAAGCGCCCCGGCAGGCCAAAGACCAACCCACTCCCCCGCGAGACCCAGCTCAAGATCAACAAGCGCAACCAGCTCAAGCGCGATCGGGAGAACGGTTTGAAGCGGGTAGAGTTAAAGGTGGAGGCCGAGTTGCTGGAACGCCTGAACCAACTTGCGTTACAACAGAACGTCAGCCGAGCCGAGCTGATCCAATCTATCCTGAAGCAACAGATTGAGTCTGCACATGCTGCAGGCATCACAATCTGACCGTTAAGCATTAACACCAGATACGGGTAACTAAACACTATGGCTAGTGTAGGTCTGTTTTTCGGCAGCGATACCGGTAATACCGAAGCTGTCGCCAAGATGATCCAGAAAGAACTGGGCAAACAACTGATTGAAGTCCGTGACATTGCCAAGAGCAGCAAGGCCGACATCGACAGCTTCGATCTGCTGATGTTCGGTATCCCGACTTGGTACTATGGCGAAGCCCAGGCCGACTGGGACGACTTCTTCCCCGAGCTGGAAGAGATCGACTTCACCAACAAGCTGGTCGCCATCTTCGGATGCGGCGATCAGGAAGACTATGCCGAGTACTTCCTCGACGCCATGGGCACCCTGCGTGACATCGTCGAAGCCAAAGGCGCCATCGTCATCGGCAACTGGCCAACCGCCGGCTACGAATTCGAAGCCTCCAAGGCACTGGTGGACGACAAGCACTTCGTCGGTCTGGGCATCGACGAAGATCGCCAGCCGGAGCTAACCGCCGAGCGCGTCAAGGGCTGGTGCAAGCAGCTGCACGAAGAGATGTGCCTGGCCGAGCTGGAGTGATCCGCGCTCGCCAGCCTCTCTGACAACAAGGGCCCCGCGGGGCCCTTGTTGTTTTCTGGCTCATGCTCTCTCGCCACTTCGGTGTTCCGGTTTGGCCCGCACATAGAGGGTGCGCTTGACCTGGGCCACCAGCTCGCCGCTTTGATCCTGCACCGTCACTTCGAACTCGGGGAAGTGCTTGTCTCCGCCGTCGGTCGCCGCCACGATGGCAGCCAGCTTGCCGTCGGTCAGGTTGAATTCGGCCACCAGCTTGCCCTTGCCAGGCTTGATGTAGTTGATGCTGCCGGCCTTGTCCCAGACGTAATAGCGGTTCTTGAAATAGCCCATCAGCATCAGCGGATAGATGGGATCGGTCATCGCAAACATGCTGCCACCAAACTGGGTGCGGTTGGCGTTCTTGTTCCACCAGCGGGACTTGAGGGTGACCCGGCAGAAGCGAAAATCATCGCTCAATGTCTCTATCTTGATGCCGGCGCCCCAGAAGGGGGGCCAGGCGTTGAGGGCGCGGCGCACCCAGGCCGCATTGTCAAAAAGCCAATCCATGGATCTCATCCGACCAGAGAGTGAAGAAGGTTACATTTTATCAACATTCATCAAACGAGCAAGCCGTCACGAGAATCCGTCCAATTCCGCCGGATGGCGCCATCTGCGCTAAAGCCCTTGAATTACTGGGTTTATTTTTAGGTGAGCTACGACCTATAATGACAGGCCAAGCGAGTTCGTGGTTGCCATTCCAGCGGCAGTCAATCAGAATAACCACACCTTCGAGAATGCGAATAAATAGAATATGGCAGACAACAACCAAGCGTTAAAAAAGGCCGGGCTCAAGATCACCTTGCCCCGTGTCAAAATCCTGGAAATCCTGCAACAGCCGGACTGCCAGCACACCAGTGCGGAAGATCTGTACAAACGACTGATCGACCAGGGTGAAGAGATTGGTCTCGCTACCGTATATCGCGTTCTCAACCAGTTTGATGATGCCGGTATTGTTACCCGTCACCACTTCGAAGGGGGCAAGTCGGTGTTCGAACTGGCCACCCAGGAACACCACGACCACCTGGTCTGCCTCGACTGCGGCAAGGTGATCGAGTTCTCCGACGAGGTTATCGAACAGCGCCAGCGTGATATCGCCCAGCAGCACAACATCCGGCTGACCAATCACAGCCTCTATCTGTACGGCCACTGCGCCGCCGGCGAGTGCAAGCACGAAGATTGACCCACCAGGCAGAGACAATAAAAAAAGCCAGCATCACGCTGGCTTTTTTGTGTCCGTCATTTAGAACCCGGTTAGGGTCTTGCTCCGAGGCCGTGCTCAAGGCTCATCTGCTGCTCAAAAACCTCACGTATCTCTATACGATCCATACGGTCTGGTTCCTGTACTGCTCTTCACCTTGCTGACAACCTCTCTAAACAGGTTCCCAGATCAAGAAAGGGCAGGGTCTCCCCTGCCCTCTGCTGTTATCAGGCCTCGGCCTTGCCCCACACGTCGCGCAGCGCCACGGTGCGGTTGAACACCAGATGCTCCGGGCTGGAGAGCTTGTTGTCGGCGCAGAAGTAACCTTCACGCTCGAACTGGTAAGCCTGCTCCGGCTTGGCGTTCTTCAAAGAGGCCTCGACGCGAGCGCCCTCGATGATCACCAGGGAGTCCGGGTTCAGAGCCGCTTCGAAGTCCTCTTCGGCGCCCGGGTTCGGCACCTTGAACAGACGGTCGTAGAGGCGCACTTCGGCCGGTAGGGAGTGAGTGGCGCTGACCCAGTGGATCACCCCTTTCACCTTGCGACCATCGGCCGGATCCTTGCCTAGGGTCTCGGGATCGTAAGAGCAGTAGATGCAGGTGACCTTGCCATCGGCATCTTTCTCGACCCGCTCGGCCTTGATGACGTAGGCATTGCGCAGGCGCACTTCCTTGCCCAGCACCAGTCGCTTGAACTGCTTGTTGGCTTCTTCTTTGAAGTCCGCTTCATCGATGAGGATCTCGCGGGTGAAGGGAAGCGTGCGGGTGCCCATCTCGGCGTTGTTCGGGTGGGCCGGGGCAGTCAGCACTTCGTCGGCTGCCAGGTTCTCGATCACCACCTTGACCGGGTGCAGCACGGCCATGGCACGCGGGGCGTTCTCGTTGAGATCTTCGCGGATGCAGGCTTCCAGCATGCTCATCTCGACGATGTTGTCCTGCTTGGTCACGCCGATGCGCTTGCAGAACTCGCGGATGGAGGCCGGAGTGTAGCCACGACGACGCAGACCGGAGACGGTCAGCATGCGAGGATCGTCCCAACCGTCCACGTGCTTCTCGGTCACCAGCAGGTTCAGCTTGCGCTTGGACATGACGGTGTATTCGAGGTTCAGCCGGGAGAACTCGTACTGACGGGGGTGGCAGTCGATGGTGATGTTGTCCAGCACCCAGTCGTACAGGCGACGGTTGTCCTGGAACTCCAGCGTACAGATGGAGTGGGTGATCCCTTCCAGGGCGTCCGAGATGCAGTGAGTGAAGTCATACATCGGGTAGATGCACCACTTGTCACCGGTCTGGTGGTGGTGGGCAAACTTGATGCGGTAGATAACCGGATCACGCATCACCATGAAGGGGGATGCCATGTCGATCTTGGCGCGCAGGCAGGCGGCGCCTTCGGCAAACTCGCCGTTCTTCATCTTCTCGAACAGGGCCAGGTTCTCGGCCACCGAACGATCGCGGAACGGGCTGTTCTTGCCCGGCGCAGTCAAGGTGCCACGGTATTCGCGCATCTGCTCGGCAGAGAGTTCGTCCACGTAGGCCAGGCCCTTCTCGATGAGCTCGATGGCATAGCCGTGCAGCTTGTCGAAATAGTCGGAGGAGTAGCAGATCTCGCCATTCCACTGGAAGCCGAGCCACTGCACGTCCTGCTTGATGGACTCAACGTACTCGATATCTTCCTTCACCGGGTTGGTGTCGTCGAAGCGCAGGTTGCACTGGCCCTGGTAGTCGCGGGCGATGCCGAAGTTCAGGCAGATGGACTTGGCGTGACCGATATGGAGATAACCGTTCGGCTCGGGCGGAAAACGGGTATGCACGCTGCTGTGCTTACCGCTGGCCAGATCTTCATCAATGATCTGACGAATAAAGTTAGTTGGGCTGTTCGCCTGACTCATGGCTCACCTCAAAAATGCGTCACTGGCGGAAGTTGTGCCGGCTGGCACCCTCATACCCCCGCCGTCAAGCCGGATATGATCCCTCATTACGCGCCCTGTCTCAACCTGAATTTGCCCGTTTCGGGGTACTGGCGCCGCAAAACGCCCTGCACTGGTGGCCGGTTTGACTGACTGGCGAAAAAAAAGACCCCGCACGAGGCGGGGTTCAAGGTGATGAAAAACAAAAACAGACAATATACACACACAACAAAGGCTCACACGCACAGTCAACCTTTCCCAAGCCCGATGGCCATCGCCCTTGGGAAAGGCGGGTCTTGCGACCCACCTTGCGTTATGGATTGAGGACTATCAGTTCAGCTCGGTGACGCGGCTGGTGCGCTTGCCATCGAAGCTGGTGGTACGCAGGTAGACCTTGCCATCCACGGTCGGCTTGGCGGCAGCGTCGTAGGCGCTCCAGCTCTTGCCATCCAGGCTGTACTGGATGGGCAGACCCGGCAGATCCACGTTCGCTTCCAGCACGCCGTTCACCACCTTGGCGCCCGGTACGGAGAGGCGGTATTCCACCCCGGCCTGGTCCAGTTTCGGCAGCACGCGCTGACCCAGTACGTTGGCGAACTGGTTCCACTCCTTGTTCAGGGTGGACTTGTTGACGAACTTGGTGGTGCCGGAGAACTCGCGGTTCTTCACATAGTCCAGCTCGAAGCCGCCCTTGTGCCAGGCACGCTCGGCCATGGAGAAGATGCGCGGGTAGACCATGTACTCGTATTGCGCGTCGGTACGCACGGTTTCGCTCCACTGCTGACCGGAGATCCCCTTGAACTTGACCGGCTCCTGGTCACCCTTGGCCACGAAGGCGTTGCCGTCGCGGTCAACCGAGGTCTCGGCGTTCTGCGGCAGGTTTTCCGGGGCGAAGGCGAACACCTTGCGGGTGTCGTTGAAGCGGGTAGCCCAGTAGTAGCCGCGCTCGGCCGGGTGTACCTCGTTCGGGAAGTCGAAGTAGAGGTAATCCGGGTTGGAGAGCACCACGTCATAGCCCTTGTGCGCCCACTTCATCGCTTCGTTGAAGCCACCCCAGTAGAGGGTTTCCCAGAAGTTGACCCGGGTCTTGTCGGTGGCGAACACGCTGGCATCCGTAGCGTACTTCAGACCATCTTCCCACGCCTGCAGAGTGGAGAAGCCGTGGCCCTTGACCATTTCGCTCACTTCCTTGGCGAAGTAGACCGGCAGCTCGGCCACGTCCTTGATCTTGCCATCGTCGATCATCTTCTGGCACATCGGGGACTTGCCGAACGGCTTGTCCTGCTTGCTGGAGTCGACGTTGCCCTTCCAGGCGACCAGCTCTTCTTTCTTGGTGACGGCCGGATCCTGGTAACCACCGCCCTGCATGATGTTCTTCGCCTCATCACCACCGTAGTGCCAGGCGGTCAGCGGCTGGCCGGCGGCCTGGTGCATCTGGGCCACTTCGTCCATCACCTTGGCCACGAAGGTAGCGGCGCCCGGCTGGCAGGGGTTGATGAAGGACATCTTGTCGTAGAACTGCACCGAAGTGACGTTGGAGGTATCGGCCGGGTCGGTCAGACGGAACTGGTTGGCTTCGGTCTCTTTACCTTCAGCCATCAGGCGCTTGTAACGCGCTTCCATGGAGACCACGGCAGCACGGGCGTGCGCCGGCATGTTGATCTCGGGGATCACGGTCACGCCGCGGGCCTTGGCATAGCGTACCAGGTCGATGTAGTCGGCCTTGCTGTAGAAACCGGAACCCTGGTTGTCGCTGGTCGGGCCGGAGCCCAGCTGCGGCATCAGGCACTTGGTTTCAGACTCGTCGTGGCAACGCTGGCTACCGACGTCGGTCAGCTCCGGCAGACCCGGGATCTCCAGACGCCAGCCTTCATCGTTGGTCAGCCCCAGGTGCAGCACGTTGAGCTTCATGGCGGACATCTGGTCCACCAGCTTCTTCAGGGTCTCAGGGCTTCTGAAGTGACGGGCAACGTCGGTCTGCATGCCACGGTATTCAAAGCGCGGCGCATCCTCGACGTGCATCTGGCTGACCAGCTTGTCGTTGACCCCCAGGAGGGAGATCAGGGACTGGGCCCCCCAGAAGGCGCCTTCGATGTCGTGACCCTGCACCACAGTGCCTTTCTGGCCGATGGTCATGTCGTAGCCTTCGGCCTGCTTGAGCTTGCTGCCGAGCTTGATGATCACTGGGTAGCCGGTGTCGGAGAGGGTAACACCCAGCTTGGTCAGTTGAGCCTTCAGGGCTTCAGCGCGATCGCTCGGCAGGTCCAGGGCATTGAGTTTGATGGTGGAGAAGTCGACCTGCGGGCCGGCCTTGACCACCTGCTTCATCGGAGTCGGCAGGATCTGGTTGTCGACCTTGCCAGCCGGCAGCAAGCTGCTGGTCTGGTTGGCGGCGAAACGGGTTTCGCTGTTCATCAGGATGTTGTTGTCATCCTTGGTACGCTTCCAGCCGTCGGCCGGCATCGGCTTCTCGTAGGTGGTGGCATCGTCGATGTTGCTCATGCTGGCCAGCACTTTCGGCTCGGCCCCTTCGCTGGCGACATACCAGTTCGGCATGATGTCAGATTCGAACAATACCCAGTACTCCACCACCAGCGGCACTTCGACCGTGGCATCCTTGGCAAAGCCCTGGAACTTCTCGGTCGGCGTCAAACGATAAAGGTCGCCGGTCAGGTGGGTGATGGTGAACTGGTCATTGTCCACCCGCTGGATGCGGCGAATGGAGGAGACATAGATGCTCCAGTCTTTGGAGGTAACGTCAGCACCGGTATTGGTCAGGTGCAGCTTGGCAACGCCGCAGCTCGCCCACTCGGAGCCCAACGCCTGGCAGTCAAGGCCGGCGCCGGCACCATCGTTGGTGACGACTTCGTACTTGACGACGAGGTTGCTGGCGAGGGCGTCGACCACGGCTTGCTTGGCGGCATCGGCTGCCTGCACCTGGCTGACGAAAACGGTAGACATGGCAATGGCTAACAGAGAATGTTTCAAGTTCATAACTGCTGCTCTCATTTGAAGTAAAGGTTGGATTTTCTTGGCTTTTTTTATATGGGGCCCCGAGGCGGGGCCCTTAGTTATGTCAACAATGGACTTAGACTTGAGGCGAGCTTGGCGCCCGATTAACGCAGGGCCTTCATCTCACCGGCGATGATTTCGGCCAATGGGCCCAGAATCACCTGCAGGTTCTGCTCACCGAGCTTGACCACACCGGCCGCGCCCAGGGCTTTGAGCTTGCGCTCGTCAACGATGCTGCGGTCTTTCAGGGTCAGACGCAGACGGGTGATGCAGGCATCGATGGTCACCAGGTTCTCCTGACCACCCAGCACTTCCAGATACTGGCGTGCCAGTTCGGTACGGTCGGTGGTCTGGGCAGCAGCCGGAGCAGCAGCTTCATCATCTTCACGACCCGGAGTTTTCAGACCCAGTTTGGCAATGACAGCGCGGAATACCACGTAGTAGAGACCGAAGAACACCAGACCTTGCGGGATCAGCATGTACCAGTTGGTCGCCAGCGGGTTGCGGCTGGAGAGCACCATATCCACCAGACCGGCACTGAAGCCAAAGCCGGCCATCCAGTGCATGGAGGCTGCGATGAACACGGAAACACCGGTCAGGAAAGCGTGAATGACGTACAGCACCGGTGCCACGAACATGAAGGAGAACTCGAGCGGCTCGGTCACCCCAGTGAAGAAGGAGGCAAAGGCGGCTGCGATCATGATGGATGCAACTTTGTCCTTGTTCTCTTTCTTGGCGGAGTGGTAGATGGCCAGTGCGGCGCCCGGCAGACCAAACATCATGATCGGGAAGAAGCCAGCTTGGTACATGCCTACCACGCCTTTCACCTGATCCAGGCTCTTGCCTGCAGCCAGAGCGGCATCGATGGTAGCCTGACCACCCAGGAAGTTCGGGATGTCGTTGATACCGGCCACGTTGAACCAGAACACGGAGTTCAGGGCGTGGTGCAGACCAATCGGGATCAGCAGGCGGTTGAAGAAGGCGTAGATACCGGCGCCGGTGGAGCCCAGGCTGACGATGGATTCACCAAAGCTCACCAGACCACCGTAAATGACCGGCCAAACGGCCATCAGGATGAAGGAGACGACGATCATCACCACGGAGGTTACGATCGGCACCAGACGGCGGCCGGAGAAGAAAGCCAGCGCCTTGTGCAGTTCTACGCTGCTGAAGCGGTTGTAGAGCTCGGCGGCGATGACACCACACAGGATACCGACGAACTGGTTGTTGATCTTGGCAAAGGCTGCCGGAACCTGCTCTACAGGGATGCCTTTAATCATCGCCACAGAACCAGGGCTCAGCAGAGTGGTCACCACCAGGAAACCGACCAGACCGGCCAGCGCGGCAGAACCGTCTTTGTCTTTGGACATACCATAGGCAACACCGACCGCAAACAGCGTGGACATGTTGTCGATCAGTGCTGAACCCGCCTTGATCAGGAAGGCGGCCAGCGCGCTGTCACCACCCCAACCATTCGGGTCAATCCAGTAGCCAACCCCCATCAGGATCGCGGCGGCAGGCAATACCGCTACCGGCACCATCAGGGCACGGCCGATCTTTTGCAAATAACCGAGAATGTTCACGGTTCCTCTCCTTAGTTAATGTTTTTCTAGAAATTAAGTGCTTATCACGTTTGACGCATAAGCCATCAAGGCTTGATTGGCAGTCTAGGGCTTTTATTTCGCTGCGCAAATTAATAAACCTGTAATCGTGATCATTATCACCCAAACGAGATAAAGGTGGCGGATAGATGTGGCTTAGTTCGCAATCTTTATTTACGCTATAAAACAACTTGAATCCGTCCCAGTCTATTTGCCGCCGACATCCCGGCAGCAACCCGTACAGAGGTATCTACAATGCGCCTGATCCCGTTGAAATCTGCCAGCCAAGTGGGCCTGTGGTCTGCCCGTTACATCGTTGACCGTATCAATGGGTTCAAACCCACTGCCGAGCGCCCCTTCGTACTGGGCCTGCCCACTGGCGGCACCCCGCTCAACACTTACAAGCGCCTGATTGAACTGCATAAAGCCGGTGAAGTGAGCTTCCAGAACGTGGTTACCTTCAACATGGACGAGTACGTCGGCCTGCCGGAAGATCACCCGGAGAGCTACCACAGCTTCATGCACAACAACTTCTTCAGCCACATCGACATTCGTCCCGAGAACATCAACATCCTCAACGGCAACGCGCCGGATCTGGTGGCCGAGTGCAAGCGCTACGAAGACAAAATCAAGTCCTACGGCAAGATCCACCTGTTCATGGGCGGCGTCGGCAACGACGGCCACATCGCGTTCAACGAACCGGCCTCATCCCTCTCCTCCCGCACCCGGGTCAAGACCCTGACCGAAGACACCCGCATCGCCAACTCCCGCTTCTTTGGCGGCGACATGGAGCAGGTGCCCAAGCTGGCGCTGACCGTAGGTGTCGGCACCCTGATGGATGCGGAAGAGATCATGATCCTGGTGACCGGTCACGGCAAGGCCCAGGCCCTGCAGGCCGCGGTAGAAGGCAGCGTCAACCACATGTGGACCATCTCCACCCTGCAACTGCATCCGAAGGGAATGATGGTGTGTGACGAGCCCTCCACCATGGAGCTCAAGGTCAAGACCGTGCGTTACTTCCAGCAGCTCGAAGCCGCCAACATCGGCCGTCTGTAAGGAGTCACCATGTACACATTGACCAACTGCACCCTCTACACCGGCAGCTGCGTGCTGACCGGTTACGGGGTGGTCATCGAGGGCGACAAGATTGTCGCCATCTCCCGCCTGGCCGAACTGCCGGCCGGCATCGAACGCATTGATCTCAAGGGTGCCAACCTGAGCGCCGGTTTCATCGACGTCCAGCTCAACGGCTGTGGCGGCGTCATGTTCAACGGCCACATCACCACCCAGACCCTGGCGACCATGCAGGCCGCCAACCTCAAATCCGGTACCACCAGCTTCCTGCCGACCCTGATCACCAGTCCGGATGCAGACATGAAGCAGGCCGTCGCCGTCACCCGCGACTACATGGCGGCGCACCCCAACGAGGTACTGGGCGTCCATCTGGAAGGACCCTATACCAACCTCAAGCGCAAGGGGATCCACCCAGCCGAGCAGATCCGCCAGCCCGCCGACGAAATGATCGACTTCTTCTGCGCCAACGCGGATGCCATCGCCAAGATCACCCTGGCGCCGGAGCGCAACAAGCCGGAGCACATCCGCCGGCTGGTGGAGGCCGGCATTCTGGTCTCCGCGGGCCATACCGCCGCCAACTATGACCAGGCCATGGCCGGGTTCGACAACGGCATCCGCTTTGCCACCCACCTCTATAACGCCATGACCCCGACCGTGAACGGTCGCGAGCCGGGCGTGGTCGGTGCCATCTACGATCGCAAGGATGTCTACGCCGGCGTCATCGTCGACGGTCATCACGTGCACTGGGCCAACGTGCGCCTTGCGCACAAGATGCTGGGAGAGCGACTGGTGCTGGTCACCGACGCGACCGCACCGGCAGGGGCACCGGAAGGCTTTGAGAAGTTTGATTTTTGTGGCGCAACCGTCTATTTCCGCGATGGTCAGTGCGTCGACGAGAATGGTACACTCGGCGGCTCTGCCCTCACCATGATTGAAGGGGTGGAGAATCTGGTCAAACAGGTCGGATTACCGCTCGATGAAGCACTGAGAATGGCCACCCTTTACCCTGCTCGCGCCATTGGATGGGACTCACGTCTCGGTAGTATCCAGGTCGGAAAAATAGCCAACCTGACTGTCTTTGATCAGGCCTTCACGGTCTGCGGGACCGTGGTTAACGGACACTACACAACACAGTGACACTATGACTGGCGGACAAATAGCAAACGTAGATCTTATCAAGCAGGTCAACAGTGCAGCCGTGTATCGGCTCATCGACCTGCAGGGGCCCATCTCGCGGGTCAAAATTGCCGAGTTGAGTCAGCTGGCCCCGGCCAGCGTGACCAAGATAACCCGGCAACTGATCGAGCATGGCCTGATCAAGGAGACCTCGCCGCAAGCCTCCACCGGCGGACGGCGCGCCATCTCCCTGACCACCATCAAGCATCGCTTCCAGTTTGTGTCCGCCAAGCTCGGCCGCGGCTACCTGCAGCTCGCCCTGTATGACCTCGACGGCAAGGAGCTCGATCAGCACATCACCCAGGTGACCGAGATCGAGCAACAGCCGGTGGTCGACATGCTGCTGCGGGAGATCGGTGCCTTCATCGACTCCCAGCAGGATCGCAGCCGCAACCTCATCAGCATCGCGCTGACCATGCCGGGTCTGGTCAATCCGGAATCCGGCATGGTCATCTACACCCCCAAGTACCAGATCCGCAATCTGGCGCTGGCCAAGCTGCTGGAAAACCACTTCAACCTGCCCTGCTACGTGGGCAACGATACCCGCTCGCTGGCACTGGCCGAACACTTCTTCGGCGAGTCCCGCGACTGCATGGACTCCATCCTGGTGAGCGTCCACCAGGGGGCGGGCTCGGGCATCATCACCAAGGGCAAGGTATTCCTCGGCCAGAACCGCAACGTCGGCGAGATCGGCCACATCCAGGTCGAACCGCTCGGCAAGCGCTGCCACTGCGGCAACTTCGGCTGCCTGGAGACCATCGCCTCCAACGAGGCCATCGTCGACAAGGTGAAGGAGCTCATCAGCCGCGGCCACCTGAGCTCGCTGCAGGAGAAGCACATCACCATCCAGGAGGTGTGCAAGGCGGCCATGGCCGGTGACGAGCTGGCCCGCAGCGTGATCGAGAACGTGGGTGAGCATCTGGGACGGGCGGTGGCCATCACGGTCAACCTGTTCAACCCGCAGAAGGTGCTGATCGCGGGCGAAATCACCGCCGCCGAAGAGATCCTGTTCCCGGCCATCCGCCGCTGCGTGGAGCACCAGTCGCTGCCAAGCTTCCATCGCGGCCTGCCCATCGTGAAGGCACGCTTCCAGAATCAGCCCACCGTCGGCGGTTTCGCGCTGGTGAAGCGGGCCCTGCTGGAAGGGGACCTGCTGCAGATCATCATGGAGCAGAAGTAAGGCCGAGGCCTTGCGAAACAACAACGGCAGCCAGTGGCTGCCGTTTTTTATTGGTCACTTTCGCCGGCTCACCCCGCCCTGCACGGTTTGAACAGATCCAGCGTTCCGTCATACACCTGGGTCTGCACATCCATGATGCCGAGCATGGAGTGGAACAGATTGTCGTGGGAGAAGCGCTTGCTGGCCGCCTCCTGCTGCAGACAGGTCATATCCAGCTGGCGATCGGCCTGCAACTGGGGGGAAAACCAGGTCATCAGCGGCACCCGGGTCTGATCGTCCGGGGCAAACTTGTAGGGGGTGCCGTGCAGGTAGAGCCCCATGGCGCCCAGAGATTCGCCGTGATCCGACAGATAGACCAGCCCCACGTTGTAATCCTGCTCCAGCGTCTTGAGCTTGTCGATGAGACGGGCCACCACCTTGTCGGTGTAACGGATGGTGTTGTCATAGGTGTTGACCAGCTCTTCATTGGTGCAGTTTTCGATGTCGCTGCGCGGGCAGTCCGGCACGAAGGTCCGCTCACTGGCGGGATAGCGGCGATAGTAGGTCGGGCCGTGGCTGCCCATCAGGTGGAAGGCCACCAGCTTGTTGCCCTTCATCTGCGCGATCTGCCGATCCAGCCCCTCCAGCATCACCTCGTCGTAGCAGGAACCCTTCTGGCAGTACTGGGGAAAATCCTTGGCCTCGATCTCGATGGTGGGCACGTTCTTGCACACTCCCTTGCAACCGCCGTCATTCTCCTTCCACAGCACGGAGACCCCGGCGTGCTGCAGCACATCCAGCATGCCGTCGCGGGACTGGGCCAGGGTGTCGTCATAGCCGCGCCGCGTCAGGTTGGAGAACATGCAGGGCACCGAAACCGCGGTGGCGGTGCCGCAGGAGCGCACGTTGTGAAATGAGACCATGCCCGACTCCCGCGCGGTGAAGCTGTTGGTGGCCTTGCCGTAACCGTTGAGGGAGTAGTTCTGGCTGCGCGCCGTCTCCCCCACCACCAGAAACATCAGGGTCGGCTTGCCGCCCTGCCCCACCACCCTGGCATCCGTGCCCAACTGCTGATACGGGATCGGAGTGGCAAACAGGATGTCGGTGGCGTAGCGATAGAGGCCGTGCACATAGTTGGCGGGCACTATCTCCTTGCCGAGGGACTTGTTGTTGCGCCCGACCGAGGCGTAATCCTGGTAATAGAGCGCCGCCACTCCCACCAGAAACAGCAGTGACAGGGCGATGGAGCCAAGCCGCAGGCCCAGCCCCTTATACCAGGGACGGGGATACTCTATCTTCACCCACAGCAGGGCCAGCGCCGGCAGCAGGCCGGTCAGCACGAACCAGAGCAGGATGGAGGCATTGAAGTAGGAGGTCGCCTCCCCCGTGTTGGTTTCGACGATGTTCTGCACCATGCTCACGTCGAAGATGACGCCGTATTTCAGCATGGCGTAGCTGACCACGGATCCCATCAGGATCAGCAGCACGAAGAAGGGCTTGAGCAGATAGCGAAAGGTAAAGAGCAGGAACACCGCGTTGAGCGCGGCCAGCAGCACGAAGGGGATCGAGAGGGCGAAGCCCGTCTTGACGTGTTCCAGCTTGGTGAGAATGGTGTAAAAGTGCAGGAAAATGGGCCAGTTGAATACCAGTGCAAACAACAGCACCAGCAACAGATTCACCTTCATCACACCCAGGGTGATGCGCATAACGATACTCCGACAAACCAGGCAGGACAGGGGCCACACAGGGCACCTCTTGTTGCAGTCTCGCTTGCCGATCCCTCCTCCCGAGGTGATGGCGGCAAGGGGCAGCGAGGCCCGGACACGGCAGGCAGCTTAAAAAGCCAAACTTAAGGGAAAATTAAGGCGGGCAATGTCATGGCCGGCACGGCCTTCGGCGTCAGGCCATCACAAGAAAAACGGCAGCCGAGGCTGCCGTTTTAGCTGGGGCGAACAGAGCGTCGCCACCGGAGTGTTCACGAACCCGGTTACAGGGTCGCGGCGACTTCGTCGGAGATGGAGCCGTTGTGGTACACCTCCTGCACGTCGTCCAGATCTTCCAGCATGTCGATGAGGCGCATCAGCTTGGGCGCGGTCTCGGCATCCAGCTCGGCTTCGGTGGACGGGATCATGGTCACTTCGGCGCTCTGGGGCTTGAAGCCGGCGGCTTCCAGACCATCGAGCACGGTGCCGAAATCGTTCGGGGTGGTATACACCTCGATGGAGCCATCCTCTTCGGTCACCACGTCGTCGGCACCGGCTTCCAGGGCGGCATCCATCAGAGCATCTTCATCGACACCCACGAAGGTCAGCAGCCCTTTCTTGCTGAACAGGTAGGCAACAGAGCCATCGGTACCCAGGTTGCCACCGCACTTGCTGAAGGCGTGACGCACTTCGGCAACGGTACGGTTGCGGTTGTCGGTCAGGCACTCCACCATGACGGCAGAGCCGGCCGGGCCGTAACCTTCGTACACGATGGTCTCGAGCTGTTCGCCATCGCCACCGCCGGCGCCACGCTGGATGGCACGGTTGATGGTGTCGCGGGTCATGTTGCCGGTCAGGGCAGCCGCCACCGCCGCACGCAGGCGCGGGTTGTTGGCAGGATCGGCATCACCCAGACGCGCGGAGGTGGTGATTTCGCGGATCAGCTTGGTGAAGATCTTGCCGCGCTTGGCGTCTTGCGCCGCCTTGCGGTGTTTGATGTTGGCCCATTTACTGTGACCTGCCATAGGGACTCTCCGTTATTTTTGAATTTCAGTAACACTGGTCATGACTAATGCAAGGGAAAGGCCGCATTGCTGCGGCCTTTGCTGCCGGTAACGGCTTATTCATCACCCTTGACGGTGGTCGCAATCGCCAGCTCGCCCAGTTGGGCGGCGTTGGCAAAGCTGGGGGCGTCTGTCATCAGACAGGCGGCCGCCGTGGTTTTCGGGAAGGCAATCACGTCCCGGATGTTTTCAGTACCGGTCAGCAGCATGCTCAGACGGTCCAGGCCGAAGGCCAGGCCGGCGTGCGGCGGGGTACCGTACTTCAGGGCGTCCAGCAGGAAGCCGAACTTCAGGCGCTGCTCGGCCGGGGTAATCCCCAGGATGTCGAACACGGTGGCCTGCATCTCGCTGTTGTGGATACGGACAGAGCCGCCACCCACTTCGTAGCCGTTGATCACCATGTCGTAGGCGTTGGCGTAAGCGCCTACCGGGTTGGCTTTCAGCTGCTCCGGGCTCAGGCCGCTCGGCGCGGTGAACGGGTGGTGCATGGCAGCCAGACCGCCTTCGCCATCTTCTTCGAACATCGGGAAGTCGATGACCCACAGCGGCTTCCAGCTGTTCTCCAGCAGGCCCAGATCGCGGCCCACTTTCAGGCGCAGGGCGCCCATGGCATCGCACACCACTTTCTTGGAGTCGGCGCCGAAGAAGATGATGTCGCCGTCGGCTGCGCCGGTGCGGGCCAGGATCTCGCGCACGATGGCGTCGGAGAGGAACTTGGCAACCGGAGACTGCACGCCTTCGATGCCGTTGGCCGCTTCGTTGACCTTCATCCAGGCCAGGCCCTTGGCACCATAGATGCCGACGAACTTGGTGTACTCGTCGATCTGCTTGCGAGAGAGCTCGGCGCCGCCCGGTACTTTCAGGGCAGCCACGCGGCCTTTCGGATCGTTGGCGGGGCCGGCAAACACGGCGAACTCGACCGTAGTCAGCAGATCAGCCACATCGACCAGCTCCATCGGCAGACGCAGGTCCGGCTTGTCGGAGCCGTAACGACGCATGGCTTCGTCGAAGGTCATGATCGGGAAGTCGCCCAGATCCACGTTCAGGATGTGCAGCCACAGTTTGCGGATCATCTCTTCCATGATTTCACGCACCTGGGGTGCGGTCATGAAGGAGGTCTCCACGTCGATCTGGGTGAATTCCGGCTGGCGGTCGGCACGCAGGTCTTCGTCGCGGAAGCACTTGACGATCTGGTAGTAGCGGTCGAAGCCGGACATCATCAGCAACTGCTTGAACAGCTGCGGGGATTGCGGCAGGGCGTAGAACTTGCCCTTGTGCACGCGGCTCGGCACCAGGTAGTCACGAGCCCCTTCCGGGGTGGCCTTGGTCAGCATCGGGGTCTCGATGTCGAGGAAGCCGTGCTCGTCCATGAAGCGGCGCACGAAGGCACTGGCCTTGGCGCGGGTCTTCAGGTACTTGGCCATCTCGGGGCGACGCAGGTCCAGGTAGCGATACTTGAGGCTCACCTCTTCGCTGTTGACCTGGTTGAAGTCCAGCGGCAGCGGCTCGGCACGGTTGATGATGGTCAGCTCGTGGGCAAACACCTCGATGGCACCGGTGGCCATGTCGCTGTTGCGCTGGGAGTCGGGACGCGTGCGCACCACGCCGGAGACCTGAATGCAGAATTCGCCGCGCAGTTCGGAGGCCAGGGCAAAGGCGTCCGGCTTGTCCGGATCGAAGAACACCTGCACGATCCCTTCCCGGTCGCGCATGTCGATAAAGATGAGGCCGCCCAGATCGCGACGACGATGGACCCAACCGCACAATGTAATGGTCTGCCCTGCATGGGCCTCATTGACCTGTCCGCAATAGATAGAGCGCATGGACTTCTTCCTTCGAATTTGTAGAGAGACGGTTAACCTGGGTCGCCGGGCACGACTGGCAAGCACCGTCTGTCTCACAGCTGGCCAGATCCTGTTCTTGCCCGGTTTGAAATCTGTCTCGTACCGTCCGACCGCCGGGATCGGACACCTGCCGCCGATATCGGCTCGACCAGAGGCGGCTGGCAAGCGGCCGGGGTGTCGGGCGGAGGGCATCGGCAAGCGATTGTTGTTTGGCCGCATCATGGCCGCTGCCGTCGTCACAATATGCGTACAGCGGCGTGAGTCACAACAAATTGGCAAACAAAAGGGCTGGCATTATAGAGGAAAACCCCCATTTGGGTAAAATGGCCAGCAGCCTCCTTTGCCCTGTTTTTTACATCCCGGGGCAAAAAAGGGGGATAAAACGAGATAAACCCGCAGACAGGATCCCTCATGAGCCTCTTTTTGGGCCTGCCACAATGGTCTCACCCGGCCTGGCCAGGTCACTTGCTGGGCGTGGGCGCCAAGCCCGCCGAGCACCTCGCCCACTATGCCCGGGTATTCAACACGGTGGAAGGCAATACCACCTTCTACGCCTCGCCGACCCCCGACACGGTCCGGCGCTGGGCCGATGCGGTGCCTGCCCACTTTCGCTTCAGCTTCAAGTTTCCGCAAACCATCAGCCACCAGAGCAATCTGGTGAGCGCCGACAAGCAAGTGAGCGACTTCATCCGCCTGCTGGAGCCCTTGCACGACAAGCTGGGGCTGCTCAAGCTGCAGCTGCCCGCCCGCTTCGGCCCACAGGGGTTGCCCCGTCTGGCGGCCTTTTTCGAGCGGCTGCCACCGGCGTTTCGCTATGCCCTCGAGGTGCGCCACCCCGATTTCTTCGCCAAGGGCGAAGCGGAGCGGCAGTTGAACCGGCTGCTGATGGAGAAGGGCATCAACCGCATCATGCTCGACAGCCGGCCGCTGTTCTCGGTGCCAGCCACCACGGCAGCCATGATCGATGCCCAGGGCAAGAAGCCGAGGCTGCCAGTACACCTGCTGGCCACCGCCAATGCTCCCGTGGTGCGGCTCATCGGCCTGCCGGATCCGGCCGCCAACCACCCCTTCCTGCCAGGCTGGCTTCCCCACTGGCGCCAGTGGCTGGCGGAGGACAAAGATCTCTACCTCTTTATACATACGGCCGACAACGCCCAGTCCCCCGAGCTGGCCCGTCAGGTTGCCCGCCTGCTGGGGGAAGAGATGGCCCCCTGGCCGGGGGAAAACGATCGCGCGCAGCAGGGCGTGCTGCCCTTTTAGTCAGCCGCCTCACCCCGTCTTCCCCGCCGCGAAAAAAAGCCGTTTTTTTGTGGCTGGACGGGGCTTGGCGTCAAGACAAACGCCGACCTTTCCTCTACACTAGCGCCCCAAGTAAGGACCCGGACCGCCAGCCCAGCACAATCCGATGCAGGCAGGCGTCCGGCGCCATAAACAGGGCCCTGACGCCAGTGTGCTGCAACTCGTTGCCGCAGATGGTGCCGCCCTCAGAAAGGACCAGGATGATGGTCCATTGCGAACGGAACCGGCCCGATGGATCTCAAGGCCCGCCACCCCGTTCGTGAACCGGTGACGACCCGGCCCGGACCGGTGTCACCCAACGATTCAATTGAACAAAACAGTCGGTTCGCGCACCGGCTGTCAGGTTGCGCCAGCATGCATACCAAAGATCAGATTTTTGCCGCCCCTATCGCTCGATTGGGGGATTTTTGCTTTGACGAACAGGTCGTCGATGTCTTCCCCGACATGATCCAGCGCTCGGTGCCGGGTTACAGCAACATCATCTCCGCCATCGGCATGATGGCCGCCCGTTACGCCCAGCCACAGAGCCGGCTCTACGACCTCGGCTGCTCGCTCGGCGCCGCCACCCAGGCGATGCGTCGCCACGTCACCCAGCCCGGTTGCCACATCACGGCGGTGGATCTCTCCCACCCCATGATCGAGCGCGCCCGCGCCCACCTCTCTGGCTTCAAGTCCGAGGTGCCGGTGGAGCTGGTGGAGGCGGACATCTGCGACATCGCCATCGAGAACGCCTCCGTGGTGGTGCTCAACTTCACCCTGCAGTTCGTCGAGCCCGAGAAGCGGGCCGCCCTGATCCAGCGCATCTTTGATGGGCTGTGCCCGGGCGGGATCCTGATCCTGAGCGAAAAGTTCCGCTTCGAGGATGCGCCGGTCAACGAGCTGCTCATCGACCTGCACCTCGACTTCAAACGCGCCAACGGCTACAGCGAGCTGGAGATCAGCCAGAAGCGCACCGCCCTTGAAAACGTGATGCGCACCGACAGCCTGCCGGTGCATCAGGCCCGCCTGCGGGAGGCCGGCTTCGTCCATCAGGATCTCTGGTTCCAGTGCTTCAACTTCGGCTCCATGATTGCCATCAAATCGAGCGAGCCTGCCCAGCCATGATCGACTTTGCCAACTTCTATCAGCTGATCGCCAAGAATCGGCTGAGCCACTGGCTGCATACCCTGCCCGCCCAGTTGCACGCCTGGCAGCACGACAACCAGCACGGCGATCTGCCGCGCTGGAACCGCGCCCTCAACAAGCTACCGCAGGTGGCCCCCGGCCACATCGAGCTGCACAGCCGGGTCGAAATCGGCTCGGCCGAGAGCCTCGGCGAAGGGGAGCGCAAGAAGGTGGAGAGCCTGCTGCGCCACTTCATGCCCTGGCGCAAGGGGCCGTTCACGGTGCACGGCATCCACATCGACACCGAATGGCGCTCTGACTGGAAGTGGGATCGAGTGCTGCCCCACATCAGCCCGCTTGCCGGCCGCTACGTGCTGGACGTGGGCTGCGGCAGCGGTTACCACCTCTGGCGCATGGTGGGCGAAGGAGCTCGGCTTGCGGTCGGCATCGACCCGAGCCCGCTGTTCCTCTGCCAGTTCGAGGCCATCCGCCACTTCGCCGGCAACGACCAGCGCGCCCACCTGCTGCCGCTCGGCATTCAGGAGCTGCCGGAGCTGCGGGCGTTTGACACCGTCTTCTCCATGGGGGTGCTCTATCACCGCAAGTCTCCCATCGAGCACATCGAACAGCTGCGCAACCAGTTGAAAGACGACGGCGAGCTGGTGCTGGAGACCCTGGTGATCGACGGCGACGTCAACGACGTGCTGGTGCCCACCGATCGCTACGGCAAGATGCGCAACGTCTGGTTCATCCCCTCCAGCGCGGCCCTCAAGCTGTGGGTCGAGCGCTGTGGATTTACCGATGTGCGGATTGTCGACGAGAATATGACCAGCACCGACGAACAGCGTCGTACCGACTGGATGATTAATGAATCCCTGAGTGATTATCTGGATCCAACCAATCCCGCACTCACGGTAGAAGGACACCCGGCACCGAAACGTGCCGTACTGATTGCCAGAAAGGCCAAAGACTAGCCGATGGCGGCTGTGGAAGTTACACTGACCCAATTCCAGGAAGCACAGTTAAATGAATGACATGAAAAGCAAATTAAAAGGAATGACCCTGCTCTCCCTGCTCAGTCTCGGCGGGTGTGTCAGTATGGAGAAAGCGCCCCCGGTACCTACCTTGACGCTGGCCGAGCTTCGCAACGAGATCAATCTGAGCGAGCAGCGCCTGCAAACATCCATGGAACAGCAACAGAAGCAGTATGTGCAGCAACAGCACCTGCTGGTTCAGCTCAACACTGATGTCAACAACATGAAAGAGTCCGTGAACAAAGTCGGCAGCAAGCTCGAATCCCTGCCGCCCGAGCCGCCCAAGCCCATGGCGATCCCGACCGAGAAGTGCCAGGCCCCCAGCCAGGGTCACACCGTCGACGGCAAGCTGCTGGTCGGCGAGGCGGAGTGGATCTGGGTTGACGCGGCCAACGACGCCTTCCAGGCGCGGGTCGATACCGGTGCCACCACCTCCTCCATCAGCGCCCAGGACATCACCATCTTCGAGCGCAACGGCAAGAACTGGGTGCGCTTCTTCCTGAGCCATCAGGAGATGGACGACAAGATCCAGATTGAAGCGCCGCTGGTGCGCCACGTGCGGGTGCGTCAGGCCTCCGCCGACGATCTCGACCGCCGTCCGGTGGTGCGCCTTGCGGTACGCATCGGTGACATGACCGAGAAGGCCGAATTTACCCTGAAGGACCGCAGCGACATGGCCTTCCCCGTGCTGCTCGGCCGTGAGTTTTTGAAAGACATCGCCGTGGTTGATGTGGCCCGCGAATATATCCAACCCAAACCCAAGCTCAAGGATGTGAAATAATCCATGGTTTCCCGTAAGCCGTTCTATTTGCTGGTAGCCCTGCTGTACATTGTCGGCCTGGGGATGACGTTCTATCACCACATCGCGCTGGACGTACCGCTCACGCCGGGTGAAAAACGCCAGATCTGGTCCATCGAAGCCAAGCTGGAGTTCGAGGCCACCGGCGAGCCGGTGATCGCCTCCCTGGCCATTCCGGGCACCCAGCCCGGTTTCACCCTGATGAACGAGAACGCCGCGAGCCCCGGCTACGGCCTCTCCTTCGTCGAGAAGGATGGCGATGCCCGCGCCGAGTGGTCCATTCGCAGCGCCTCCGGTCGTCAGGAGCTCTACTACCGCGTCGACATGATGGCCGATGCCCATGCCAAACCGGCCGCCAACCCGCTGCCGCCAGCCATCGAGAAGCAGATCGAGAGCGAGCCCTACGCCACCGCCATGAAGCAGATCCTGGAACGTGCCCAGGAGCGCTCCGCCGACGGCTACACCCTGACTCGCGAAATCATCAAGGAGATCGAGAAGCAGGAGCAGAACGCCGAGCTGCTGAAGAAGCACAAGAGCCGCGCCAACCTGATCGCCGAGCTGCTCAACAACGCCGACGTGCCGACCCGTGTCGTGCACGCGCTGAGCCTGGAAGATGGCCGCCGTCGTCAGGAGCTGGTGGATTACCTGCAAGTGTTCAACAGCCCGACCGACTACAAGCTGTTCAACCCGCAGACCGGTGAACAGGGTCGCCCTGCCAACCTGCTGCTGTGGGAATACAACTCCGGCGCCCTGCTGGACGTGACCGGTGGCCACAACTCCCGCGTCAGCTTCTCGATGATCGAGCAAGAGCAGCCGGTCAGCGTGGCGCTGGCCCAGAAGTTTGAAAAATCGGAGATGATGAACTTCTCCATCCACAGCCTGCCGCTGGAAGAGCAGACCCTGTTCAAGGGCTTGCTGCTGATCCCCATCGGCGTGCTGATGGTGGTGTTCCTGCGGGTACTGGTGGGGATCAAGACCTCGGGCACCTTCATGCCGGTGCTGATTGCGGTTGCCTTCATCCAGACCTCGCTGGTCACCGGTCTCATCGGTTTCCTGTTGATCGTCGGCACCGGTCTGGTGATCCGCTCCTACCTGTCGCGGCTCAACCTGCTGCTGGTCGCCCGAATATCGGCCATCATCATCATGGTGATCTCGATGATCGGTATCTTCTCCGCCTTTGCCTTCAAGCTGGGGCTGACTGACGGCATGAAGATCACCTTCTTCCCGATGATCATCCTCTCCTGGACCATCGAGCGGATGTCCATCCTGTGGGAAGAAGAGGGTCCGAAAGAGGTGTTCCGCCAGGGTGGCGGCTCTCTGCTGGTGGCCGTCATCGCCTATCTGGCCATGGATAACGAGCTGATCCGTCACCTCACCTTCAACTTCCTCGGCCTGCAGCTGGTGCTGATGGCGACCGTGCTGTTGATGGGTAACTACACCGGCTACAAGCTGAGCGAACTCAAGCGCTTCAAGCCGCTGGTGGACGAGATCAAATCGGGTGCCACTCCGGGTAAGGACAAGTAACAGATGTGGTTCTGGGAAAAGTACACCACCCCGTGGAGCCTGTCCCAATCAGGCATCCTCGGCATGAACAAGCGCAACCACTCCTACATCAGCCGCTACAATCCGCGCAGCCTCTATCCGCTGGTGGATGACAAGCTGCAGACCAAGCGCATCGCGCTGGATGCCGGCGTCACGGTACCGGAACTGATCGGTACCATTCGTGCCCAGCACGACGTGAGCCGCATCACCGAGCTGGTGAAGGATTGGCCGGGCTTCTGCATCAAGCCGGCACGCGGCTCCGGCGGCAAGGGGATCCTGGTGATCCTGCGCCAGGAAGAAGGCCTGTTCTACAAGCCCAATGGCAGCGCCTCCAACGGGCAGGATCTGGAGCGCCATGTCTCCAACATCCTGGCCGGGCTCTATTCGCTGGGCGGCAAGCCCGACGTGGCGCTGGTGGAAGGCCTCATCAACTTCGATGACGTGTTCGACGGCTACTCGTTCGAAGGGGTCCCCGATGCCCGGGTGATCATCTTCAAGGGCTTCCCGGTGATGGCCATGATGCGCCTCTCCACCGCCGCATCCGACGGCAAGGCGAACCTGCACCAGGGCGCCGTGGGGGTGGGTCTGTGCCTGCGTACCGGCCGTGCGCTGCGGGCGGTGCAGTTCGGCAATCCGCTGCGCCACCACCCGGACACCGGCCTCGATCTCTATGAGCTCAAGGTGCCCCACTGGGACACTCTGCTGACCCTGGCGGCCTCCTGCTACGAGATGTCGGGCCTGGGCTATATCGGGACCGACATGGTGCTGGACAAGTTCCGCGGCCCCATGCTGCTGGAGCTCAACGCTCGCCCGGGTCTTGCCATCCAGATCGCCAACGGCCGCGGTCTGGTGCCCAACCTCAAGACCATCGAGAAGCTGGGCCAGGTGAAAATGAACGTGGAGCAGCGGGTCAACTTCGCCAAAGATCACTTCGGTATCTTTGACGAGTAGTCCGGCCATCCAGACAAAAGCGCGCCAAAGGGCGCGCTTTTTTATGCCTGCCGTTTGTCGGCACGTAGCCGGCAACCACAATCCAGCTGAGCAATGCTACTGAACCAGACAGCCAAACAACGGCCATAAAAAAACCGATGCCTGGGCATCGGTTTTTCACTATCCGGATTGCTGACCCGATTACAGGGAAGCAGCGTTCTCGGACAGGTACTTGGCAACGCCGTCCGGAGAGGCGGTCATGCCTTTTTTGCCTTTCTCCCACTGAGCTGGGCACACTTCGCCGTGCTCTTCGTGGAACTGCAGGGCGTCGACCATGCGCAGCATCTCGTCGATGTTGCGGCCCAGCGGCAGATCGTTGACAACCTGATGACGAACGACACCGTTCTTGTCGATCAGGAAGGAGCCGCGGAATGCAACACCGGCTTCCGGGTGCTCGACGTCATAGGCTTTGCAGATCTCGTGCTTGATGTCGGCAACCAGCGGGTACTTGACCGGGCCGATGCCGCCGTCTTCGATCTTGGTGTTGCGCCAGGCGTTGTGGGAGAACTCGGAATCGATGGAGACACCGATCACTTCCACGCCACGCTTGTTGAACTCTTCCAGACGGTGATCGAAGGCAATCAGCTCGGACGGGCAGACGAAGGTGAAATCGAGCGGATAGAAGAACAGGACGGCTGCCTTGCCCTTGATGTGGGATGCCAGGTTGAAGGAGTCAACGATCTGGCCATTGCCCAGAACGGCAGCAGCGGTGAAATCGGGTGCGGGACGGCCTACCAATACCATATTCAATTCCTCTTTATGTGAAGTGAACAATCCTGTCAGGATCAGGCTACCTAGAGCCAAGTCCGTCTAATTAAAGCGACAAACTATAGCCCCGATGGTAGATTAGTTAAATCAAATTAAATAGATAGCATTAATCGGGTTTTCCTATGCAACGTTGGCCCAGCCTGAAACAGCTGCAATATCTGGTTGCTCTCGACGAGCACAAGAACTTCAACCGCGCCGCCAAGGCCTGTCATGTCAGCCAGTCGACCCTGAGTACCGGGATCCAGACGCTGGAGGACATGATGAACCTGCAACTGGTGGAACGGGACCACAAGAGCTTCATTATGACCCCGGTCGGCATGGAAATCGTCGAGCGAGCTCGCAATTTGCTCTCCGATGCGCGGGATCTGATGGAACTCGGCCAGCATCAAGGGGGGGTCATGCACGGCACGGTACGCCTGGGCTGCATTCCCACCATCGCCCCCTTCCTGCTCAGCAAGCTGCTGCAGGTGTGCGGCAAGACCTATCCTGAGCTGGAATTGTTGCTGCGTGAAGACACCACCACCAACCTGCTCAAGCAGCTGGAGCAGGGTCAGCTCGACCTGCTGATCCTGGCGCTGCCGGTGGAGATCGGCGGCTTTCACTGCAAGACGGTCGGCCAGGATCCCTTCCACATGGTGATGCCCGCCAGCATGGCGGCCAGCCTGCACACCCCGTTCGACTACAAGGAGCTGCCCAACCAGAGCATCTTCCTGCTGGAGCGGGAACACTGCCTCACCGAACACGCGGTGAGCGCCTGCCGGCTGCGGGACAAGAGCAAGATCAACCCGTTTGCTGCCACCAGCCTGCACACCCTGGTGCAGATGGTCGGCGCCGGGCTCGGCACCACCTTCCTGCCGCAGATGGCCATCGATGCCGGCATCCTCGACAACACGGATCTGGTGGCCATCCCGCTGCCGGGAGAGCACCCCTATCGCGAGATAGGGCTGGTGTGGCGCCCCAGCACCACCCGGGTGCAGACCTTCTACAAGCTGGCGGAGCTGCTCGCCCCGCTCATCGAAAACAAGGCCTGATCCCTCCTCCATAAAAAACGCCGGCACTTGCCGGCGTTGTTGTCTTGGGCGCAAGGCCCTGCTCTGTCAGTGACTGGCCGGTGGCCCGAAGATACGGGTGTAGGAGGTCAGGGTCCGTACGCTCACATTCTGCGGATTGCCGTTCTCGTCGTAGAGCCCCAGCGCCCCACTCTGCTTGTCATGACCCAGCAGCTGATGGGCACTCAGGTTGCTGAGCGCATCGCTGTCCGCTTTCCACTCCCAGCGCTGACCCAGGCTCAGGCTGCAGCTCTGCAACTGGCCGAGGTTGTTGCCATCCAGGCAGCGGCGGGTATCCTGCGCGCTGACATAGCGGCCGTACTGGTCATAGATGAAGGACTGGGCGGCCGAGGTCTCGTCACAGGTCACCGCGCTCAGACCATGGTTGGCATCCGCGCTCAGGCAGCGATTGTCAAAGCCCCCCAGCTGCAGGTTGACCGGGCGACCGCCGGTAAACACCGGGTGGTTCCAGTCCACCTTGAAGCTGGTGGACGCCGTCACCCGTCTGCGCTTGTCGGTATCTTCGAAGCCCTGGAAGGAGACATGGGCCCCCACCACGTAGTAGTGCTTGTAGATGCCGGTGTAGATGGGACGGATGTTGACCGAAGAGTCGATCTTGAACTCGGTGCTGCCCGTCTCGTCCGGTGCCGCCTTGTAGATGACATCCAGATTCGGCACGAACCCCTTGTAGCTGAGCGGCTGGATGCGGTTGTGATCCACATCGTACCCCATGCCCCAGACGGTGGCCGTCTTGGAGGAGAGCAGGGACTCCGCAGTCGCGTATTGATCGCGCACCCAGCTGAAACTCACCTTCTGGGCGCTCGGCGCCGAGCGTTCGACCCGGTAATCCTGGGTGTTGTAGGCGAGCTGGCGCTGCTGGCTGAACTTGGCCGACGCCTCCAGCTTGGCCTTGGGCCCATCCTTGTTCACCTCGACCCCGCCGGTGACCCCCACCTCGAAGCCCGAGATCTCGCGATGCTCGTACTTGCTGTTGAGGTTGGTCGGCAGGCTCTTGAGCACCGCCGCCTTGGTGTTGGACGCCTCGATGCTGAAGCGGTAATCCTGGGCGATGGCATCGGTGGCATAGTCGCGGGCCCAGCCGTCCAGCAGCAGGTAGTCCGCGATGTTCTCGCTCCAGCTCAGATCCTCGTTGAGCTGGATGCCGGCACCGGCCGACTCTTCGTCCAGCGAGATCCGCACTATCTTGGCATCCGGCGTGGCGGAGCCGGTGTTGCCAAATTGCAGGGAGCGCTCCAGGTTGACCCGGTAGACCAGCGAGATGTTCGGCGAATCGCAGAACAGCCGATCGCCCCGGCTCCAGGTGCGCGAGCGCGGGAAGGTACACTCGGCATCGCTGATCTTGCGGTTGACGTTGAGGTAGAAGGCCACGTGGGGCAAGCCGGCCTCGGCGGCGGGCGGCTGGGTCAGCGAGCGCTTGTGGCGCTTGCCCTGCCCTTCCAGGCTCTCGACCCGCTCCATCACCTGATAGAAGGCCGGGTCATCGACGCCTCCCAGCGGGGTGAACAGCAGCTCCCCCTTGTAGCCGGACACCAGCACCCAGTCTGCATCAAAAGAGATGCCGGCCAGCTGCTCCATGGCCTTTCTGGCCTGCTGTCGCTCATTCTTGTCGGTGACGGCGCTGAAATCGATGAACAGACGCTCGCCCCGTGCCAGCACCCGCTCGCGCAGCTGATCCCGGGTCATGAGCGGCGTCGCCTCCTGCCCCTTCAGCCAGACGTCGGCATTGAGGTAGATCAGACCCTGTTCGGATTGCAGGCTGGCCAGCATGGCGGTGCCCTGGTCGGTACGTTCGCCAATATCTTCGGCTTGCACGCTGCCTGCCAACAAGGCCAGCGCGAGCAAACTGAGAGTGGGGGCTTGCGTGATGAATTTGCGTGGTTTTTTGTTTTTCATTGTTATCTCCTTGTCGAATCACGCCAAGCTATTTAAACAATGAACGAATACGGCATAACCATATTATTCACGGTTATATTTCGGGGCGTTATTCTGCTTGCCTGTCATGACATTCATTATTCTCGCCGTAAATTAACAGCGTGGCGGCGAATGCATTTATTGTTGACAGAACAAGGACCGCGATGCGATCTAAGGTGGATGATTCGGCATGCGCCAATGCTATTACACGGGAGTCGCGCGCTGATGGCAATCTTCCCTCAAGGTCGCCTGACTGCGCCTTGCATCTCGCACTGTGCCCATTGGCTTGGCAGTAGCGCCCATCGGCCTGAACGATGGTGCGACAGCCTGATGCCGCAGGCTCTCTGGTGCGAGGGAACACTCACTGCTATGGACCGGATATCATGGGATGGCCCTCCTCTGTCTGGTGATATTGTCAGCCGACGCCAGTCATTGGCCGAATATTATTATGTGAACCAGTTGCGGGAATATACCCAGAGATATCTTGTGGTGCTGCCATCATATTGGCGGTGAAAATGGCGGGGTCCCTTGCCATTTATTTGATGGCGCCATCATAACGAATTAACCCTGATACAGAACGTGACACAGATCACGGGGCGGCGTCAACAAGGTTAATTATCATTTCATGACAGGGCTGATTGGAATAACTACTTTAATATTGAAATACTCATTCAAGATAATCACCAAATATTATTCAAATGAATACAAACAATATTATAACCCTCTGCATTTTCGCCTCTTTTGAGGTAGCCAGAGGCTGTTTCTTGCAAGCAAGGCTATGTTCGAGCCCCGAACCCCGTTTATGATGGAGACGTTGTCGTCTCGAAGGAGCCCCCATGGATTGCAAATGGCTGCTACCCCTGCTGGCCCTGTTGCTGGCCGCCTGTTCCAGCACACCCGAGCCTGCCCCGCCACGCCAGCAGAGCAGCGCCTTTGAAGGCTTCTATCAGCAGTGGCGCGGCGTGCCCTATCGCATGGGCGGCTCGGATCGGGCCGGCCTCGACTGCTCCGCCTTCACTCAGCTCGCCTACCAGCAGGTGATGGGTTTCAACCTGCCCAGAACTACTGAATCCCAGGCCAATCTGGGCCGGCCGGTCGATCGCTACCGGCTGCAGCACGGCGATCTGGTTTTCTTCAAGACCGGCTGGCAGCAATACCACGTCGGTGTCTACACCGGCGGCGGGGAGTTTATCCACGCCTCCACCAGCAAGGGGGTGATCCGCTCACGCCTCGACAACGTCTACTGGAACAGCCGCTACTGGCAGGCGCGCCGCCTCACCCAGTAACCGTCATAAAACAACAGGGCCCGCGATGGGCCCTGTTGTTGTTGATCCAGCCGATTGGCTCAGTGCTTGCGATGCCAGCGCGGCGAGGTAGCCCGCTCGCCCCAGGGGGTCACGCAGGGCAACAGCGCCCCTTCGATCACCTTGTCGCTGCCGGCCAGGGCCTCGGCAATCTTCTCGTGCAGCACCCGCAGCAGGCGCCCCTCCTGTTCGGCCAGGGAGTGACCCGCGGCAAAAAACTCGCGCTGATGCTGCAACGCCAGCTTCTGGGCAAATTCATAGGTATTGAAGCAATCCGGCATCCGCTCGACCACATCTTCCAGGCGGGCCAACAAGCTGTTCAGTTCCCTGGTCATAACACTCTCTCCTTGTCGGTTGATAGCCAAAAACTACCCCTTATTGGATAATTTACCAACCCCAAATCCACGAAAGTGTGGAGGCCAGCACAGTCGCCGGGTGAGTCATCCGCGCCCCATCCTAAGCCAACGGGCAAAACTTTACAGCCAGTTAACAAGACGCTAGATTTAGACCGACCAATCAGTCGGTCCCTAACCAGCGGGGTATGCCATGGAAGCGATGCAGTTGCAGGAGGCCACCGACAAGTTGTCGCTCCCGGCCAGACTGGCCAGACTCAGAGAGGCCTGTCAGCAACATCCCATGCCGAGTCTGAGCGAGCGCAGAGCCCACCTCAGCCAGCTCAAGCGTGCCCTGATCGCCCACAAGCAGCCGCTGTGCGATGCCCTGGCCAAAGACTATGGCCAGCGCAGCGACTACGACAGCATGATTGCCGACATCCTCCCCTGCGTCATGCAGATCAACTACACCCAGAAACGGATCAAGCGCTGGATGCGCCCGCACCGCCGCCACACCGGCCTGCTGCTGGCGCCGGCCCGGGTGGAGGTGTTCTATCAGCCGCTCGGGGTGGTCGGCATCATAGTGCCCTGGAACTTCCCGGTGATGCTGAGCCTCGGCCCCCTCATCAGCGCCATCGCCGCCGGCAACCGCGCCATGCTGAAGCTCTCCGAATTCACCCCGCACACCAACCGGGTGCTGCGCGAGCTGCTGGACGGCGTCTTCGACGAGCGCGAGGTGATGGTGATTGAAGGCGACGCCCAGGTGGCGGCCGCCTTCAGTGCCCTGCCCTTCGATCACCTGCTGTTTACCGGCTCCACCGCGGTGGGCCGGCTGGTGATGGCTGCGGCGGCCCCCCAGCTCACCCCGCTCACCCTGGAGCTCGGCGGCAAGAGTCCCTGCCTCATCGCCCCCGACATGCCGCTGGCGCTGGCGGTGGAGCGGATGATCTTCGGCAAGAGCCTCAACGCCGGCCAGATCTGTGTCGCCCCCGACTATGTGCTGCTGCCGCGTGGTCAGGAGCTGGCTTTTGTCGAGGCCTATCGCGATCACTTCGCCCGCCTCTATCCCCAGGGGCTGGGGAGCCAGGATTACGGCTCCATCATCAATGGCCGCCAGTATGAACGGCTCACCAGTTGGCTGGCCGAAGCCGAGCGGGCAGGCGCCCAGATCCACCCCTGTGGCAGCCCGGCCCGGGACGATGGCACCCACCGCCTGCTGCCCCATCTGCTGACCGAAGTGCCCAGCCACTGCCAGCTGATGCAGCAGGAGATCTTCGGCCCGCTGCTGCCGATCGTGCCCTATGACTCGCTGGACGAGGCGCTCGCCTACATAGCCGCGCGGCCCCGTCCGCTCGCCTTCTACCTGATGAGCCTGGATCCCGCCCTGCAGCACAAGGTGATCCGGGAGACCCACTCCGGCGGCATGGCCATCAACGACAGCCTGTTCCAGGTGGCCGCCGACGACGTGCCCTTTGGCGGCATCGGTGCCTCCGGCATGGGTCACTACCACGGCCACGAGGGGTTTCTTACCTTCTCCAAGGCCAAGACCGTGCTGAGCCGGGGACGCTTCAGCACCGGCACCATGGTGCACCCTCCCTATCGGCGCTGGCACCAGCGGCTGATGATGGCCCTGTTTTTGCGCTGACGAGACCAGCATGCACACACCCGTGACCGACAAGCGCCGCCAGATCCTGGATGCCGCCCTTGCCCTGTGCGCCGAAGATGGCTTGCAGGGCGCCGCCACCGCCCGCATCGCCAAGGCAGCCGGGGTGGCCAACGGCACCCTGTTTCACCACTTTCCCAGCAAGGAGGTGCTGATCCAGAGCCTCTACCAGGACATCAAGCTGCGCCTTGGCGCCGCCATCACCGAGGCTGACGCCGCCCTGCCCCTCCAGGAGCAGGCGCGCCACTACTGGAGCCAGGCGATGACCTGGATGCAGGCCCACCCCCACGAGCTCAAGTTCGTGCTGGGCTTCTTTCACTCCCCCCTGCTGGCTCGCCCGCTGCGCAGCCAGATCCTGAGCGACACCCTGCGTTTTTTACCCCGCCTGCTGGCCCAGGGCCAGGCCAGCGGCGAATTGATGCAAGCTCCACCGGCCCTGATGTTGGAGGTGTGCCAGGGCCAGTTCCTGGCCTGCGCCTCGCTGTTTGTCGACCAACCTGAACTGGGACGGGACGGCCACTGGCAAGCCAGCGCCTTCGCCCTGTTCTGGTCCGCCATCTCGGGAGTTCACGCCTATGCACAACCGACACCTTGATTCCCTGGTGGCACTGGGTCGCCGCCTCTGGATCAGCTGCCTGCTCTGGATCATCGGCCGCACCCTGTGCCGCGCCGCCCGCATCGACGAGGCGGTGCGCCAGGAGCTCGCCCCCCTGCCGGACGGGCTCACCATCCGGCTGGAGGTGAGCGGCATGGCCCACGGCCTGACCATTCACAAGGCGGCCGGCCGCTGGCAGAGCGGCCCCGCACCCGACACCGGCGGGCTGCATCCGCTGCGGGTGCGCTTCAAACATCCCGCCATCGCCTTTCGCGCCCTCAGCTTTCGGCTCGGGGTCAATCAGGCGTTCAGCGAGAACCGTCTGCTGGTGGAGGGGGATCTCACCGTCGCCATGCACCTGGTGCGGGCGCTGGAGCAGCTGCAGGCGCTGATCCTGCCGGCCTTCATCGCCCGTCCCTTGCTGCGCCGCTATCCTGACCCGCGCCACAAGCTGAGCCGGGCCTGCCACATCTACCTGGGTCTGTTGACCGGCTGAACGAGAGGATGAGCACCATGAGTCGCTATTACGATTTTTTCTGCCCGGTCAAACTGATGGCGGGCGAGCAGGCGCTGGAACAACTGGCCGGCGAGCTGGCGGGATTGGGGGCGCGCAGGCCGCTGCTGCTCACCGACAAGGGGGTCAGCGGCACTGGCCTCGCCACCCTGCTGGCCGGGGTACTGGCCGAAGGGGAGCTGCCGGTGGCCGCCATCTGGGACGAGATCCCGGCCGACTCCTCCACCGCCGTGGTGGAGCGGATTGCGGCCCGTCACCGAGAGCTTGGCTGTGACAGCCTGGTGGCGCTGGGCGGCGGCTCCGTCATCGACACCGCCAAGGCGGTCAACATCCTCGCCTCCATGGGGGGGACGCGGCTGCTGGATTACGCCGGCGCCGGCTGCCTGACCCGGCCGCTGCAACCGCTGGCGGTGGTGCCCACCACGGCGGGCACCGGCTCGGAAGTGACCCTGGTAGCGGTGATCAAGGACGAGGCGAGCGGGCGCAAGGTGCCCTTTACCTCCCCCTTCCTGCTGCCCCAGCTGGCGGTGCTGGATCCGCGCCTCACTCAGGGGCTGCCGCTCAACATCACCGCCGCCACCGCCATGGATGCCATGACCCACGCCATCGAGGCCTTCATCGGCAACGCCAAGAACCCGGTCAGCGACGCCCTGGCCCTGATGGCGGTGGAGAAGATCGCCAGCGCCTTGCCACAGGTACTGAACAACCCGCAGGACAAGCGGCTGCGACTGCAGCTGGCGGAAGGCTCCACCCTGGCGGGCATGGCCTTCTCCAACTCCATGGTGGGGCTGGTGCACGCCCTCGGCCACAGCCTGGGGGCCCGCTGCCACCTGCCTCACGGCCTGTGCATGAACCTCTTCCTGCCCACCGTGCTCGACTACAACCGGCCGGGCATCGATCCCGAGCTGGCCCGCCTGCTGTTGCCGCTGGTGGGGGCCGAGCGTTTTGCCGCGACCCCGGCCGCCGCACGGGCCCAGGCCGCCATCGAGGCGTTGCAGGCGCTGCGCGATACCCTGTGGCAGGCGGTGAAGCTGCCGCGCACCCTGCGCGAGGCTGGCGTCACCGACAAGGCGCTGCTGCCCGAGATCCGCGATCTCGCCATCAACGACGGCGCCCTGCTCTACAACCGCAAGGATGCCGACCGCACCCAACTGCTCGGCCTGCTCGAGCTGGCCTGGGAGTAATCAGACAGAGGCCCCGCATCGCGGGGCCTCCTGTTACCAGCTGATGGTGGCGCCGGCGCCGTAGTTGCCGCGCTCCTCGGGCGTTTTTTCGCGCCAGATGGACTCCTTGTTGCGGCGCACGGCCTCTTCCCGCTCCTGATTGCGTTCCCAGACGGGCTTCACCTCGTCCAGCGGCCGCTCGTGTTTCTTTCCCTGGTGATCCATCACAGAGCACTGTTTGTCGCCGCACTGATAGGCGTAGGGTTCGACGGTACAACCCGCCGTGGCCAGACAGAGGCCAAACAGAGAAAGACGAAGAGAGGAAGGCAAGATCATGGGACGCTCCTGTTTGCATCGGTCAACCAAGGGCGCCGAGTGTCAAACAGGAGGCAAATGGAATCAACCCTGCCAACGGTGTTGATTGTTACAAGGGGTACACAGTGCAATGTATCAGCAAGCTGTTGATACATATCACGTTAATCATCGCGCTGGCGCAGCGCTCTTACGCCTGCTCGTCGCTGAACACCCCGGTGGAGAGGTAGCGATCTCCCCGATCGCAGATGATGGCCACCACCACCCCCTGTTTGATCTCTGCCGCCACCCGCAGCGCGCCGGCCACGGCGCCCCCCGAGCTGACCCCGCAGCAGATCCCCTCCTCCCGCGCCAGCCGGCGCATCATGACGAGTGCCTCCTGCTGGGTCACGTCCAGCACCCGATCGACCCGGGCAGGCTCGAAAATGGCCGGCAGATAGGCCGCAGGCCAGCGCCGGATCCCCGGGATCTGGCTCCCCTCGGCCGGTTGCAGGCCGATCACCTGCACCACCGGGTTCTGCTCCTTGAGGTAGCGGGAGACCCCCATGATGGTCCCCGTGGTGCCCATGGCCGAGACGAAGTGAGTGACCGCACCCTCGCTCTGGCGCCAGATCTCGGGGCCGGTGGAGAGGTAATGGGCATCCGGGTTGGCCGGGTTGTTGAACTGATCGAGCACCAGCCCCTCGCCCCGTGCCTGCATCGCCAGGGCGAGGTCGCGCGCGGCCTCCATGCCGCCCTCCACCAGCACCAGCTCGGCGCCATAGGCCTGCATGGCATCGCGCCGCTCCTGGCTCATGGTATGTGGCATAATGAGCCGCATCCGGTAGCCCCGCGCCGCCGCCACCATGGCCAGCGCGATGCCGGTGTTGCCGGAGGTGGCCTCTATGAGCCGCGCCCCTGGCGCTAAGTGACCGCTCGCCTCCGCGCACTTGATGAGGTTCAGCGCCGGCCTGTCCTTGACCGAGCCGGCCGGGTTGTTGCCCTCCAGCTTGACCAGCAGGGTGACACCGGGGTGGGGATTGATGCGACGCAGCGCCAGCAGGGGGGTATTGCCGATCAACTCTTCCAGCGTGGCAAAAGCCATAATGGGATCCATCCTTCGTGAACTGTTCTATACCTTGGCTAGCGGGTATGTACCCGGCCGGGCTCGCAGTGTAAGCGACCCCGAACAGTTGGCAAAGGGGCGCCAACATGGTCAGATAACCCCATCCCCCGTACCGAGGAGCAAGCATGAGCGAGATCATTCATCAGGCCAACCAGCAGCAATTCATCTGTGTGGTGGATGGCAAGGAGTCCAGGCTGCGTTACCGGCGGCTAGACGCCAAGACCATCGACGCCTACAGCACCTTCGTCCCGCCCGAGCTCAGGGTGCAGGGGATCGCCGATCAGCTGGCTCGCACCTTCTACAGCTGGACCCAGGCAGAAGGGCTCACCATAGTGCCGAGCTGCAGCTACATCGACGTCTGGTTGCGCCGCAATGCCGGCTGACCCCCAGACGCGTCACAGCACGTCAGCCTCGCACGCTCGCCAGAGCGCCCTGGAAGCCGACCTGCAGGCACAGACCGAAGCCCTGTTGCGGGCCGATGATCAGCGCATGGATTGCCTGCGGGCAGCCCGTGAACTGGCACTGCCCGACTGGGCGCTGGGGGCCGGTTTTATCCGCAACCTCATCTGGGATCACCTGCACCACAAAGCGGTGCCGACCGCCCTCAACGACATCGACCTTATCTATCTGGACAGTGCTGACCCCACTGGATTGCAGGAGGCCGAACACGAAGCTTGGCTCGCCGCCAAGATGCCGAGCCAGCAGTGGGAGGTGCGCAACCAGGCCCGCATGCATGTGCGCCAGCTGGTGCCCCCGTTCACCAGCTCGCTCTCGGCCCTCAGCCACTGGGTGGAGGTGCCCACCTGCATCGGAGTCCGGCTGTTGGCAGACGATTCATTCGAGTGGCTGGCCCCCTACGGCTTTGCCCCCAACTGGTCCCTGCAGGTGGATCCCAACCCGCGCTGCCGCCAGGAGCGCCGGGTCTTTACCGAGCGGGTCAAGGCCAAGGAGTGGCAACGGCTGTGGCCTGACCTGGTGGTGAACTGGCCATAACCTGATTGCAATGTTTCGATAACCTTGGGCACACTAAGGAAAAGCTGTTTGTAACTCAATGGGTTAAATAATGCGCGACTTCTTCTCACTCGAACGCTGGCTACCGGGCCTCGCCGCCCTGCTGCAATACCAGCGGGCCTGGCTGATGCCGGATATGCGCGCTGGATTGTCGGTGGCCGCCGTGGCTCTGCCCGTGGCCATCGCCTATGCGGAGCTGGCCGGCGTGGGGCCGCTGGTCGGCCTCTACTCCTGTATCCTGCCCATGCTGGTGTACGCCCTGTTCGGTACCTCCCGCCAGCTCATCGTCGGCCCGGACGCCGCCACCTGCGCGGTGATCGCCGCCGTGGTGACCCCGCTCGCCGCCGGGGATGCCACCCGCCACTGGCAACTGGTGATGACCATGACCGCCATGACCGGCTTCTGGTGCCTCATCGCCAGCCGCTTCAAGCTGGGAGTGCTGGCGGACTTTCTCTCTCGCCCGATCCTGATGGGGCTGCTCAACGGGGTGGCCATCACCATCATGGTGGGCCAGCTCTCCAAGATCTTCGGCTTCACCTTCAGCGAACGCTACCTCATCGAGCGGATCGCCGGCGGTGCCAGCTACATCACCCAGACCCATCTGCCCACCCTGGCCATGAGCCTGACCGCCCTGCTCACCCTGCTGCTGGCCAAGCGCTTCAAGCCGGCCTGGCCCTCCTCCATGGTGGCCATGGTGGTGACGGCGGGGCTGGTGTGGGCGCTCGATCTGGGCCAGTTCGGCATCGCTACCCTGGGCGCCATCGGCTCGGGCCTGCCCGCCTTCCAGATGCCGGAGTTTCCCCCCGGCCTGATGCGGGAACTGGTGCTGCCGGCGCTCAACCTGGCCATGGTGAGCTTCGTCTCCATGATGCTGACCGCCCGCAGCTTTGCCGCCAAGAACGGCTACGAGATCGATGCGGACAAGGAGTTCCGGGCCCTCGGCATGGCCAACCTGGCGGCGGCGGCCTCCCAGGGCTTTGCCATCAGCGGCGCGGATTCGCGCACTGCGGTCAACGACGCCAACGGCGGCAAGAGCCAGCTGGTCTCCATCATCGCCGCCGCCGTCATCGCCCTGGTCACCTTCTACCTGACGGCGCCGCTGCAATACATCCCCACCGCCGCCCTCGGTGTAGTGCTGGTGATGGCCTCTTTGTCCCTCACCGACTTTCGCGGCCTGTGGGCCCTGCGCCACTCCGATCGCTCCGCCTTCTGGCTGGCGCTCATCACCTTCATCAGCGTGCTGGCCATGGGGGTCATTCCGGGCATCACCCTCGCGGTGCTGCTGGGGCTGTTCCAGTTCCTACGCAACGTGATGCGCCCCACCGACCAGCTGCTCGGCATGGACGACGAGGGCGTGGTGCGCACCCTGGGGGACAACGAGCAGGCCAAGGCCATTCCCGGCATCCTGGTCTATCGCTTCAACTCGCCGCTCACCTACTTCAACGCCCCCTACTTCAAACGGCGGGTGCTGGCGCTGCTGGTGCAGGATCCCCACAGCCCCAAATGCCTGGTGGTGGATGCGGTGGCCTGCTTCACCCATCAGGACATCAGCGTGATGAGCATGCTGGGGGAGCTGCACAAGGATCTGAAACGGCGCGGCATCCACATGGTGATGGCCGGCCGCCACGGCCAGATGAGCCTGTGGCTCAAGCAGGCCGGGATCCGGGTCGGCGACGAGGGGATCATCCTCTGCCCCGACATGTATCAGGCGCTGCGGATGACCCGCTGCTACCGCGAGCCGGTGTTCAAGGATGACGAGGTGGTGGAGAGCACCACCGAGGCCATCCTCTCCCACTGGCCCCAGGATGACGCCCTGCCCGATTCGGCGCGCCTCACCCTGCCCAGCGAACAGGAGGCGGGCGCCACCCCGGCCTGATCCCGAGCGGGCCCTGCCCATGGTGGCAGGGCCCCCGCTCTCTTCCCCCTCTTGGTCACCGCCACGATTGCGCCTCGCACCCGCTTGGTGTTAAATGCCCGTCCAGATGGCGCTGACGAGGGCCATCCCCAGTATTTGGACACCCCATGCAAACTCAATCCCACGCAGGTCCGGGCACCCTCTTCTCCCTGACCTGGCCACTGTTTATCGATCTCGCCCTGCACTTTCTGACCGGGGCCCTCAACACCTTCATGGTGGGTCACGTCTCCTATCAGGGGGTGGCAGCACTCGCGGTCGGCAACCAGGTGTTCGATCTCGCCATCACCTTGTTCAGCTTCGTCAGCATCGGCACCAGCGTGGTGATCACCCAGTATCTGGGAGCCGGTGACAAGGAGAAGGCCCGCATCGTCATCCACACCGCCATCGGTTTCAACCTGCTGGTAGGGCTGGTGGCCGCCGTCGGCGTCATCGCCGGGGCCAGTACCATGCTGGCGCTGATGAACCTGCCCGCCAACCTGATGAGCGATGCCACCCTCTACCTGCAGATCATCGGCCTGTGCCTGCTGCCGGAAGCGGCGGCGCTCTGCCTGG
This sequence comes from Aeromonas sp. Y318-1, assembly GCF_027706125.1. Classification (NCBI taxonomy): domain Bacteria; kingdom Pseudomonadati; phylum Pseudomonadota; class Gammaproteobacteria; order Aeromonadales; family Aeromonadaceae; genus Aeromonas; species Aeromonas sp. Y318-1. The sequence continues at coordinate 395,221 of NZ_JAPDCM010000004.1, forward strand.
CCGCCACCCTGCGCGCCCACGGCCACACCCGTCAGGCGATGTACGTGACCCTCATCGTCAACCTCATCACCTTCGTCGGCAACCTGCTGCTGCTCTACGGCTGGTTCGGCCTGCCCCAGCTCGGGGTGGCCGGGGTCGCCATCAGCACGGTGGCGGGTCGCATCGTCGGGGTGGTACTGCTGATATGGCTGGTGGCGCGCAAGACCGGCATCCGGTTGCGCCTGCCGGAGATCGTCAAACCCAGCCGGTTGATGCTGGGCAAGGTGCTGCACATCGGCCTGCCGGCCGCCGGCGAGAACCTCTCCTGGATGCTGCAGTTCATGGTGGTGACCGCCTTCGTCGGCCTGCTCGGCGACAAGGCGCTGGCAACCCAGTCCTACTTCTTCCAGATCTGCCTGTTCATCCTGCTGTTCGGCCTCTCCATCGGCCTTGGCAACGAGATCATCATCGGCCATCTGGCAGGGGCCCGCCGCTTCGAGCAGGCCTACCGCCAGTTGCTCAAAAGCCTGAAGCTGGGGCTCGTCGTCACCGCCTTCATCGCCTTGCTGGCGGCCCTCAACGGCCGCACCATCATCAGCCTGTTCACCGATGATGCCGACATCATCACCCAGGTGGCGCAGCTGTTCTTGATAAGCCTCATTCTGGAACCCGGCCGAACCTTCAATCTGGTGGTGATCAACGCCCTGCGCGCCACCGGGGACGCCCGTTTCCCGCTCTACATGGCGCTCGTCTCCATGTGGGGGATTGCCGTTCCACTGGCCTATTTCCTTGGTATCATGCAGGGTTATGGACTGGTCGGTATCTGGTTGGCGCTCGCCTGCGACGAGTGGGTGCGCGGTCTGGCCATGTTCTGGCGCTGGCGCAGTCGTCGCTGGCAAAACAAAATTCTTGTTGAAACATAAGCGGAATCACAATGAAGAAGATAGGACTCTTGTTGGCGGCCATCCTGCTCAGCCCGCTCGCCATGGCGCAAACCGCCCCCGCCGCCCCCAAGGCACAGGCGGCCCAGACCTGGTATGTGGCCCCCATCGCCATCGATGAAACCAGCGAAGCGCAAAAAGCGCTGACCAAGGACTTCATGGCCCAGATGATCAAGACCATCAAGATCAACGAGTACCAGACCGGCAAGGCGGTGGGCAAGAGCAAATCGCCCAAGTGGCTGATCCGCACCAAGCTGATGCCCGCAAGCCAAGAGCCGCTGGTCGGCAAGAAGCACCCGCAGGGCCTCACCTACGGCAAGGGCATCCCCACCCAGGAGATCGTCGGCGAACTCATCATGAACGGCACCCTGGTGGCCCATGTGGGTCAGGGCTGGCGTGAGCCCATCGTCCCGGGTACCCCGGTGGCCGACCGGATCACCATCGCCAACTACCAGTACGCCATCGGCAACGAAGCCAAGGCCGCGGATCTGGAAGAGCTGGCGGCGCAGATCGGCTTCGAGGTGGGCAAGGTGATCGCCCGCGATGGCAAGCCGCTGCCCGAGAAGAAAAAGAAAAAAGAGTAAACGCTGCACCTGTTACCAAGAAGGGGCCCTGCGCCCCTTTTTGCTGCCCGCCCGGCGGCCACAAGCTGTCATCCGGTCGTCACAATTGTGATCCATCCGGCACTTTTCAGACTCTCTGCTTACCGATAAAAGTCTTATCAGCTTGTGATTCAAACAGTTAAAAATCGCCCATCCCATGCAGCAAATCATTGGTCCCGAATTGGAGCCGGATCACATTTATCTCGCGGGGGACGCGGTAGTTTGGTCTTGCAGGCACAATCAAACGAAACCAAGGAGGCCGCATTACATGTTCCCAGAGTACAGAGAGCTCATCTCGCAACTGAAGAGCAGTGATGTCCATTTCCAAACCTGATTACCCATGATTAGCAGTCAGTTACCACGAACTATACTGATCTTACGTACAGTTATCGAGGTGCGAGATCA